>CAWDMW010000001.1:0-536348 GCA_963803575.1 uncultured Alphaproteobacteria bacterium
GAGCATTCATTGATTGGTGTCTATTTTATTGATCTGGATCATTTCAAAGATATTAACGATGCACATGGTCATAATATTGGAAATGCTTTACTGATTGATGTGGCCGCACGCTTGCAATCCGTCATTAACGATGACAGCATACTTGCTCGCCTTTCCGGTAATACTTTTATCATCATTGATATTGCAGAAGATTTTGACGCGTGTGCTGTGATGGCGGAAGAAATTATCAGTGCCATGAGCGTAAATACGCAAATAGGCACGATTGATCTCCACATATCTGCCAGTATTGGTGTATCAACCTATCCTGAATGCTCTACTGATGCATCCAGCTTGTTGAATCAGGCAGAAATTGCACTACATCAGGCAAAGAAGCAAGGACGCGGTGGTTATCGCTTTTTCACGCAGGAACTTAATGCAGAAGCAACTCGCAGGATACATATCACCTCCGCCTTAAAAACGATGGTAAATGATGAGATGTTCTCGTTATTTTACCAACCAAAGATCAACTTAGCAACGCGAAAAATTAGCGGCGTAGAAGCGTTGATTCGCTGGGATCATCCAGAATATGGCAGTATTCGACCAGACCAGTTTATCCCTTTAGCAGAAGAAGCCGGATTGATCCAGAATGTGAGTGACTGGGTTGCCCATACTGCTTGCCTGCAACATAGTGATCCTGCTTTTGCTGCCTTGAACATGGCGATTAACATTTCTGCCCGGGAATTATGTTCACATCAGATCACCGATATGATTGCTCATGCTCTGGAAAATACACAGATGCCACCAGATAAGCTGGTGCTGGAAATTACCGAAACGGCTATGCTGGCAGATACACAGAAAGCACTTGCAGTGATGCATGATCTTAAAACACTGGGTGTTCGTCTGGATATTGACGATTTTGGTATTGGCTATTCTTCTATTGATTATCTAAGACGCTATCCAGTGGATGCCCTCAAGATTGATCGCAGCTTTGTCACGCATATGCATCAGCGCAATGATGATGTGCGCGTAATTAAGCTGATTATTGATATTGCCCATGAGCTTGGTCTTGAGGTGATTGCAGAAGGGGTAGAACTCTATGAGCATTTGGCGATGCTGATGAAACTTGGGTGTGACCACGCGCAAGGGTATTATTTTTCCAGACCCATTCCCTCCGATCAGTTTATTCAGTGGCAAGAGGCATTTATCTTTCCAGATTCATCTGTGCAGTAATTACATAAGACTGGCATATGAAAGCAAGCTGTGGCATATCTTCAAAGACTATGTCCACTGCTTCTTCACCTCGTTCTGTTTCAATTGTTACATGGAACCTAAATTCCATTCGCTCCCGCCTGACGCACTTGCTTGACTTTTTGCAACGTCATCAACCTGATATTGTTTTGTTGCAGGAGCTAAAAGCAGAAGAAACCAAATTCCCTTATATTGAAATAGAAGATATGGGGTATAATTGCGCCGTATCGGGTCAAAAAACCTATAACGGAGTAGCGATTTTAAGCAAATCCGTGCTGGATGATGTGGTAACTTTCCTATATGAAGATGATGAACAGGCGCGCTATATTGAGGCGACAACGAGCGTATCTGGTCAGGTTTTACGTATTGCTTCAGTATATGTTCCTAATGGGCAGGCGGTCGACTCTGACAAATTTATCTATAAACAAACCTTCATGCACCAGCTTGATTTGCATATGCAGCGCCTTCTCTCCTATGAAGAAATGACGATTATTGGTGGCGACTATAATATTGCTTATCTGCCTGATGATGTGTATCACCCCTCCAAACTGGATGGTAGTATATGCTACCACCCGTTAGAACGTGCAGCACTGCGAAACATCCTCTATAGGGGATACTATGATGCATACCGATGTCTGCACCCTGATGCGAAACATGCCTATAGCTGGTGGGATTATCGTGGTGGAAAATATGATCGCGATGAAGGATATCGGATAGATCATTTGCTATTATCTGCTGAAGCAACTGACTGCTTACAACATTGTGAGATTATCCGTGAAGAACGCGCCAAAGAGAAACCGTCCGATCATGCTCCCGTGATGTGTACATTGAAGCTGGACTCTTAAGGTATATGGTACGTTAGACAAAACGGTAGGAATCTTTTTATGTCTAGTGACAGCTAAACTGCCATATTTGCTTGCGCCATTTGTGATGATAATGGTAGCTGTAACGTTCATTGATGACAGGTAATCCACTATGCATGATATAAAACAGATTCGGGAAAATCCTCAGGCGTTTGACGCTGCCATGCAACGTCGTGGTCTGGGCGCGCAATCAGCTGCTATTTTAGAGCTGGATGCGCAATATCGTGCGTTGGTTACGCAACAAGGTGAATTGCAACAGCAACGCAACGTGTTAGCCAAAGACATTGGCCGCAAAAAGAAAGCCGGAGATAACGCAGATGCGTTAATGGAAGAATCCAGAGCGATTAATGAGCAGATCAAAGCACTGGATGATACCATTGCCGATCAGCACAAAATGCAGACATTGCTGGCATCCTTACCAAACATACTGGCTGATGACGTGCCGGATGGCGGGAGTGAAGCAGATAATAGCGAGCGACATCGCTATGGCCAGCCTCCTGCGTTTGATTTTACGCCCAAGCCTCATTATGAACTGGGTGAAGCGTTAGAGATGATGGATTTTGAAATAGCCGCGCAACTCTCTGGCTCGCGTTTCGTGATATTGCGCCATTACCTTGCGAAAATGGAGCGGGCGTTAGCCTCTCTGATGCTAGATATTCATAGTCAGGAATTTGGCTATGTTGAAACATTACCGCCTTTCATGGTGCGTGATAATGCGATGTATGGAACGGGTCAGTTACCCAAATTTGCACAGGATAGTTTCTGCACTACCGACGGGTACTGGCTGATCCCTACTGCAGAAGTCCCTCTAACGAATCAGGTCGCGGATAAGGTGCTTACAGAAGATATGCTGCCCCTGCGTTATTGTGCTTACACACCGTGTTTTCGTTCAGAAGCTGGGTCTGCCGGAAAAGATACACGCGGGCTTATTCGCCAGCATCAGTTTAGCAAAGTCGAACTGGTCAGCATTACCACTCCGGACGCATCGCTAGAAGAGCATGAACGCCTGTTGAGCGCAGCAGAGCGGATATTGCAAGTGCTAGAGTTACATTATCGCGTGATGACACTATGTAGTGGGGATACCGGGTTTGGCGCTCAAAAAACCTACGATATTGAAGTATGGTTGCCGGGTCAAGATGCCTTTCGTGAGATTTCCAGTTGTTCCAACATGGGAGCATTTCAGGCAAGACGAATGCAGGCGCGTTATCGCCCTAAAGAGAGCAAAAAACCGGAAGCCGTCCATACACTTAACGGTTCTGGTTTAGCTATTGGTCGTACCATTGTCGCTATTTTGGAACAATATCAACAGGCAGATGGTAGCATTATAGTGCCAGCCGCCCTCATCCCTTATATGGGCGGTGTTAGTGTCATCGAACCCGCGCAAAAGGCCTTATGATGCAGCAATTTTCGATTCCTACCGACCTTAAAGATGCACGCATTCTGGTGACAAATGATGATGGTATTCATGCAGCAGGGATACATATATTGGCACAAGCCATGCGTTGCTTTAGTGATGATGTATGGGTGGTAGCGCCTGAGACTGAACAAAGCGGCGCGGGCCATTCTTTAACGTTACATCAGCCACTCAGATCACGTGAGGTAGCACATCAGCAATTTGCTGTTAGCGGTACTCCGACTGACTGCGTGCTGCTGGGAATCCGTGATATACTGCCTCAGGATAAGCCACCTGCTTTGGTGGTGTCCGGCGTTAATCATGGTGACAATATGGCAGAGCATGTGACGTATTCCGGCACAATTGCTGCCGCTATGGAGGGTACGTTAATGGATATTCCCTCGCTTGCCTTTTCCCGCGCTATCTGTACAGATCAACCCTTGCAATGGGAGACAGCAACGCAGGCAATTAAGCAGGTCATCACGCATTTGGTGGGGTATAGCTGGATGAAAGACGTGTTATTATCTGTCAATATTCCAGATTGCACACCAGAGGAGCTTGAAAGCATCAAACCTGCGATTCAGGGAAGACGTTACGGGAATGATTCTGTGGATGCCCGCATTGACCCAAGAGGACGTCACTATTACTGGATTGGTAGCCGTGACTATGATCCACTGGTGCATAAATCAGACACTGATTGTGCATTATTGCAGCAAAACCATATTACTGTCACTCCGGTGTCACTCAACCTGACACATCATGCTACACTAAATGAGATGCACACCCATCTGATTCGTAGCAATGATGCAGCAGCCTGATTTATTTTCTTTTTCCCATACGCCTCTTCATCTTGGTGGTAAAATACGGTTAGTGATGGAACTACGCCGCAGAGGTGCTATCATGCACCCTATCCTGGACGCTATTGAAGCTGTGCCGCGTGAACAATTTGTAGAGCCTTCATGCTATGATGAAGCGTATGATGACCTCTCATTACCGATTGGATACGGTCAGAGCAGCCCATCACCCTACGTGATTGCTGACATGCTGGCTGCACTGGACATAGGAAACACGCATACCGCGTTGCATATTGGCACAGGTTCAGGATACCTTAGCGCTATACTTGCACAGCTTGCTCGTCGTGTGTATACGCTGGAGCACCATGCCCCATTACACCGCCGAGCCATAGCACAATTGGAAACTCTCTCACTGCATAACGTGACAGCATTATGCAAAAATGCACTGAATGGCTGGGAAACTACCGCACCATATGACCGTATTATTACCACATGTGCCGTATCCTCTGTACCCACATGCTGGCTGGAACAACTAAAGCCAGATGGTATTGCCATTGTGCCGGTAGGTAATATGAATAATCAGAAAATCATGAAAATTACCCGTGATAAGCATCGCTTTCATAGCAGTGTATGTGGTGAAAGTACGTTTGACCAATTCATGGATACGAATACAGTATGACAGCAATACACGGTTTTTTGCTTCCGTTTATTAGGACTTTTAGCATATAATGGTAGGTTGCAGAGACGGGCATAGGGGAAACACCGGATGACCATCACATATAACGCAAACAGCTTTTTAAGATGACAAAGAATACATACGACTTAACCACGGATGCATTAGAGGAAGCAGGGGTTTCTACAGGCTCTGCGCATAAGCTGGCCCATGCATTAGCTACACAGGACATAGCACTGGAAACACGCATTGATGCCAAGTTTGAGAAATCCATAACAACAACCAATACACAATTTGATAAGGTTGGTGAACGATTTGATAAGGTCGATGAACAGTTCGATAAAATTAGCGAAAAATTCAGCGAAATAGAAGAGCAGTTCAATAAAGTTGAAGAGCAATTCAGCAAGATAGATGAACGATTCAGCAAAGTCGATCAACGTTTTGACAAAATGGATGAGCGATTTGATAAAATGGATTCGCGATTTGACAAAATGGATTCGCGTTTCGAAGAAGCGGAGAAACGAAACGCTGCAAGGTTTGATGTGTTCATGGCAGAGATGAAGTCTATGCGTGAGGACGTTACAGACCTAAAGATCAACGCCAGCAAAGTTGATGGAAAAATGCAGATTCTTGTGCCAGTGGTGCTGGGAACGCTGGCAATCGTTATTACTATCGCCATCTCGCTACTTGCAAAATAACGTTAGTCCTTATTGCTGTTACCATAAACTTATTCTTATAATTTAGTACAGTGCTTTCACCTGCTCACCCAAATAGCAACTTCTCCAGCTGTTACATGTGGGCTTTTATAAAGATCGGATAAGATACCGCTCACGCGAGCGTTGCTCTTTCAACCATAGCAATGCCTGCGACAATGCATCGACCTGATCGTCATGTTTTCCATGAGGGAAGCCAAGTAACTCTACATAAAACTTGTCCCACCAGCTGGCATAAGCTGGAAAACGCAATTGTCCTGTTTCTAACATTGGAGTGATACGTGATACACGGCTAACTTTATCCTGACGAGGTATGATTCCTTTGAGCGGCAAGGCACCATTATCCAGCCGAATATCCTGAAGCAATGACTGCCCGCTGGCTTTATCCTCAATTAACACAATATCTGGCTGATACTGATCGTAAAGGCCTAATATTGCGCGTTTCAGGTTTGGATAAGCCAGCCGGTCAGTAAAGCAGTCCAGTAAATAATAATACCCCTCTAGCACACCAATGGTGACACATGCGCTTAAGTCATGGTGCTGACCTGTTTTAATCGCTGTATCCCAGCTTTGCACGATTGTGTCGAATGTTGTTGGCCAGGGCAGATGATCGTCCGGTATTAACCAGGATGCCTGTATCATATGGCCTGTTTGACTGAATGGTTGCTGCATATATTGCGCGGCGTAAGCCATGCTTCCTACATCCTGCTGTATCTGTTTTAGCACCTGATCTGGCTCACGACTAGCCTGCAACACGTCTCCTGCTTGCATGGTGCGCTGGAAATTACCGTATGAAAACGCTACAGATGTTGCGACTTGTGCAGGTAAACATAAATGCTCCCACCCGCCTTTGCGAAGTAAATATCCGCTTAAATCATCTTCATGCAAACGCTGCATCACCACCAATATGCGCCCTGTTTGTTTATCATTTAACCGTGACGATAATGTATGGTCAAACCACTGATTCGCCCTATTACGCCATGTTTCAGACATCGCTTGTGACGGGCTGATTGGATCATCCAGAATGATGATATCTCCCCCCTCTCCCGTTAGCGTCCCCCCAACAGAAGTTGCTAAGCGAAACCCGTGTTGCGTGGTCACACATTTGTGCTTCTCATTTTGTCCTGACATTAATTGTGTAGCAGGGAAAGCGGAACGGTACCACGGGCTTGCCATGATGGATCGTGTATCCATCGCGTGTTTCAGACTGATACCTGAAGCATAGCTGGCAGTAATGATACGGGTTTCAGGCTGATGCCCCAACAGATAAGCACTCCAGCCAACCGTTATGGAGACAGACTTGAGCGATCGGGGTGGCATATTGATAATTAGCCGTTGCAATGTCCCTTCCTGCATTGCGGATAAATATTCAGCAATAGCATCCAGATGCCAGTTATTGATGTAGGACTGACCCGGATTTAATGTATGAAATACTTTCGTTAGGTAAGATGGATAATGTGTACGTAATGCCTGAAGATAGGTACGTTGAAGAGTAGTTGCGGGGATGACGTGATTCACCCATGCGAAAATAAAGGGTATAATCAGCCACCGGAAGTCTGTATGTTTAAAGATAAGCTGATGACATTAATCCATACCATACCCTATATGCTGTTACCTATGACACACGACTCTTCACCTCAATTACAGCTCTATAATTCACTGACGCGTCAGAAAGAGCCGCTGCATCCTGAAAAAGATGGGGTTGGCATGTATGTGTGTGGGCCTACGGTTTATTCGCGGCCACATATTGGAAATGCTCGGTCTGTCGTCATTTACGATGTGTTATTTCGTGTACTGAAACATCTTTACAGAGAAAAAACAGTCACATATGTGCGAAACATTACGGATGTAGATGATAAGATTAATGCGGCTGCAATGACTCGCGGCATTTCAATTGGCACTCTAACGCAGGAAGTGACAGATCAGTTTCATGAGGATGTCAACGCGCTACATTGCTTATCTCCTACGGTTGAACCTAAAGCTACAGAGCATATTAGCCAAATTATTGCGATGGTTAGCCGGCTGGTTGAAGGGGGCTATGCTTACGTTGCAGGTGGCCATGTCTTATTTGATGTTACATCTCCATCACCTGAGCAAAGCATATGGCAATATGGTATGTTGTCTGGTCGCAAGATTGAAGATCAGGAAGCTGGCGCGCGTGTGGCGGTAGAGTCGTATAAGCGTCACGCAGGTGATTTTGTATTATGGAAACCGACTGATGCGGAAGATGATGTCTCCAGTACATTTGATAGCCCATGGGGTGCTGGCCGTCCGGGATGGCATATTGAATGTTCTGCCATGTCTACGCATTATCTGGGTGAGACGTTTGACATTCATGGTGGTGGAGCGGACTTAAAATTTCCTCACCATGAAAATGAGATAGCGCAATCTTGCTGTGCAAATGTTGGGTCTGATTATGCAAAATTATGGATGCATAACGGATTCCTTACGGTGGACGGCACAAAAATGTCAAAATCGCTTGGCAATATTGTGACAGTACGTAATCTGCTTGACGATGGACTGAAAGGGGAAGTGATCCGCTTCGCGTTACTTAGCACACATTACGGCAAACCCCTAGACTGGACAGATAAGTTAATGACCGATGCAGCAAAGCAGCTGGAAAAATTGTATCGGCGTATTAGCAGCACCCAGCAACAACCGTATATACCAGCTGATTTTATCCAAGTATTGTCCGACGATATGAACGTACCCGCAGCTATTGCGTGGTTACATCAGGCAGATAACCAGTATTTACAGGCATGTGGAGCATTGCTAGGCTTATTACAGGATGAAGCACAGCACTGGCAGCCACACATACGTCAGGATAGTACATTGAGCGATGAAGACATTAATAATATGGTGCAGTTAAGAACACAGGCAAAGCAAGCTAAAGACTGGGCAGAGGCAGACAGGTTACGGGATACACTACACGATGCAGGTGTTACGTTAGTTGATAAATCTGGTGGTGTTACGGAATGGCATCGCTAAATATCCGATGTTTAAGAGCGATAATCGGCATTGATACGAATATAGCCTTCGGTAAAATCACATGTCCATACTGTCGCACTTCCCTGCCCGACACCCATATTGATGGATAAGGTGATTTCCGGTTGCTGCATGTGTGCTTTCGCCTGTTCTTCACTATAGTCAGGGTGACGCTGGCCGCGTTGCGTAACCGGAACGTCCCCAATATGCATAGTCACTGCATCAATATCTACCCATTGCCCTGACTTACCCAGTGCGGCAATGATTCGTCCCCAATTCGGATCACTGGCTGCAAAAGCGGTTTTGACCAGAGGAGAATTGGCAACAGCCAGTCCTGCCAAACGCGCGGATTCCGAATCTTTAGCTCCCTGCATATGAATCGTCACAAACTTACTAGCTCCCTCGCCGTCTTTAACAACCAATATTGCCAGTTCGCGCATGACTTCATGCAAAACACGGCGGAAATCATCCAGCAATGGATCACCGGCACCAAATGGCACAGGGTGCGATATGGCGCTTGTGGCAATAAGCAGTACGGTATCATTAGTAGAAGTGTCACTATCAACAGTAATGGCGTTAAAGGTACGTGTAGTGTTGCGTGACAGCAATGTCTGCAATATGTCTGCCGGTAATGTGGCATCTGTCACAAGGTAACCAAGCATGGTGGCCATGTCTGGCGCAATCATCCCTGATCCTTTCGCAATGGCGTTGATGGTGACGGTTTTATCTCCGATTGTGGAAGTGCGCGTTACCATTTTAGGGAATGTGTCGGTAGTCATGATTGCACGTGCTGCCTGCTCCCATGTGCCACAACCATCTCCTGACTGGGTGTATAATGAAGGTATCGCTTGTGTAATACAGTCAATCGGAAGAAATTCTCCTATGACTCCGGTGGAGGATATCATCACATTTGCTGCTTCGCACTGCACCTGCTCTGCAACCGCCTGCGCCATACTTGCTGCATCGTCCTTCCCTTGCTGACCGGTAAAAGCATTGGCGTTGCCAGAGTTTACAAGCAGCGCGCCTATGGTGCCAGAGTCACATGCATTGCGGCACCACTCTACCGGAGCTGCTGCTGCCATAGAGCGAGTGTAAACACCTGCCACGGTAGCAGCTTTGTCAAACACCATAAGCATCAGATCATCGCGCTCACGGTAACGTATGCCCGCATGACACGTGGCTATGTTAACACCAGCTAATTCGGGTAAAGCAGCTAACTGGGCAGGAGCAAAGGGTGATGGTTTCATGTCAATACCTGAGAGAACATATTAGAGTGAAGGGTGAATAAATGCATCATAATGATAACCCTGAAAATAGAGCAATGATGCAAGAGTAGTGTGAGTAATGGATGCATTAGCATGTGTTTGAAGAAAGGGCTTGGCACGGTAAGCCACGCCCAAACCAGCAGCACGAATCATTTCTACATCATTGGCACCATCCCCTACAGCCAGCGTATCATCCAATGACACAGCATGTTGTTTGCAAGCATCATTAAGCAATCGCTCTTTTGCAGAGGCGTCTAGAATAGGTTCCTGTACGGTGCCAGTCAGTTTTCCACCTTCTTCATGCAAAATATTTGCATGATGTGTATCAAAAGACAAAACATCTGCCACCCGCTGCGTAAAGTACGTGAACCCACCTGAAACCAGCATAGTGGTTGCACCGTGGGCTTTCATGGTTGCGATAACGCAGGCTGCATCCGGGCTTATGGTGATGTGGTTTTGCCATACATCCTGCAACATCACCGTGTCCAACCCTTCAAGCAAGGCGACACGCGCGCGTAGCGAGTCTGAAAAGTCCAACTCACCGCGCATGGCACGTTCAGTAATAAGAGCAATTTGCTCCTTTATGCCTATGCGTGCAGCAAGTTCATCAATACATTCCTGCTCGATAATCGTGGAATCCATATCCGAGATAAGCAATTGCTTACGTCTGTGTCGCGGCAACTGGACACACCAGTCTATAGGGGCATCACTAATCGCGTGCTTTACCGTTTCCTGTATGTCGGGCATATCACCTGACATTGAAATATCCACAGCATACCCCTCACACAACCATACGGGGTTACCCTTACTGGCGAACTGCGTTAAGAAAGATTGGCTGATAACATCTGGAGTGTTGCAGGCAAGTGTGACAATATGTTCCATATTTACTATAAAACTGCTTTAGGAGTAGAAATACAAGTTAAAATGCTTACAATCCTTTTCAACACGTTCATCCCCTACCGCGCTCATCTATGACACTTGCATTATTGCTTCCAACCATTCTGACGTTTCTCTTACTGACAGCAATTATTACAGACATTAAGAGTTTTCGTATCCCTAACTGGCTAAACCTCATTTTGCTGATATTGTACCCTATTGCATTGATCGTGTTCGACACCGCTATGCAATGGCAATACGGGTTGCTAGGGTTTACCGCAATTTTTGCTGTCGGGTACGTACTGTTTATCTTTAATATTGCCGGAGGTGGAGACGTTAAGCTACTTGCGGTGCTTGGCTTGTGGATTGGGTGGGGGCAGTCGCTTGTTACCTTCATCTTGTTCATGGCCATTGCCGGAGGATTATTTACTTTACTGCTTATCTCTTTGCGAAAAAGCGCACCTTACATTGCAGGGAAATTGAAAGGCATGGATGCGACGATTCCACGTGTGCTATCTTACGGGGAGCCAGTGCCTTATGCCGTTGCGATTGGTGTTGTGTTCATTTACATGCTATGGGCGAAACAATTGCCTATCTATGTGTAAATCATGCAGCTAACGGTTACAAATGAGGAACAAGGCCAAAGGCTAGATAAATATCTTGCTATCCATCTGCCGGAACTGACTCGCCAACGTATTCAGTGTTTAATTAAAGACACACATATTCACTGTGATGCTAAGTCACTTACACCTTCCAGCAAGACGAAAGAAGGAGATACTTACTTCGTTACTATTCCTGACTTGACGTTACCTGATGCACAAGCGGAAGCTATACCTTTAGACATCGTTTATGAAGATGATGATCTGTTGGTGGTTAATAAGCCTGCTGGTATGGTGGTACACCCTGCTGCTGGCATCTGTTCAGGTACGTTAGTCAATGCGTTGCTGCATCATTGCGGAGATAGCTTATCGGGTATTGGTGGGGTTAGCCGACCGGGCATTGTTCACCGACTGGACAAAGATACGAGCGGGTTGATGGTTGTGGCTAAACACGACAAGGCGCACCAGCATCTCTCAGCACAGTTGCAATCACGCACTATGTCACGCACTTATCATGCATTTATCTGGAGTATGTTGCAACCACCTCAAGGAACGATAGACACACTTATCGGTCGTTCACCTGTCAATCGCAAGAAAATGGCTGTGGTGACATCGGGGGGCAAGTCTGCTATTACTCATTACAAGACAATTGAACGATTGATTCACCCATCTAGCGGGCAGATTATCGGAGGCATTTGCGAATGCCGTCTACAAACAGGCCGTACTCATCAAATACGGGTACATTTAACGCATCAGGGGTGTCCCATTATAGGCGATCCTACCTATGGTATGTCAATAAAACAACGTTTACACAGTGTCACTTCCCTGCTGACACAGGATGAATTAACGTGGCTGGGTGAATTTCGCCGTCAGGCATTGCATGCTGTAGCGTTGCGTTTTGCGCATCCTGTAACAGGAGAATCATTAGAACTTCATTGTTCCTATCCTGATGATTTGATGCGGCTTAAAGCAACACTGTGGAAGACCTAATAGCTTATTGATGATCTTTATTTGTATGTTACTGCATATAAACATGAATGAACACAGAATGACTCAATATTCATTTGAAAAATCAATTGAATTACGGCATATTACGTTAAACTGACCTGAGAATTAAGGAAATCTTATTTATGGCACAGAATGCATTATCACTCCCTATGACACTCACACCTGAAGGTGGATTGCAGCGTTACATGGCTGAAATAAAGACATTTCCCGTGTTAGAGGCAGGTGAGGAATATATGCTGGCGAAACGCTGGACGGAACATGGTGATTATGGTGCGGCACACAAGCTTGTGACTAGCCATTTGCGATTAGTCGCTAAGATAGCGTCTGGGTACAAAGGGTACGGGTTACCACAAACCGAACTTATATCCGAGGGTAATATTGGCCTAATGCAGGCAGTCAAAAAGTTTGACCCTGAGATGGGTTTTCGCTTGTCCACTTACGCTATTTGGTGGATTAAAGCGTCTATTCAGGAATTTGTACTCCGTTCATGGTCGTTAGTCAAAATGGGTACCAGCGCATCACAGAAGAAGCTGTTTTTTAATCTTAGAAAGATGAAAAAACAGATTAATGCGGTTGAGCGTAGTTTAACACCAGAGCAAGTGACGAAGATTGCTGAAGAGCTGGGTGTGAAAGAGCGTGACGTGGTTGATATGAACACACGGATGACATCCAGCGATCAGTTTTTGAATCAAACTATCGGTGACGAAGATAAAAATGAATGGATTGATGTGCTGGAATCCAACGACGCTTCACAGGAAGAAGTATTGGCTGATAAGCAGGAGCTGGATTATAAACGTAATATGCTGCATACGGCAATGGATGATTTGAATGAGCGAGAACAACATATCATTCGTCAGCGTCGTTTAAATGATACCCCGTCTACGCTGGAAGAGTTGAGCAAATTCTATAATATATCCCGTGAACGCGTGCGCCAGATTGAAGCACGTGCATTAGAGAAGCTGACTCAGGCCATTCATACTAAGCTGTTACCTGCGTCCTAAAGCGTTATTATTAGTTGGGTTATACGCTCATTTTGCATGGACTGAACCATAAAATCGTGGTGTGGCGTGAGCAGTTATGGTATATAAAGAAGATATACTATCAACCATATCAGTGAATACACTATGCTCTACCTTTCCCGCAAAGCCGGTGAATCTATTGTTATCAACAACAATATTGTCCTGACCGTGTCTGAGGTGAAAGGACGAAATGTCAAATTGGGCTTTACCTTTCCTGCCAATGCAACGATTTTACGAAAAGAATTGCATGACCGTATCAGTATAGAGAATACCGCAGCATTGTCTTCGGACGCTGATATGTTCGATGAGATAGTTGAGGCGCAGGATACTGAGCCTGAGGCAATATGACAACTTCGTCTCACCCACCTAAGGCTATTGCTCTTCAATATGAGCGCGGCAAAGACCCTGCCCCGCGTATTACAGCGAGTGGCAAGGGAGTAGTGGCTGAACAGATATTAGCGCTTGCATTTGCTAACGGGGTGCGTGTGCGTGAAGATGCTGATATGGCAGAAATCTTATCGCAGCTGGATGTGGACACGATCATTCCCGTGGAAACATTTGCCGCCGTTGCGGAAATCCTGAACTATGTCTACCATATGAATAGCGTCTACGGCAAACCCAAACCAGATACGCGATAAATACCACATCATGGTATTTCTTATGCACGTAGCGATGACAAGCTCTGTCTATACCTTGTGATGATGCACAAAACACAGTACCAATAAAGTCATATGGAATGGATGCAACTGGGGCAAATTGCCCTGTCTTTTGTCTTTGTCATTGCATTAATGGTTGCACTGGCTTACGGGGTGAAACGCCTTGGCCTGCAAAGCCGTTTGCAGCTTCGCAGCAGCACTCAAGGACTACTCAATATAGAAGACAGCCTGATATTAGACCCGCGCCGCCGCGTCATGGTACTCAGGATGGAAGAAAAACGCTACGTTGTGTTATTAGATCATGAACGTACCCATGTGCTAGATACTCTCACCTCACCCCCACAAAGAGACGATACAGTATGATAAGATTCATTTTATGGTTGTCCATATGGCTATGCATACCAGACATGGCGTTATCTCAGGATTTAAGCATTGATCTTGGCAGCATGGAAGGTGGGTCTGCCACTGCCCGCATGATTCAGCTTATTTTGCTGCTAACGGTTATCTCTATTGCTCCATCATTGCTGATGATGCTCACGTCATTCACACGTATTGTAATTGTGCTATCGTTTTTGCGTACGGCAATGGGAACACAAACCACGCCACCCAACCAAGTGATTATTGGTTTGGCATTATTTCTCACCGCGTTCATTATGGCACCGGTGTTTGAAAAATCGTACTATGAAGGCGTGTTACCACTGATTGAAGAAGAAATCACCGAAGAACAGGCCATCGAAAATGCCGCAGAGCCGTTTCGTACCTTTATGCTTACCCATGTGCGAGATAAGGATTTAGAGCTGTTTTTGAATATGAGTCCTGATCTGGAAATTGAAGAACGCGCTACTACGCCTTACCAGATTTTGATTCCTGCATTTATGATTAGTGAATTGAAACGCGCGTTTGAAATGGGGTTTTTGCTCTTTATTCCGTTTCTTATCATTGATCTGCTAGTTGCCTCCATCCTGATGGCAATGGGGATGATGATGTTACCGCCCGTTATTATTTCTTTGCCATTTAAGCTGATTTTCTTTGTACTTGTGGATGGTTGGTATATGGTAGCTGGAAGTATCGCAAGGAGTTTTGGCTTATAATGGATTTTGTTCTGAAAATATGTAAGATTATTGCAGCACTGGCCGTGTTGGTAGTACTTGGCATTTTTGCATTTTCTGTATTCACCTTCCTGATTGGTGCCGCTGCTGTTATTGCACTGGTGATGTGGCTTAAAGGCAAAGGCCTTGTTAATAGCAAAGAAGACTGGAAGTATACAACAACATCGGACATTGATTACAGCACATCACCGCAAGCAGATATGCCTGTGACGGTCATTGAAGGAGAAGCTGAGGAAGTGACATTAGCTTCTGCACAGCGATAGGAATGGATTAGCCACGCATGGTAGCAAATGCATGACTGAGATTATCCATTAAATCATCTGGTGACTCTAACCCTATATGAAACCTTAGGCACCACTGCTCCGGCTGCCAGCGCGATGGCAGGCTGCGTATTTCAGCTGGAAGGAATGGAAGCACCAAACTTTCATAACCACCCCATGAGAAGCCTTTGCCAAACAATGATAGATGGTTCACTAATGTAGCTGCCTGCTCACGGGTAACATTCGGTTGCAACAATGCACCAAACAATGCGCTTGCCCCTGTAAAATCTCGTTTCCATAGAGCATGTCCTGCATCGTGCGCGCAAGGTGGATATAAAATCTCTACAATTTCCGGCTGCTGGCGCAACCAGTCAATCACCTGCATTGTGTGGCGTTGCTGCTGCTCAATACGTACCTTCATGGTGCGTAAACCACGTAGCGCCATGTAACACTCATCACCAGAGACATAATTGCCCAGTAACTTAGCCGTCGCTATAATGGCCTTAGCATGATGTTCTTTGCAGCTAATCGCCCCCATCACCAGATCAGAATGACCCGATACATATTTTGTGACGGCTTGAATAGCAATATCTATGCCCAGTTCAAATGGCTGAATATATAGCGGTGTTCCCCAAGTATAATCCAGCATGCTGACGCACTGATGTTCATGTGCAACATCACATAAACCCCGAATATCCTGCATTTCAAACGTCATGGATCCCGGGGCTTCCATAAATATGACGCGTGTATTGCTTTGTATAAGGGCACGTACATTATCTGGCGTGCTGTCTGGTGCATAATAAGTGGTGCTAACACCCATATCTTTTAACACTGTATCGCAAAATGCGCGCGAAGGCCCATAAACACTATCCGTCATTAAAATATGATCGCCTGTTTTAACGCACGCCATCAGTGATGCGGTGATAGCCAGCAGTCCAGAAGCAGTCAACACGGTATGATCTGCTCCTATTAACTGGTTTAATGCATCGGCAAGTGCTTTTGTAGAAGGGTTCCCCTGACGGCCATAACCGGGAACAACACGTCCGTAATATGCATCGGCAAAACTATCAAAATTTTCAAACAAAATAGTGGATGCCCGATAAACTGGCGGATTAACTGAACCAAATTCTTTATGGTCGCGACCAAGTGTAACAAGTTGTGTATCGGGATGCAGCATGTGTGATGACCATAGGGAGTGAATAAACTGGCCGCTAAGCTAGCACTCCATCCACGAAAAACCAACAATAATATAAACGACTTCACGAGACGTATTGGTAAATGGCAGCAGACAAGCACGATATTTGATAATTTTACTGGAGCGGCCAATCATGGTGCCGCTATTTACCACGGATTCCTGATGATCAATGACATGGTCAAACCCTTTAAGCAATTTCTTTAACTGACGGTTCATAATATGGCTATGAAACGGTATGTTCTCTTGCATATCAGGCAGCAATTCGGCGACTAAGTTACCTACATAGTCAAATTTAAGCGTGAAATAATCGGGATCATAGTAACGCGACTCAACATGTACCACCGCACATTGCTTCCAAATATCCTCTATGACAGCGCGATTAAAATGCGTGAACATCGGTGGCGGTTCAAGCTCGGCTAACCTGTTCCACATTTTGACCATGCGTCCTGAAAGGCGTTTATCCTTCATGCTTCTTCAACTTGTTTGTTGATATAATGGTGTTTACCACCTATAGGTTGATTTATGATAAAATACATTCTTCTATCAGTTGTAAGCCCTGTTATGATGTGCGGTATTGTTGCAGGCAGGCTTTACAGCACAACCATACATTCTACTATAAAGAGAACACGCTAATATAAGGTAAAAAAGCTATTTTACCTTAACCGATTTTGCTGAGCCTTGCGTGATACGCCCCTGCTTGGTGATAGCAGATAAGTTCTCCCAGGCACGTTTATAATGGTACGGACTGCGTGACAGCGCGGTATTTAAGTAACTTTTTGCCAGCTCATCGTTATTCGCCAAATAAGCATATAACCCTAAATTATTGGATATAGAAGCCTCATCTAAATGCTCGGACAGGATCTTCTTTGCTGCTTTTTCATCACCAAAGATACCCATCACCAGTGCCAGATTCATATCAATGTTCTTGCGTCTGGGGCTTTTGGGCAACGTAGCTTCCGCAGCTTGCAACAGATACCTTGTTGCTGCTTTTGGTTCATTATTGATAGCATGAGTCAAACCAATATTATTTAACACGGACGGATTATTATTGCTGTATTTCAACGAACGTTCAAAATAGGCAATAGCATCATCATACGTTCCGCGCTCTACCAGCAAAATGCCCAACCCGTTCAGCGTACGCCAGCGCTTTTCGTCCTTGGTCAGGATTTGGCTAAGTTTCTTTCCTGCTTTGTCAAAGTCACCTTTATATAAAGCGACCAGCGCAATGCCTTCCTGCGCGTCCATATAGTCAGGCGAGTCTTTAGGTATCTTAAGATACACCTTCTCTGCAGAATCCGTTTGCCCATCACGCCGCAGCGCATCTGCCAGACCTAGCAGGTAATCCGTGTTTTTGTCGTCAATACTCACCAATTGCTGATAGAGAGAACCTGCATTTTTGATATTACCCCGCTCTACCGCATCTTTAGCGCTTTTGAGCAAAGACGCTTCTACTCCTTCCACCTGAGGGCCTTCTGTCTTATTGATTTCATCAAAAAGACGGTCTTGCTCATCCAGACCGATCCCTTTCAGGCAGGCGGTGGTAGAGAGAAGAAGTGCAAGACAGAAAGCAGCATATATGGGGCGTGTAAACATGTAATGCACGTTACAGCTAATAATATCAGGCTTGCAATGATTATTTAAGGAGTGTCATCATATTCGCTCATATTTTGCTGGAATTTTATACAAATCCCGCTATCCTAGCGACTCTTTTAATGCGTGAGTTTGCACGTTGTACAATATCCTATGATGTAAGGTAGCATGAATAAATTTACGCGCAAGATGCAGACACTTCTGGGCAAACAAAAACGGTTGCCTGCTCCGGATTATAGTACGTTTGGTTGCCAGCATCTGCTGGGTATTGAGCATCTGGACGTATCAGACATACAGCGCATACTAGATTGTGCAGAGCATTATATTGCCCGAAACCGACAAATTGATAAAAAGCATGCCATACTGAAAGGCCAAACACTTATTAATTTGTTCTTCGAGCCTTCTACCCGCACACGTACATCGTTTGAAATTGCTGGCAAGCGGTTGGGTATGGATGTGATTAATGTGGCCGTTGCCCAATCATCCGCCTCTAAAGGGGAAAGCCTGATTGATACAGCGAAAACACTGGATGCTATGCAGGCAGATGCCGTGGCGCTACGGCACAGTGAAAGTGGTGCAGCGGCATTACTCTCGCGTCATGTATCTGCTAAAGTGATTAATGCAGGTGATGGATCGCACGAACATCCAACACAAGCATTACTGGATGCACTGACCATACGACGGCGCAAACAAACGTTGGATGGGGTAAAGGTGGCCATTTGCGGAGATATTTTGCATAGTCGCGTGGCACGCTCCAACATTATTTTGCTAAAACGCATGGGTGCAGACGTAACATTGATCTGCCCTTCTACCCTGCTACCTGCTCAATCAGACAGCTTTGGCGTTAACATTACCTCTGATATGCAGAAAGGGTTGCAGGATGCTGACGTGGTGATGGTGTTGCGATTACAGTTTGAGCGCATGAAAGGCACGTTTATTCCTTCAGTACGGGAATATTTTGATCGTTACGGCCTTGATGAAAAACGACTTTCTTATGCTAAAGAGAACGCCCTGATTCTTCACCCAGGCCCTATGAACCGGGGGGTGGAAATTGACCATTTTGTGGCAGATCATATTGAACGTAGCGCCATATTGGATCAGGTGGAAACAGGAGTTGCTATCAGGCAATCTATTTTAGAATTACTACTCACAGTTAAGTAAGTATTAAATATTTACTGTGTTACGTGCAATAATCTTTTGCAAGATAACAGCGTTTGCTCTATACTATTACAGTAACACTATAGATGAGGGGCATATGAAACGTTTTACCATACCATGTGATTTTGGCGGACAGAAACACCCATTTCATGTTTATGTTGGTGATCCACATCCTAAAAAACATCCATTGATGAACCAGTCCAACTGGCTTTCCAGTGAACGTGGTGGCAACATTCCGCAAGATGTAATGGATAGCTTTGAGAAGCTGTTTAAAATATCTCAGGAAAACAATGTGCCGTTTGAAGATTTATGCGTATATGCTTTGGGCAATGCATCCGCACAAAAGCAGAATCAAAGTGGTGAAGGCAGTTCATAAGCGTGAAACTGTTTAACCGTGGCATAATGGCTTCGCTCCATGGCAACCCTGCCCCATCGGTTGATATGGATCATCTGGTGCAGCGCTACGTGAAAGAGACAAAACAGCATGGGGGTATTGGTCACTTTATTGTACCATCCACCAATACGCTTGACGCCCAGTATCACCTGATATACCAGCAAGAGCTTCGTTACTCGCCCTCAGATTACCGTTGTTTCGATGCAGTAATCCATGATCTGGCACATCAACATCTCACGGAATCGTTAGCTAAAGATAACATCGCAATGCTTCGCAATATTATCTTTGGGTATGTCGTTAACCCACCCGGTAAAAAGACATTACCTACGTCCGAGACGTTACATTATCTGACTCAAACCGCATTGCTTGCAGGGTTGGCTATCAAAACAGAATACGTGTCGTCAGATGCGCTACATCGCTATGGTGTGGGTGCCGCATTGCTTTATCGTCATATCACCGATACCTTAGCACATACATCACCCTCGCCCGAAAAAACGTGGAAATGGCTTAGCCCTTCTCGCTCATCTATATGCGTTTTGCCGCTTATCCGTGACACATGCCTAGCACCATACCTGCTTCGCGATGATACGGCTGATGCGGATCATATTACCCAGGATTACCACGAAGAGCATGTGGCGCAACGTCAGGAAGCATTTACTCATGCCATGAAACATGCAGAATTGGGCGCATTAGCAGGATTAGCCCATAGCGAAGAAGAAAAGCCCAAGCATCATTTTAACCGTGTAGAAGATTTGCGTGTGGAGGTGCAGGAAGAGGCGATTGCGATTGCGCGCGACATACTGGACAAATTGCGCCTGCAATTTGCTGATATGACGCTGGAAGCCTTGATGGATATGGGTGACATGCCACTGGTGAAACAGCTTCTCACGGGCGTGTCTAAAGTTGCCAGCACTTTCCGTCAACATCTTGACATTGCACTCAGGCTTGATCCTGATATGGCTGACGATGACGCCGTGCTGGAAGCGAGTATGGCTATTGGCATATTTGATTTTCACGGAAAAATGCAGGAATCCGAGCAAGCGCGTATGCAAGCGATGGTTGCCGAACAAACAGGGAATATATCACTTGCCGGCCAGCTTCATCAACAAGCAAAACAATTACATGAAGAAGCTGTTGCTTTGCCCGGTGCATGGAAACAAACCGCTGATCGTTCTATCACCAGTTTGCTAGATAGCATCGAGAAAGGTATGGATCGTATTGTTAGCCGTGTGCAGGAAATGCAGGGTGGTCTTGGAGCGGTCAGTGAACGTGATCTCGGTCAGGCGGATGCTCAGGATATGCAGCAGGAACAGCCACAAGAGCATCTGCCGCAGTCGCAACAACAATCTGCTAATAAAAGCGATAAAAAACATCAGCAGCTTTATCAGGCCGATCAAATTGCAGACATGATTCGCGCAGCTCGTATGAAAAAGTCGCAGATGCGTGATAAATTACAAGATCAGCGCGAAGCTAAAGCCGCATCTGGTCAGGACAAAAAAGGCGACCCATCCGGATCAGGTGGGAGTCGTCAGAAGCAGGCGGGTAAATCGTCTTCCACTATTTCACCTGAAGCCTCTGAAACGGCCAAAGCAGCCAAGGCACTGGGGGCTAATCTGCTGGATGCAGCTACATTAAAAGCGTTTCAATCAAGTATGGATGTTGGTGGCATGGAAATGAGTGAGGAGTTGATGCCCAATTCTCCACAGCGCACGATCAATTCCATTAAAAACAACAAACAAGGCAATATTTCCAAAACAGCTGCGGTACGATCAGACGTTCTGCGCGACCAACAGCAAGTGGAAGAACAAACAGATCAGCAGCAAGCACTAAGTGCAAAGAAGAAAAACACGCAATTTAGCCGTTAGTCAAACGTTACTTCAGTGATGATTACTCAAAAATATGATTAAGTGATTTCAGCAACTTATAGATGCGGTCATCTTTGATGGAATAAAAAATTTGCTGCCCGCAACGTCGTGTTTCTAACATTCCTTCTTGCCGCATTCGCGCCAAATGCTGTGAAAGCGCTGGCTGTGATACCCCAAGTTTTTGCTCTAACTCACTAACATTTGCTTCTGCATCAACCAAAATACACAGGATAAGCAACCGGTTCGTATTAGCAATTAGTTTCAAAAAATGTGAAGCGTCGGTGACGTGATGTTGCAAATGTTCCATGATCCGTCCTTAAATTCACAGTGACCTTGATTGTAACAATAACAACGTGCTTTTCAACGAAAATTTGACAAGCGCTATAGTCGTTAAATATACAAAGCAAGATGCTTATGCCATCCATACCTTAAACTAGTATAATAAGACAATGTTTATATTAGGCTAGTGCGCGATTCTTCTCTGCCTCCTCGACCTTACCTTCGTGAGACGATTCAGTAATACGGTTATCCAGTGCTTCCTGAAGCGCTATCTTATCCTCTTTGAGTTCTTCAGCACTTTCTTTTAATTCTGTAATGTCACTATGCAGGTTCTCAATCTCATCATATAATTCATCATTTTCATGATTAAGCCGTTCAAATTGAGACTTGGTATTATTGGCCTGAATCGCATCCAGCACAGAAAACCCGGCTGCCGCTGCCATAGGTAGTGTGCTTGCAGCTAACTCAAGATTGCTTTTAACATTATCTTCCATTCCCTCAAACATGGGGGCATCCTGAATAATGTTACGCGCCATATACGCGACACCAACTGACATCAGACCGTTACCTACCAAGCTTTGTGCTGCAGCTTGCAAGGCGTTTTTTCCGTAATATGATTCGTGTGGTGGCTTTTTATCTGTCATGCTGGGTATAGTTGGGCGTAATTCAAACGTAATAGCCTATATCATAGCATACCTTAATCCATATATATTGTAACAATATGATGACAAATGAACCGATTGGTTTTTAACCTATCACAGCTTATATATCTAAGATATGAAATATTTTCTCCCACATCTCGTTCTTGGCACTGCCTACACCCACCCCTTCCCTAAACATGTTGAATGTCTCTATATTGGAATGGGCTGCTTTTGGGGTGCAGAAAGACTGATGTGGCAGCAACCAAACATTTATACAACCGCGGTAGGATATGCAGGAGGCCATGTTAATCATCCGACATATGAACAGGTATGCAGCGGGAATACGGGACATGCGGAAATGGTGTTGGTTGCTTACACGGGTGGTGATGAAACGTGCTCTTATATTTTGCGTTGCTTTTGGGAAGGGCATGACCCAACACAAGGTATGCGTCAGGGGAACGATGTTGGCTCACAATATCGCTCTGCCATTTACACGACAACCATTTCCCAACACCAGCTAGCGCAAAGCAGCAAGGAATATTATGAGAGTCTGTTAATGCAATCAAGGTATGGCCGTATTACTACTGAAATCCTCCAAAATATTGATTTTCATTACGCAGAAACGTATCATCAGCAATATTTACATACGCATCCTAACGGTTATTGCGGTTTAAAGGGTACCGGTGTTCTTTGCGGGATAACGTGAGAAGACTGCTTAAGGGTAATGTAGATGTATCTACCTAAACGATACTAACAACGACTAACGGTTGATTCACCATTTCATTGGCTCTAGGGTGAAGCGAATGTAATGCCTTGCCTTGCTTTGCTTATTTTAACACTTTATGTTTCTTATGTTCTCACGTCTCATTCTCCTATTCAGCATATTGCTTACCATGAGCGCTTGTGCACCGGGGAAAATTGCAGATGATGCCATTTCCATAAATCAGGACGTCATGCGTGCAGAAAAAACATTTACTTTGTTAAATATTCTCCGTAGTGCGCATAATGAACCCCTCTTTTTTTCAACCATAACGAATATAGATACGCGACCGCTTGGTAGCGTTAGCCTATCAAGCGAAGTCGCGGGTTCATTTATCATGCGAGAGGCAGAGCATCTTTTTGACGTTGATATACAGGATGATCGGCCTCGTTTTAGTCTAAATCAGTTAAATAGCGCTTCATTCATACGTACCATGTCCCGCCCAATAGAGCTGGGAGTCATTGAACGTATGTTTGCACGATCATATAATCAGGAATTGCTTACAGATTTGCTTATTTCAGAAGTTGGATGGGCTGGAAAACCATTATCTAAAACCAACTCAGCAGAATCATCAGCATTTGTGAGGCGTCTACGGCTATTAAACGGCTTAGGTTTTGATGTAGAACCATTATTAGGGGATAACACGTTATTTGAAGATTTAAATTAAAGAGGACGCGCTTGAATTAATCAGCGAATTAGGCATCGTCAATAAAGGGCTTTCCATTGTTCCTGATCGCCAGACAGATGCGTTTGATGTCATTGGTAAGCCAGGTGGTTTTCGAATTTGCTTTAAGCATCCTCCTGTTTTACAGGTTGATAACATTAAGATCGAAGATGCTGCAAGAGTCATATCACTTACCTGCCGCTCACGAATCGTAGCACAGTTAGGTAGCGCCGGTTTAGGTGGTCACGACTTGAATAGACTATCTAAAGAGCAAAAATATAAGCTACTTAAAAGTTTAAAGAGACAAGTTGACACTCATCGTATCCTGATGCGGCGCATTGATGCATTTGAACAACGTGCCTCAGATGATGTATCATTAGAAAATCTCTTATCTGGGTTAACCGCCGAGTCTGAAAGCGGTAAAAATGACGGAATAGATGAGCAGGAACTTGGGCGGTTAGAAAATGTCGGCGAGCTATCAATCACAATACGCTCACCGATTGAGATTATTGGCTATATGGGGCAAGTTCTACGTAGCAATATTCAGTCTGATAACACGTTGTTACATACTGTTATGCCAGACGAGGCTTATACCAGTGTAAACAATAATTGCTGGCAGAACCGACCTGCTTGTTCACCAAAAAAGATATTTACACTCAATAAAGGCAAAACTCCGGAAGCAGTCTATTATGCAGGAGAGTACTGGCATACGCCAAAGCCATCAATGGAATTATCCAGCCACACACGTGAAGTTATATCCATCCTGCAATACTTACGGTCACTATCAACACAAACAGATGACTTACACTCTAATCCACGTGTTACCGTATTGCCGTAAACAGTACATCCATCGGGAATGGTGAGGCCTAGCAAACAAATTCAGAACCTCGGTAGACAATAAGTTTTTGATTTATAGTATAAAGAAAAAAATTTATGCGCCTAAAATCCTCCAATTAAAAATGCAGATTATTAAATGCAGAAAAACAATTGAAGGCTTTGTACTAGCCAAATAAGTATGAGTCTGGTGAACTTTAGCTAACTATAGGTTATGCTAAGTCAGTATGAAACAACGTAAGAACAAGTATTATCGCCGTTCACATATTTCGGAAGCTAAATTCAGACATTTATTGAAGTGTTTTGCCATGGACTTAAATGCGTATGAAGCGTTTCAACTGACTGGCATATCGCATCGTAGTTATAAGATTATCTATGCAAAATTGCGCCTACATATCGCTCAACAAAACCTAGAAATCCTGTCTCATCAGGTGAGTTTGAACTGGATGAGTCCTATTTCGGTGCTAAAAGAGTGCGAGGTAAACGTGGTCGTGGCGCGGCTGGAAAGACGCCTGTCTTTGGGCTGCTCAAACATGATGGCAATGTGCATGTGAAAATCGTTGATAACTGTTCAAAAGCACAGTTAATGCCTATCATACAAGGAAAAATACTAGAAGGATCAATCATTCATACCGATGGATGGAAGGCATATGATGGGCTCATTGTGAATGGCTATGAACATTACCTGCATCTATCATTCGCATGATGAATTTGTACGTGGAAAGTGCCATGTCAACGGCATTGAATCTTTCTGGTCATTTGCTAAAAGGAGGCTGGCGCAATTCAACGGATTATCAGACCAATACACCTCACAGAATGCCAATTCAGATTCAATTGCAGAAAACAGAATATCTATGATATACTTCTTACCTCTTTAAAAAAAAATCCACTCTAAAGTTCACCAGACCCATGTTTTTTATTGGTGTGTTCCAAAAATACGGAGGAAAAAGCTCACATTTTCACGTGTAAATGCTTCAAGCTGCTTTTGCGTTGGTTTGGCTTGGATTTTCAACACAGTCTTCATATGCAAGGGGCCTGTAAAGAAGCTCACAAATATTTCTGCTGCGCGCTGGATATCCTCGAACCGGCAGATGCCCTTTGCTTCAAGATGCACAAAATAGGTGCGCAACAAACCAAATACACGCTCTGGGCCTGTTTCGTAGAATAATTTCGCTATATCCCCACCATTACGGCTTTCACTCATCACAGTGCGATGCATTGCCACGGCTTCATCGTTATAAATAATGCCAATAAAGCCCATACCTAGCGTATAGAGACCCTCTTCAGGCTCTTGGGCGAGCGCACGCTCAAGCATCGATTCGCCCATATTAGTAGTACATTTATTATGAATGATGCGCTGAAATAACTCTTCTTTACTGCCGAAATGATTATAGACCGTGTATTTTGATACTCCTGCTTCATTGGCAATCTCTTGCATATTCGTTCGTTGCATGCCTTTTTCGATAAACTGTCTGCTGGCAGCTTCCAGAATCGCTGCCGCTTTATCTTCATCTTTGGGTCTGCCGCGTGTTTTTTCCTGCTTTGTCATTGATTCCATGTAATGATTAAGTTGACTGTTGCGTCTAATATATAATAACACTATATTGGACGCAAGCGTTTAATAAAGGATGGCACATGGCTAGACAAACTTACTCTTCGAAGCGAATCCTCGTTGCAGCCATAGTGTTCTTTGCCGTACTTATTGCTGTTTTGCTTGTTGGTAGCGGTTCTCCATTTGGTATTTCGTTTGATGAAGATAACACCAACACGACTCAACCTGTAAAGGCAAAAGCTGCAACCTATCAAGATAGCTACATCTACGCGCGTGACTTTATTGGACAAGTTGAGGCGCAGCAAACTTCACAAGCTGGCTTTGAGATTGGCGGGATGCTCAAGCGCATGCCCTATGATGAAGGGGATGTCGTTAAAGCTGGCGATGTGCTGGCGGAGTTGGACATTCAGCGATTAAACGCGCGTAGAAATGAAGCGGATGCGGGATTGACGCGCGCAAAAGCCGATGCAAAGCTCGCTGCCAGCACCTATAAGCGTTTTGCAGAAGCACGCAAAGCCAATGCCGTTTCTGCGCAGGAGAAAGATGAAGCACGTGAGACCCGTGACACCACAGCTGCCTCAGTCAGCATTGCCAAAGCGCAGCTTGAAAGCATCGCAGTTGATATTGAAAAATCAAAGCTAATTTCGCCCTTTGATGGTGTTGTCATTAAGCGTATGACAGATGTTGGCACCGTGGTGGGAGCCGGACAAGCCGTATTAGAGATTCAGCAAAATTCACCTTATGATGTGCGCATTGGTGTTACAAGTAAGATGGCAAATGAGCTAAATGTAGGACAGAAGAAATCTGTCATAGTGGATGGAAGCTCTCATGAAGCGACCATCCGCTCGATTCTGCCAGTGCGTGGGCAAGCCCGAACAGTGAATGTTATTTTGGAGCTAGACCACAATAACCGTTTAATCCGCCCTGGCGATGTTGTGCGCTTACCGCTGGAATATAGTGTTGACCAGCGAGGTTTCTGGGTGCCACTTACCGCTCTCAAAGAGGGTAAGCGTGGTTTGTGGTCACTATACGTAGCTAACAATGATCATTCAGACAGTGACGAGCTAACACAAACAAGTTTAAGCGCAGAGCGCCGCGCCGTTGAGGTGCATTACACAGGCAGCGAACGCGCCTATGTTTCGGGGGCTATGAAAGAAGGTGAAATGATCGTTGTGAAGGGAACGTCTAAATTGGTTCCTGGTCAGCAAATTCGGGTTGTAGGAGCAGATGATGAGCAATAACTCTGCCGGACGCGATATTGCTACACTGTATTTTCGCAATAAGCATTTGCTGGTGCTGACAATCATCATACTACTTATTGGCGGGCTAGGGGCTGTTAGTAACTTACCCCGATTAGAAGACCCGCGCATCACCACGCGTAATGCTACCATTCTCACTTTTTTGCCGGGCGCATCAGCAGAGCGTGTGGAAGCATTGGTGAATGAGAAAATTGAAGACATACTGGAAGAAATTGCCGAAATCAAAAATATTAGCAGCACTGCAAGGTCTGGGGTTTCAAGTATTTTAATAGAGCTTAAAGATAGTGTCACGAACGATACCAACGAACAGATTTTTTCTAAAATTCGCTCTCGATTGCAAAATGTGCAAGGGAACCTTCCCCCTGCTGCCACCATCCCTTTCTTAGATGATCAGCGCAGTGTAGCGGCCTACACGATGATTATTGGTATTAGCTGGAATGGTGAAGGCGAGCCACCGATGGGGATCTTGCAACGTATTGCCTTAGACCTTAAAGACCGGATGCTCAACGCGGGTAATACCGAGCTGGTTCGGGTGTTTGGCGGGGTGGATGAAGAGATTATCGTCACGCCTGATGCAGGTGAGTTAGCCGTCCTCAATATGAGCGCAAGAACACTTGCACAAATAATTGCTAATGCTGATAGTAAAGTATCTGCGGGGCAATTGCGCGGGAGAAATCAAGATGTGCAAATTGAAGTGGACGGGGCGCTGAACAGCATTGATCGTGTTGCGCATATCCCTGTCTTAACGGGTGATCGTGGGACTATCCTTAAGGTTGGAGATATTGCTACGGTGAAGCGCGGCATTCAAAGTCCACCAGCACAAATTGGCCTAAAAGATGGCGCACGAACAATCTATGTTGCTGTGCGCGCTGATAAGAATGTTCGCGTTGATCTATGGACGCAAAAAGCACTCGCTGAATACAAAGATTTCCGCACGCAATATTCCGATATGATCGGGATGGATATAATTTTTGAACAAAATAAGTATACTGAAGCACGACTCAATGATTTAGTAAGAAATCTGGTAATGGGTTCACTGTTTGTAGTAGCGATTGTGCTGCTTACGATGGGATGGAAATCAGCATTAGTGGTCGGTTCTGTGTTGCCGCTAGCCTGTGCTGGTGCAATATTCTCCTTCAACTTTCTCGACCAATCCATCCATCAAATGTCTATTTTTGGAATGATTATTGCCATCGGTTTGCTTATTGATTGCGCGATTGTGATGACCGATGAAGTGCGCAAATCCATCCGAGAAAAAGGCATGAAACGCATTGATGCAATGCGCCATTCTGTTCACCATCTGTTCGCACCATTGCTTGCTTCGACTATTACGACCATTCTTGGGTTTATGCCAATTTTCTTGCTTCCCGGTAACGCGGGGGACTTCGTTGGCCCCATTGCGCTTAGTGTCGTGCTAGCACTAATATTCTCATTTTTGCTTGCTATTACAGTCATCCCGGCGCTTGCTGCACGCAGTAGCAGCAACACCAGCAAAACTCAAGAAAGCACACAACATTGGTGGCGCGCAGGGATGAAAGCACCACGTGTTTTTACTGATATACGTCAATTCACGCTACACGCTATCGAGCGCCCGAAGCGCTATTTATTCCTTACTACCATACCCTGTATCATTGGCTTTGGTTTGACAGGCACCATGCCCATGGAGTTCTTCCCACCCGCCGACCGCGATATGTTTGAGGTGCAGATGTATTTGCCGAGCGATAGCTCAATTGATTATACGCAGCGCCAGGTTGCCATTGCTGATAAGGTGATAAAAGCCTTTGACGGCGTGCAGAAAGTACACTGGCTGATAGGCGCGTCAACGCCATCGGTGTATTACAATCAAATCCCTAGCCAAGATAATAACAGCGCCTATGCGCAAGCCGTCGTCACTGCAAAAGATAATCAAACCGCTAATAGGCTCCTCTCGCTGATACAAAATGCGCTGAACGAGGCGTTACCTAACGCCAAACCTATTACCAAGAAATTTGCGCAAGGCCCGCCTGCCGATGCGCCCGTTGCCTTCCGCGTGCTAGGATCAGATATTGATAAATTGCGTACACTTGGCGAAGAATTGCGCGGCATTATGCATCAACACCCTGATATCGTACATACCCGTGCCAGCATTGAGGGCGGACAAACCAAGCTATGGTTCCGCGCCGATGAAGCCGAGGCCGACTTTGCCGGACTGAATTTGGTGAATATCGCCAATCAGTTTCAAGGCAATCTAGAAGGATTCATAGGCGGAAGCATTTTAGAGGATGTCCAAGAAATACCCGTGCGAGTGCGGTTGGGCGATGCAGAGCGTGAGAATATATCCAGCGTTGGTAATGTGCAACTCAGTGCTATAGGGGCAGGCAGATGGCTCCCCGCAGAAGCGCTTGGAGACTTGGATTTACGCCCCGAAACCGCTGAAATATCACGCTATAATGGCAAGCGCGTGAATAATATCCTTGCTTACATTAAAGGCGCGGCAAAACCCGTATCTATCTCCTCCACCGTGTTAGAGCAGATAGAAAGCACTATTGATATTCCTGCAGGCTACAGCATTGATGTCGCCGGAGAAAGCGAGGAGCAAACTGATGCGATTGGAGGGCTTGCCACCTTTGCGCCTGTTCTGCTGACCATGATGATTGCCACGATCATTCTTACCTTCCGCAGTGTTGCATTAGCTACAATCGTTTTTGCCGTAGCGATATTATCAGTGGGCTTAGGCATGTTATCGCTCAAGATTGCAGGCTATCCGCTAGGTTTTAACCCTCTGATTGGTACAATCGGGTTGGCTGGCGTGATTATCAACGATACGATTGTGATTTTAGCCGCCATTTTGGGTAATGAGACAGCACGTAAAGGTAGTGGCGAAGAAATTGTTAAGGAAACCTATGGCTGTAGCCGCCACGTACTTTCCACAACATTTACGACTATTGGAGGTTTTATTCCGCTGCTTTTATTTTCAGGTGGAACGTTCTGGCCGCCGCTTACTGTAGTCATTGCAGGCGGCATGGGGTTTTCCATTGTACTTGCTATGTTTTTTACGCCGCTCGCTTACAAATTTTATGCTGATATGTATTACCGTAAACAACACCAGCCTCAACAGCACCCAGCTGCACAGGAGGCTGCCATATGAAACAGACGCTTTGCGCAACACTCGCCTTGCTAATGTTATCTGGCTGCGCAGTTGGGCCAGACTATAGCTTTCCAACATTTGAAACCAAAGAGTGGATCGAACAACCCCAGTCTAATGAAGCGACTATGACGGATTGGTGGCGAGTATTTGATGACCCGATTTTATCAGGACTGGTAGCCAAGGTTGGAAAAGATAATTTAGACATTGAAATCGCGCGGGCGCGTATTGCAGAAGCACGCGCTTTACGCGGCGTAGCGCGGTCACCGTTATTGCCATCCATTGGAGTCAGCAGCGCCTTTACCCGCAACAAACAAAGCCTGAATAATCCGCAATTCATCCAAGCGCCGGGTATTGATATTCCGCAAATCCAAAACACTTATGATGCAGGCTTCGATGCCTCGTGGGAGATTGACCTGTTTGGCGGAAACCGCCGCGCTCTAGAAGCCGCCACCGCACGGTTAGAGGGCACAGAGGCATTGCGTAATAACGTCATTTTATCTGTTGTTGCTGAAACCGCGCGTAATTATATTGAGCTACGGGGAAACCAGAAGCGCGCGGCGCTACTTAAACGCAACGCGGAGCTTCAGCAGCAAACGGTAGACTTAGTGAAAGCCTCGTTTGAGAGTGGCTTATCACGTGAGATTGATGTCACCCGCGCCGATGCCCAGCTTGCGAATACGCAAGCGCTTATTCCTAATCTTGAGGCTGAGATTCGTGCTGGTTCATACCGCCTCGCCGTATTAACTGCCCAACAACCTGGTGAGCTGTTCTCGCTGCTTGAGCAAAATAAGCCACTGCCAGCCCCGCGCGAAGTGGTGCCACTCGGTTTGCAATCTGATTTGCTGCGTCGTCGCCCCGATATTCAAATAGCGGAGCGGAACTTAGCCGCTTCTAACGCCGATGTGGGGGTTGCTGTGGCAGAACTCTATCCCAGCTTTAACCTAACTGGCAGTATTGGGTTTTTAGCCGCAAGCTCCGGAAACCTTTTTGAAAGCGCCAGTGAGAGCTTTCTTTTATCGCCCTTTATTAATTTCCCTATCTTTGAAGGTGGGCGCTTACGAGCGCAAATTGATGCGGCAGAAGCGCGTAACTCTATCGCTGCCACTCAATATGAACAAACCGTACTACGCGCTTTGGAAGAAACGGAAAGCAGTCTCATCCGTTACGCTAAAGAGCAAGAAACACGAGAAAAACTTGAGCAAGCGGTCAGTGCGTCTAAGCGTTCGGCGCAGCTGTCAAATATTCTCTACGAGAAAGGTCTAACGGATTTTATTGATGTGTTGGAAGCTGAGCGTGCCTTGACGTCTACGCAAGATGCACTCGTACAGTCAGAAACACGGGCACTAACGAATTTGACCGCTTTATATAAATCACTTGGTGGTGGCTGGGAGCTGTTCGCTGAAAAGAAGCAAGCAGGTAATCAAAACGCTGAAACCAGTATCACCGAATTGGAATAAGAATGCTGACTGGATTTAAACTGTAAACTTAGGAGAAACAATGAAACCACCCTTTAAAATACTAACCACGTGCGCTGGCCTATTAACGCTAGCCGCCTGCAGTGGTACCGATAATTATGTGGAAACCCCAATTTTACAAGTAGCTGAGCGTGACATGGCTCCCGCACAAGCATTAGATCAGCTTTTTACGAATCGGCCAGTGCCATACCGCATTGCATTAGGCGAGGCAGATAAAGAAACGGGAGAATGTCCGGATATTGATACAAACTCCGATGCTACTGGTGTAACCACGTCATCAAATGATGCATCCAGCGGTTCAATTATTTTTTTTAGCCATCTATCAGTCCTCTATACGTTAGGCGTTTTCCAGTCATTCCGATAAAGTTGATAGTATCAACCTGTGATGTATTATGACGGAATGAAAACTCGTTTACATAGCGGTGCAGGTGCTTCACGCTCATATGGTGATATATGCCATAATAACCACGTTTTAGTAATGCCCAAAAACTTTCTATGCCGTTTGTGCGAACACTAAAACGCTTGCGACAGTCCTTACAACGGTAAGGCATGGGCTTATGATCTTTACATTCAGTTACACGAATGCTACCGCAATGAGGTCAAACTGTTTCACCATTCCAGCGTTTTTCTTCAAAGAACTGACGCGCTGATTCTTCATTAGGGAATCTTTGGAATAATTCGTAAAGGCTAAATGTTTCTGATTTATCGCTCGTAGGATTAAATTGGCCAAAAGCGACAGGTAAGTCAAGCTATATTTGGCTAGTTAAGTATATAGACCCCCTAACATTTATAGAAGGAACTATACGCTGCGCATTATTTAATCAGACTAATGGCTTTCCATCCGAGCTAGCTGTGGCAACGACTGACTATGTGATCGAGTGGCGAGGCAGTCCTTGCTATGAAGTCGGCAGAGCATTCCGCAAGTATGCACGACAGGCAGGCTTGGGATGGATAGAGGAACACTACCTCAAACACCATCCAGATCACCTGAAGGATGCCACCTCTGCGCTGAAGCAAATATATGCCTAGAATCACGATTTCTGGGGGGAATGGTGGCCCTTGGTAGACAAATTCAGAACCTCGATTGAGCATAGGCTGTTGATTTATAGTATAAACAAAAAATTTCTGCGGCCAAAATTCTCCGTTAATGCTAGCGGATAATTTTGGTCATTTGAACGCAGTCTTCTGCTATGCCTTCTAATTCACTTTGATCCCATATTTCTTCTGTGAACCCTATTTTGTGATAAAATCCAACCGACTCAGGCGCGGCGTTGACAAGTAATTTCTTGGCTCCATGACGTGTGGTATATTGCTCTATCTGCTTATACATATTGGCACTATGTTTTTTTCCTTGCTTGCTTTTTGTAACGGCAAGTAAGCGCAATATTGCTTTATCCCCTGTAAAATCCACTTGAACAGTAGCTATTGGGGATAGAGGATGATTGTTTGGCAGGCGTTCATCGGGATGATTAGAATCATAATCTCTGTTAGGAAATAGCTCAGCCTTCCTGATGGCGTTATACGCATTCGAATCATCTTCTGTTGATACTTTTTCTAAAATATACGTCATGATCTTAGCCTAATTCAATTTAAGAACAGGATACCAAACAATTGTTAAAAATCTAGGAATAGAACCAAAACAGGCAAAGAGTTGCAATGACTTGCGTGTTCACAGCCTATGATTTGTGGATTATGGTGGGCGGTAAGAGATTCGAACTCCCGGCCTCGTCGATGTCAACGACGCGCTCTAACCAACTGAGCTAACCGCCCTCAAAACTATGCTGCGTAATATAACCTAATTGACGGTCTTGTAAAGAGGTTGGTGGTCAAAATCCTCAATTATATAGTTAAACACCAGAATCCTCAGTGTGACACACGCATCACTGCAGAATATATTCTAATATAGAAATATATTTCTATAGACAACACCATAATAAAACTAATAATGTTAGTATGCGTGTCAGCGCTGGGCATAATGTATAGGTCTAAAAACATAGAATCTAGCATCGCTAACCCAATTAGCAGGCATTGTACAATAATTGGTATAGTTAGACATGTAAAACGCTCGATAAAATCCTGTCCATCATCTTTTTCATTGATGCCATAGATCCATACAGTGCCGAAAATTGCGAACAATGCATAAATGACATCCATTGCACAATCCCATAATGTAATAGGGTAATAAATCCAGTCACCTTCTGATTCTAACAATAACATGAATATATAACTAGAAGTGATTGTGACTAAAACTTGCGAAATAATGAAGTAGGTGAGCTTCTCTCGCGAGGAAACAGTCTTTTCCTTGAGACGTTGCGCTAATGTTTTGTCGTTGAAAAAATTTATGCTGTATAACCTATAAGCTGTTTATGTTCATTCTATTAAGTTATTTGGCGACCTAACTGCTTGACCGCCCGCACTTCCGATTCGCTCGTCAAATTGCCTTTATCGTCAAACATTTCAAAACCTTTCCCTACCGCGCGCATGTTTGGATGCACGTGTACGTTCATATTCATCAGTAATGCACGCAACTGGTAAAGCCCACGCAATCCGCCAAGCGCGCCCGGGGCGACTGCCATGATGGAGGCTTTTTTACCTGAAAAGGCGTGAAGCGGTGGCTCATCTTTCATCGTTGGACGGGACAGCCAGTCAATCGTATTTTTCAATACCCCGCTATAGCCGCTATTATATTCAGGTGAGGCAATAAGAAAACCGTCTGCTTTTACAAAGAATTCTTTGAGGGTTTTGGCTGTGTCAGGGTAGCCACCGTCTGCTTCAAGATCACCATCATATAAAGGCATGGGGTAATCTTTTAAATCAATATAAGTAACGTTTGCTCCGCCCTCTTCGGCTCCCTGAACGGCTATTTGTACAAGTTTTTTATTGAGTGATTCTTTGCGAGTGCTTCCGGCAAACGCGATGATAGATGATGGCATGTGAGTCGTTCCTGTTATGATTGAGTTGTAATGTTAGTGATATAGATCATCTTATGGCAGATCGAACATCAGAATTTCGCTTTGTGTAACGGAATTAATGTGCAGTTTGCTTTCATCAAAAAGTGCAAACCCATCTCCTGCACTGGCTTCTTCCCCATTCACTTCTGCACGACCAGACGCGATTTGTACCCACGTACGGCGCTTAGGGTAAAGCTTAAGATTATGCGTGCTCCCTTCATGCAGACGTCCAATAAGCAATCGTGCATTCTGGCGGATAATGAGTGATCCGTCTGCGCCATCAGGCGAGACAACCACACAAAACTGATTATCCAGCATCAGTGCGTCAAACGAGCGCTCCTGATAATTTGCCTTGCCGCCCTGCACATTGGGCATAACCCACATTTGTAGAAAATGTACCGGATGTTCGTCTGATCCATTAAATTCGCTATGCACCACACCGGACGCCGCACTCATGATTTGTACGTCGCCATGACGAATAGAGGAGCCATTGCCCATATCATCTTTGTGCGCCAGCTCGCCCTCCAGTACGTAAGAAATAATTTCCATATCGCTATGTCCGTGAGAACCAAAGCCAGCCCCTGGAATAACACGATCGTCATTAATCACGCGCAAGTCACCAAACCCCATATGCTTGGGGTCCTGGTAATGTCCGAATGAAAAGCTATGACTGGAATCCAGCCAACCTGTATAAGTGCGTCCCCGCTCATCTCTGTGTCGTTTTGTTTGCATCACATTTCCTTTAAATTCGTATGACGGAAATGGACAGTATCAATATTTTTTCATGAAGGATACCCTTGAAATGATTTCTATGGTTACTGGTGGAAAATGGTTAAAAAGAATGTTACACCTGCAACCATGACACACCGACTCTTCGTATTATGCTGCTGTATATTATGCCTTCTCCATATGCCTGCACATGCTTACACAGATGTAAGTTCTGCATTTCAGGAGCAATTGCAGCAATGGGAAACCATCATTGACGCTACAGAAGACACGCTTGACAACAGCACTTCCGCCACAACGGAAGCCACGTATCGCAAGACTCAGGAGCAGCTGAAAACGTTGCGGCTGGAAGCGCAGGAAGCTATGCAAAATGCGCAGGAACGCCTGAATACCCAGAAAGATATATTGAAAACATTGGGTAAACCGCCTGAAGATGGCGAGATAGAAAACGCCTTATTAACAGAAGAACGCAACAAATTAAACACCATAGTCAATACGATTGATGCTCGGCTAAAGCAGGCAAAATTAGTGGTTGCTCGTGCCAACACCTTGCTTGAAGCCATTGATAAAGTGGACAAAATGCGCTTGCGTAACCGCCTGCTCGCGCGTGAACCACTCCCCCTATATTATGATGCTTTGTCAGATTTGACGAGCGATATTATCAATTACACAACGCAGTTTGCCAACTGGCTGGAGCTGGGGTTCATTATTATTGCCTGTATTGTGATCATGGGTGTCACCATACCTATCACAAGACGCCTGAATGATGTCTTGCAATGTGCCGCACACATACGAGTAATACGTCCAATGAGTCGAATTCGGCTGGTCATCACGATGATTGCGGCTTATATGGTATTTTTGCTTCGGTTTAATTTTATCAATCTCAGTAGCTTCTCTATGCTGGAATATCTGATACGGTTTGCAGCTAGTACATCATTGTCGGTAGTGTTGTTTCTGGCACTGGGCAAATTTGTATTTGTGAATCCACGTCATCAATCTGATGAAATTGGTGAATTGAAGAAAAAATATGACTGGCTATGGAATGCCATTCGTAAATTGACACGTATCGTGCTTTTGCTGGTTCCGTTCATTGCATTGTCAGGCCATTTGAATTTAGGGCTGTATATAGGGTTCAATATTTTTGCGACACTCACTGCGCTCATGCTGTTTATCTGGCTGCGTGAATTAACGGTCTATCTTGTTTTTCGCCTAAAGCAACCACAGGCCACCACCCAATCAGAACAGGTGAAACCTGAAGAAACCCTCTCGCCTATCGCCATTACGCTGATTGAGCCGTTGCTTGCGTTGCTGATGGTTGGGTTCTCCGGATTCTTTTGGGGGGTTACATCAGAAGATGTCACATCCTGGTTGGTACAATATCAAAACGGTATTCCGGTTGGAGACATTGTTATTGACTTTGAAAGCATTGGATCCTCGTTTATCCTGTTCTTTAGTTTGTTGCTATTTAGCCGTGTTCTGCAATGGTTCCTTTCAAGCCGTGTATTTCCCTATACGCGATTTGATATTGGGGTGCGTGACGCTATTTTAGCGGTCACCGGCTATATTGGTGTCATCATCGCACTACTCTCAGGTATGGGGGCTTTGGGGCTGGATTTGTCCAACCTTGCGATTGTCGCAGGGGCCTTATCGGTAGGTATTGGTTTTGGTCTGCAAGCCATCTTTAGTAATTTTGTTTCAGGTCTGATTCTATTATTCGAACGTCCGGTGAAAGTTGGTGACTGGGTGATTGTAGGAGACTGTCAGGGAACCATCAAAAAAATTCGCGTTCGCTCTACAGAAATTGAAACCTTCCAAAATTCGTCTGTTATCGTTCCTAATTCTCAGCTAATCAGTGAAACAGTCACCAACTGGACGTTACATGACCGTGTTGGCCGGGTTGATATTGGGGTAGGTGTGGCTTATGGAAGTGATGTGGATAAGGTCAGAAAAATTCTGATGAACGTTGCTAAAGCCAATAACTCTGTACGAAATTACCCCGCACCCAGTGTGTTCTTTATGAATTTTGGCGATAGCTCACTGGACTTTGAACTGCGCTGCTTTATCCGCAATATTCGTGATATTTTTAAAACCAGTAGTGATTTGCGTTTTGCAGTGGATACGGCGTTTCGTGAAAACGGTATTGAAATTCCGTTCCCACAACGTGATATTCATATACGTTCTTCTTACACGGAAAATGAGGATGCAAACCCGTTGACACCAGAAACGTCTTCTAAAAAAACGACAGAATAGAGCCTGACCTATGAGTGACACCCCTCTTCTCTGGACATATGATCTGCATGACATATCCGAGGAACACGCTGTATGGATACATCTGGATGCAAACCACGATCATGCGGCAACATGGTTGCAGAAATGTGGATTAGCCATTGATGAGATAACGATTCAGGCATTAACCTCCGCTGAAACACGACCACGTGCAGATTATGATGATGAGACACTACTTGTTATTTTAAGAGGCATAAATCTGAATAAAGAATCTGATCCGGAAGATATGGTTTCACTACGTATTTACCTGCATCATAATCATATTATCACCCTATCACGTAGACCCTTAAAGACCTTAGGGGATATAAAAACAGCCATAGCATCAGGACGACGCTACAGCCACCCTCAATATCTTTTCACGGATATTTGCACACAACTCATCCGCCGAATGCAACCCACCATGGCCGCATTACAGGAAAAGGTGGATGAGTTGGAAGAAGCATTGATTGATGCGCAAATAGCAGTAGGACGCAGTGATATGATACGCCTGCAAAAACAGTGCATTCTCCTTAGACGTTACATGTTGCCGCAAAGAGAGGTTGTCTATTCGATTATACACGATCAGCCTGCTATCCTACACGCTGATACGATTCGCCAATTACAGGAAAATTACGATGACATCGCCGGATATACAGAGATGCTGGATGTTATACGTGACCGCTTGCATATGGCACGTGATGAATTATCCAGCCAGTTAAGTGATCGTCTAAACCGTAACATGTATGTGCTATCTATTATCACTACTATCTTTCTACCACTTGGGTTTTTAACTGGATTGCTTGGTATCAATGTAGGCGGTATTCCTGGCACAGAATCACCTCATGCATTCACCTATGTCACAGTGACCATGTTCGTGCTAGTCTGCATTCAGGTTGTGATCTTTCGCAAACTTAAATGGCTATAAGTTCCGGCAGTTCCACATTGAACACGCGTTGATAAAGTTCAGCCATGACCGGGTATTCTGCTTCATCACATTTATTGAGAAAAGCATAGCGAAAGGCACGATGTACATCCTGAAATATCTGGTAATTCTCCGCCCATGAAATGACTGTACGCGGCGACATGATGCTTGAAATATCATGATTGGCAAACGCAATGCGAACCAGCCCTGCAAGCGTGACCATCTGCATAATTAACGACTTGTCTATCTGTGGCACCTGCGCCTGAATCATAGCAGCTTCTTTCTCTGGTGCTAAATAATTCAGCATAGCCGCAATATGCCAGCGATCCATTTGCCCCTGATTAATCGGGTTCGTTCCATGATACATGCCTGTTGCATCCCCTAGTCCCACCGTGTTTGCCGTAGCAAAAAGGCGAAATTCGCTATGTGGTTCAACCACACGATTCTGTTCAGGAAGTGTCAATCGGCCTTCAGATTCTAACACACGTTGCAACACAAACATGACATCCGGACGCGCTGCATCATATTCATCAAACACTAACGCACAAGGTCGTTGCATCGCCCAAGGCAAGATGCCTTCCTGAAAACGGGTAATCTGCTTATCCTGCTCAAGCACAATCGTGTCACGTCCGGTTAAATCCATCCGGCTAATATGCCCGTCCAGATTCACACGCATTAACGGCCAGTTCAACCGCGCAGCAACCTGCTCAATATGGGTAGACTTTCCTGTGCCGTGATACCCATGCAACAACACATTACGACGGTACAGAAAACCGGCTAAAATCGCCTCTGTAACATCTCGGTCAAAACAGTAGCTGGATTGCATTGTGGGGACATTTTTATGCTCACCTTCCAACACAGGCACCTGCATGGAGCTTTCAATATTGAACAGATCAGAGGCGGAATGCAAGGTATGCGGCGAAGAAACACGTAATATCATGATGTACTGTAGATGCCATAAAAGAATGTAATATACAACAGGCTTATCGTGATGGATAATTTATTTTAAATAGTATGCAATAATGACTTGCAGTTTTCAGCAGAGCTGTAATTGTAAAATTGTATCAATTAAAGGAATATCTTATGTTATCTTCTCAATCTAATGCCACATTCTTTACTGGCCTTGCTGTCAACACAGATGGTACCGCTTATAGCCTGGCAAATAACGGCGCAACCTTAGTGAAGTATCATGTCGATACTCCCTTCAAAAGTACTACTATTGATCTTTCAGGTGATGTTACCAGCCTGTCAGCGCTGGATTTTCGTCCTGCTACAGGTGAGTTGTTTGGATATGATGATGCTACTGACAGTTATGTCAAGGTGAATACAACCTCTGGCAGTGTTACATCAGCTTCCGGTGATTCGGTGACTGCTACAAACACTACGTCACTTGATATGGATTGGAACCCTACTATTGATCGTTTACGTACCGTGACTGAAACAGATCAGAATATCGTCTATAATCCGGATAGTGGTGAAGCGTCTGACGGCTCTACAACAAGCCTGTTTTATGCTGAAGGTGACATGCAGCAGGGCGTTGATCCGTCTATCGTAGCAAACGCCTATACTAATAGCGTTGCTAATGCCCAGACAACACAGCAATACGCTCTGGATCATGCAAGCAATACGCTGGTAACTCTGGATAATAATGCAGGTACTCTTAGCACGATTGGTATGTTAACCACGAAAGATGGAATACTGGACTTCAATGCTAACGCTGGTTTAGATGTAGTCACAGATGCCAGTGGCAATAATATAGCCTATGCGAGCCTAACGTCTGACAATGCTACCGCACTATATACGCTTGATTTAAATACGGCAAGTGCAACGATGGTTGGTATTGTTGAAAATGAAGCCGTGACCGTTGGTGCTGACGGAGGTATTTTTTCCAGTTTGGGACTAGATGGCAATAACTTTGGGATAGAAGCTGGTAGCGATATCGCTATCGCGTTTGGATTAGCTTGATTAACTTGATTAGCAAAAGGGGTGCAGGTATTAGACGCCTGCCCCCTTATTCTACACCAAGACTTGCTTCAAATTCTTTCATAAGCTGCATCGTATTGGTTGTCATAGACCCTCCATACATTAAAAACATATCCGCAATCTCAATAAAGCTATGCGCCACCGCACTATGCTGTTGTGGGGTAATTTTGGATAAGTGTGCCATATTACAGCATAGTTGCCACGATCTTAGATGGTGCGTCATATCTGTTATCCCCATAGATGGGGTAGAATTATGTAAGGCATCATTCAGCTCTTCCAACACCACATCTGTCCAGTAATCAATCATGCGTAGCTGATTTGCCGCATTATCATAGATGCGTATATGGGCAATAGATTCAGCAATTAATGCGCGCTGTACCAGTTGGTCAAACTCATCCCACCGACCAAAATGAATACCCAGTAAGAAGATATCCTGTTCAAGCATCTTCTTTGCCTGTACCTGACTTACCTTATCTTCCCACACCTGATACAGAAGGAAAAAATGGCGACAGTAATCATCCATAATGTGGCTGGTGGATCTCATCATGTATCCACTGTATCAAATGGCTTTATAATATTCCATTAAGACATTATAAGAAGCCGTAATATTACAAAATATTGCTGATGACGTATCGTCTTTACTCATATCTGGATGATATTGCTTTGCCAGTTTCTTATAGGTTGTCTTGATAAGGTCTATTTCAACTGGATGTGATAAATTCAGCACAGACAATGCTTGTGCCACCGCTTCAGGAACAGTAGATCTGACAGGAGGTATAGGAGAATCATACAAGAATGTATGCAGCTTTGCTTCCATCTCGGCTTCCAAAAGATGTGGATTTTGTCCCATCATCCATGTGGGACGATGCCCTGTAACCGCATCTTTCATAAAAGCCTGAACAGCATCATCGCTCATGCCTTCAAAGAAATTATAATTCTTATTAAATTCACGGATATGTTGCAGGCAAAAATGATAATAGCTTCGGCCATCCCCACCACGAACGCGGGGAGCTTTATACTCACCAGCCTGATTGCAGCCATCAACATCACATATTGGGTATATTGGTGCTTCTGTACTGGCTCTTTTTTTTCGATTCATTCTGTGTTAGATCATAGCGAAACGTAACAATAATGTGAATATCTTTATGCCCGACCAAACTGTTGTTGAACAGCTACACGAACTGCTACATAAAGCGTTTGATCCATCTTTGCTGGTTATTGAGAATCAGTCAGCGCAACATGCTGGTCATATGGAAGCAGGTGACGGAGGTGACACTCACTTTCACCTCATTATAGCCAGCAAAAAACTCGATGCTAAGTCTCGTATTATGCAGCATCGTACCATATTTGAGGCGGTATCCAGCCTGTTAGATGCACCTATTCATGCATTGTCGATTGAAGTCAAACCATCGTCTAATTAGATAGTTGAGGGGCTTCAATCACAGGGATAGAGAGATCGTCGGCATCAGGTGTGTTTTCTTCATTTGGTGTTGACGAAATAACATTTCCATCCTTATCAAGCTCAAGGTCAATAAGCGCACCCTGCTCGTCCAATGGAGGCGGCGGTGGAGGTGGTGGAAGAATATCTTCGGGCTTTCCTTCATAGGTATGCATATATTCACTAAGAAATATATGGTTTGCCTGCAATGCTAGTTGCCACCTTCCTGTATTGTTATAATATTGCGGAATACTACTGGGTTCTCTAATCATACGATGCTTAATCGTTTCTGCATGAGGTGGTAATGCATCATCCGGTTCACGCTTTGTTAATAATGCTCTGGACAATCGAGTATTTTGTGGATACCAAAGTAATGTTACATAATCAGGGTGTATATTTTTTACATATAATTCGTTTTCTTCATTATTATTCGCGTTTGTGATAGTAATGCCATTAATACGAATAAACCACTGTGCAGGATTATGATAGATAATAGATGATAGATAAAATGATGGATAAATCAATGGAGTAAGATCATCTTCGACCTCTTCATTTTCGTCTTCAGCAAGTATATTCTCTAATTGTAGACTATTAACGTTTGTTCCATTTTGCATAGTTTCTTCTACACGTCTAATAATATCAATGTATCTGTCAATTTCTGACGGGCTAAATAAGATAGACGGGCGTATTTCTTCATAGGACGGTATAAATTTCGTTACCGGCTCTTTCACAAGCTTATTGTCCTGAGCAAACGCTGCATTCAGCAATATACATATAGTAGAGATAAAGATAGCAATATTAGTAAGGAGATGCATTAACACTTTCCTTTTTTTGATCAATCCCCATCCATAAAAACGTGATATTTGCTTCTACGACTTCTGGCAATGACCCACGGCTTACTTCTATAATAACTTCTCTTGAAAAGGGTCGCTTACGACTAATTTTTACACTAGTCTCTTGTATTACTCCAGGAAATATTTTTTTAATGTTATCGATAAATGCATAAACATGCAAGTCAGTTAATGCAGAAAAAATTACTTCTACTTCGCGAAAGACAGGCTTAAAACCAGTATATTTTTCAGAGCTTTGATTAACTAGTTCCTGTTTTGATCCGATTTTCATGCGTAGGTTATTCAACCTGTGTCGCTTGATTAACCTTCCTAATATAGCCGCACCATGATCTGCTACCAAGCTATAATTACCATCTTCAAAACTTCTATTAATTTCCATGTATGCCGAAAAAGAGGACTCATATATTTCAAATTTTTGTTCTAACTGTGCCAGTCTATTACGTTGTTGACGCATAGACATCTCTAAAGTGGTTTTTTCTTTTTCTTTCTCTTCACTATTACTATATATATAATACAAAACCCCACTTAAAAAGAATATTACGGCAAAGACTATCATAATAACTTTAAACATTTTTTTCTTTAGACGATTTTCTTTTTTCATAAAAACACCTAAGGACGCTGTACGTCTTTCTGATTATGAGACTCTATGGTTATGCTAACATCAATAGTTTTGTCTTTCTCACTTTTGTTTTCGGTATAGTTTTCAAAATTTATCTCTAATTCATCCTTCTCTGAATCAATTCCAGATAATTGATTAGCTTTTAAAGTATAGCCAGTAAAAGATTCCTGCATATTTTGATAGATTTTTTTCCACCTCTCTAAAGCATCCTGATTAGCCTGCTTATTTCCGTTAACAGTAACGTTTACAATAGATTTTGATATAATGTTATCTGAGAGTATTATAGAATGATTGATAAGATCATTTTTCACAATTGGTGTAGAAGCATTATTATCTTTCGTAATACCCCATTCAAATGATGAAACTATTAGTTCTTCATTAACAAATTCAGTAACTTTATCAATTATTACTGTATATTGCGGCATGGTTTTATAAATCAGATCATTAATTTTTATCAGTGAGTCCACAATAAAAGGGTCAACTTCAAAATCAACTGCTTTTTCTTCAAAGTATTGCACTCTACGAGCTAATTGTGATTTTTCCTGATTAAGATCTACAAGCATATTCTTACTAATTAGCAACTGGTAACTGTATAAACCAGCAGCACCAATCAAGAAAATAGATAATATCAATCCAGCTACTTTTGCTGCTTTAATACCTTTGTAATATTTTTCTATTTTTGCAATAGCATTAGGTATTAATTTTAGCTCTGGTTTTTTAAAAATCATGAACGCAGCAGATATAAAAATATCTCCATAACGATCACCAGATAACAGTGAATGTTGTATATCTATTAATTCTGCTGCTTCGTAAGGAGTTAGCACACGATAAACGTTAGCATTAAATATTTTTGGATCTATTTCATTCCTGATATCTTCTCCTAAAACCATCATAATATTCAAATGCGATGTATCCGAAAAAGACAGTCTTTTCAGGTATTCAATAGTATTTTTTACTTCTTGCTCAATATTTCCAGCGACAACATTTGATTTTTCCTGATGAGAAGATTGTGCCATACGTGTAAAAACTAACTGTTCATTCTTCAAAACAACTTGTCTAAATCCTCCAGTTTTATGATGTATTACCAAAATATCCCATTTAGTGATGTCGCTAGAGCTTTCCTTATTTGCCGATTTATCCTTTTTCTTTTTAGCAAAGAATGTCTTTTTACTGGCTTCCGGAGTAGCGTATAAAGATTGATTCATACGCTTAATAATTTTTTGTGACTCTATAGGCGCTAAATACACTCCAGTAAAACGGTTAGGTAAATCATAAATAAGTTCACACCAATTTTTCAAAAAAGCACTATAGGACAAAGAAACAAGTAAAAAATTCCAGTCTTTTCTTCCTTTTTTATCACGACCAAGTGAAATAGCACCTTTTAAATCATCGGGGGCAAAATCACGTGCCAGACGCCGTTGAATGATTTTATTTACACCTAGTGGCGTAACAGGTGGCAATGAATGTCGTACATAAGACTGATCCATTAAATCAACCAACATATGGATAGGGGCCTGAGGATGTGTAGTCAGCAACTCTTTAAACGTATCAGTAGAACGAGAGTCATATTCAGCAGAATAAAGTCTTTTAATAACAATATTATTCTCAAAGTAACTTAAGATAGCTCCTTCATCTCCAATAAAGAAAACAAATGCTTTTTTTAAGTTTCTTTTTGATGGTGCTTCATCGAGTCTTTTTCGCTGCTTTTTCATAATTAGAAGTCGATTTTACTAAAAGAATCATAAAGAGGTCCAAACACAGCAGCAATTACCCAGAAGATAATGGCACCCATAACCACTGTCATAATAGGCTGTATCAAACTAACCATGCCGTCCACAGCATCATTTACTTCACGCTTGTAAAAATAATTAATGTTTTCTAGTGCTTCACTAAGGTTTCCGCTTTCTTCTCCAATCTTGAACATACGTATAACCAAGTTTGGAAACCTACTCGACATACGTACAGATTCCGTTAGTCTGTTACCTTCCAAAACACTACGATGGACAAGCTCAATGGTCTCTTTGAGTACACGGTTTTTAACGACATCCCGACCAGCAGTTAATGAGTCCAGTATATCAATACCACTATTAAACATGACAGCAAAAAAATGCGTAAATCTTGCCATGTTAATTTTATTGACGACATTTCCTATCACAGGTATTTTAAGTATCATTGCATCAAATTTATACGCAAAACCATACGAAATACTGTATAATGTTCCTACGATAACTGCCGTAATGACAGGGAGAGAGAAAACAATATACCAGTATTCCCCAAAAAACTCGGATGTTACAATGAGTGCTTCGGTATGTGCCGGTATTTCAAACCCTTGCGATATAATAAAATCAACTAATTGTGGGACAACAAATAGCATTAATATACTAATGACACCCGTCAACACAACACCAAGGACTGCAGGGTACGTAATCGCCTTACGAACTTTACGACGTAGCTCTGAGCTCCATTTCATATGCTCGCTGAGATTCAGGAAAGATTCTTGCAAATTTCCTGTTTTTTCACCAGCGGCTATCAGCCCCACAAAAACTTCATTAAACACATTTGGATGCTTAGCAAGCGATTCAGAGAATGTCGTACCTGTTTTGATTGATTCATAAACGCTGGCTAGAATATCATGGAGCTTTGCAGAATCTGTGGCATCTCTTGCATCCGCCAATGCTTCATGCAACGGCACCCCTGCCCTGTCAAGCTGTTCCATATGAAGACAGAACACAATCATATCCTTCATCTTCACTTTAGACATGAACGAGGAACGCCGTGTTTTAGCTTCGCGGCAATCAATCAAGTCAAGCCCAAGCTCCTTTAGGCGACTTTCCAAGTCAAGCTCATTTCCGGCCATTAATTCGCCTTTCATCGTGCGACCGTTTTCGTTTACTGCGCGATAATTGAATGTATACATAATGTTTTTCCTATAGCCTGTCAGTCACATCCACGCTGCCGACCAGCTCTTTAACATCAATTTCCCCTTGCAGCACTTTGTCTATTCCATCATCAATCATGGGAATAAATCCCTTGCTCAGAAGATACTCTGTCATCTGATTGCGCGTAGCACCCACCGTAATTAATTCGTCCATACCGCGATCAACTGGCATGATCTCTATCATCGCCGTGCGCCCTTTATATCCTTTCTGACGGCACGCTGGACATCCAACCGCCTCATATATTTCTGGTGGATCATCCACAGGCTTTCCAAGCACTTTGCATTCTTGTGGAGTGGCTAATCTTGGACGTTTACACTCAACACATAATTTACGTGCTAAACGCTGAGCCACACCACATATCAGCGATCCGGCCAACATATGAGATGGAACGCCAATGTCATTTAATCTGGGGATAATTCCAAGCGCATCATTCGTGTGTAGAGTGGAGAATACCTGATGCCCTGTTAGCGCAGCACGCACAGCATTCAGCGCCGTATCTTCATCGCGTACCTCACCAATAAAGATGATATCAGGATCCTGGCGCATCAGAGATTTGATTCCGGTTGAAAATCCGATCACTCCTTCTTTTACATTGGTTTGACGTATCAATGGCAATTCATATTCCACCGGGTCTTCTAATGTCATAATATTGACATCAATCGAATTAATGTAATTGAGTATGGAATAAAGTGTGGTTGTTTTTCCGCTTCCTGTTGGCCCCGTAACGATGATAATGCCTTCCGGACGTTTCAATAACTTTTTGAGCAAGGTCATATTATGCTCACTGAATCCTAAAAACTCTAACGGAAGAATAGATTTAGACTTATCCAACAGTCGCATAACAATGTTTTCACCAAATACGGTGGGTTGGGTAGCGACACGAAAATCAACTTCCCGTCCAAGCGCATTAAACGTAATACGTCCATCCTGAGGCATTCGTGTCTCGGCGATGTTCATACCTGACATGATTTTGATACGCACCGCGATTGCCGACCAATAATCACGGTGAAAGGTACGCACTTGCATTAACTGCCCATCTACCCTGTAACGTAGCCGCAAAAACGTTCCTTCAGGTTCAAAATGTAAATCTGATGCTCCCTGCTTCACGGCATCAATCAATAAGGCATTGACAAGCCGGACTGTAGGGCTAACGTAACCATCTTCACTGCCATCTAATATACTCGCATTATTGTCACGGATACCCGTCTCAATTTCTTTCAAAATACCATCAACCGATATTTCGTAATCATAATATCGGTTGATTAGCTCCTGTATCTCGCTATCAGTACAATAAAGTTGTTTTACGTTAACGCCTTTGGGCATATGGCGGCGTAGGGCATCTGTGGCCAGCACATCATAAACATCAAGCATGGCTACTTTGAGTTCATTTCTCTCAAGCGAGATGGGAACGATTTTATGCCGTACCGCTACCTCTTTGGGAATCATTTTGATGATAACCGGGTCAAGCATCATTTTCTTTGCATCAAACCGCTCTGTACCTGTTGATTCTGCCAGCACTTCGGCAAGTGCGCTTTCTGTGATAAAGCCGAAATCCACCAAAATATGCCCAAGCATATCTTTTGTGCGTTTTTGTTCTTGCAGTGCCACATCCAACTGATCGCGAGAAATCAGACCCATAGTAATAAGCTGTTCACCCAAACGCATTTTTGGAGCGTTTTGTGTCTGGCTTTTGCCTGCATTAACCGGTAGCAAGCTTTCATGCTCCCCTGTCAGCAATCCTGAATGTAGTGATGCCGTGATATAGTCCGGTAAGGGCTGCAAGGCCTCGGAATTTGGTTCAGGCATCTCCGCTTCTACGGTCGTTGTTTCAGGATCAGGTAACACGTAACGACTATGGTCGCCTGATGCTTCTGTAGGTGGTTCTACGTTCTCAACCGGTGTCTCTATCGCATCGTTAGTGGATTGCTCCGCTTCAAATGCCACGCGCTGCTGGCGTAAAAAATTATCATAATCAGACATAACCTGTTTGTCTTCAGATGCTACAGTTGCAGCAAGCTCGTCATTGTCTGATGTATGATGATAGTCGTGCGGGTGCATATCCTTTAAACATAGGTGGAGGCTAAATTCATCTGGATAGCGTCACATAAATAGATTAACTAAGTACAAATAAGGCCATCACATTCTTGATATTGCGTATTAGGTATGCTTAGGTAGCTGCATTACTTCATCTTACATAAAGGTCATCGTTATGTATATATTACTAGCCCTATGCATTGGGTTGCTGTCAACTCATGCAAATGCTATTGAACTAACGCTACCTATAGACTGTGAGGTTGGTAAAAACTGTTTTATCCAAAATTACGTCGATCAGCAACCGGGTGAGAAGCATCAGGACTTTATGTGTCGCCCGCTCTCGTATGACGGCCATAAAGGAACAGATTTTCGCATCCCCGTATTTACCGTTGAGCAGGAGACGCCAAATGTCTTAGCTGCAGCAGATGGAACTGTTTTGTCTGTGCGTGATGGTGAGATAGATGCGCTGATTGGTAATAAAGATAAGCCGGACAGCACCGGAAAAGAATGCGGTAATGGTCTAGTCATCAAACATGCTGATGGCTGGCAAACGCAATATTGTCATATGAAACAATCATCTGTCGCTGTTAAAGCAGGAGACATGGTTACAGTCGGTGATGTGCTTGGTCAGGTTGGATTATCAGGGAAAACAGAATTTCCCCACTTGCATCTGTCTGTACGCAATGCAAAGGGCGATACAATAGACCCTTTTACGGGTGAACAAATGGAATCAGGATGCTCAAATAATGTCAGCAGTCTGAAGCCTTTATGGTCTGCACAGACGCTCGCTGCTATGCCAGTAAGTGCGTACGGACTAATAGATGCCTCTATTGCTGATGAAATGGTTACCGTGCAAGACGTGATGCTTGGGAAGCATCATGCGAGTGGCTTATCCAAAGACGCGCCTGCAATCGTTGTGTGGGCTGTTGCTTATGGCCTGACGCCCGATATAGGTATGACCATCATGTTATTTAACCCTGAAAATCAGGTGATGGCGCAAAAAACTTTTAAGCCTGAACGGTTCAACGCGCAATATATTGGTATGGTGGGCAAGCGTAACAGTACAGATGCGCCTTGGCCACCCGGAGAATATGCAGCCAAGATTGTTATTGGTAACAAGCCCGTACATACCATCACATTCACAGTAGAATGATCGGCAATAATGTTAAAGACAGCGTTCCATAATAGTGTTGTGCAATGCTTCCATTAACGGAAGGTACGTTTGTTTGAATGGCCGCTTGTCGGAAATCATCGTTTGCGCTTCGTTCAGTGCAGCAAGGTCTTTGCAATCCTGCAATGTTACATTACTTAATCGCGCGGCGCAGGCATATGGATCAGGCGTTTGCAAAACAGACGCATCGGTGATACGCGCGATGAACGTATGTAGTGTATACACAATACCACGTGGATTTTGGTAAGGGAGTGTACCACAATCATAGAGCGTCAGAATATCTTCAGTTAACAGCCCTAACTCCTCATGTGCTTCGCGCATGGCTGCCTCATCCGGTGATTCATCTTTTAACCATTGTGGATTGCCTGGCACATGGTTTCGCCCTTTATCGACCCAATGTTCTTTATCGTTAATACGGTAAAGCGCCTGCATAGTGCCGCGGGCAATTTGATAGGAAAGCATACGGCCATGCTCTCCCTGACGTTGAGGAACTGGCGCATAAATTACGAAGCGCGGCACACCGTGCTTATCCAGATAGAATGGCAATATGGCTGCTTTATTACCAGATTTAGCGCTAACACGTAACCGTGCTAACGATACTGCATCTCTAAGACAAACATTGTGAACCATACGCCAACCACCCATATTATTTCTGCGATAATGATGCATCCATAATGGTTTGCGATCCATTGGTCAATACGGCCAGCAATGACATAGTTTGCGGTAACACCCGTTGCATATAAAAACGTGCCGTATCCAGTTTCTCCTGATAAAATACGTCATCACTTCCTTCTGAGGTATGAGACAACGCAATATGTGCCTGCCTTGCCCAGCTATAAGCCAACACAACCAGCCCAAACATACGCAAATATTCTGTCGCACCAGCCATTGCCTGATTGGGATTGCTTAGTCCTTCTTTTGCCAGCCACAGGGACGCTTTGCGCAAATATCCTGTATGCTTGGCTAGCGGCGCAATAAATTCTGCCATATCAGCATTATCACGATGCGCCTCAATGAACGCTTCTACAGGATGAAAAAAGGCTGAAAGGTAAGCACCTGTACGATAAGAGAGTTTTCGCCCTACCAGATCCATGGCCTGAATACCGTTCGTTCCTTCGTAAATCATGGCAATACGTGCGTCACGTGCATATTGTTCCACACCATATTCACGTATGTAGCCATATCCCCCAAAACACTGCATTGCTTCTTGCGTTACCGCGTGACCTCCATCAGTCAGGTACGCTTTAACAATGGGCGTCATCAGCTGCACGAATGCATCCGATGACTCGCGCTGCTGGGCATCCGGATGGCGCAAAGACAAGTCATGATGCAACGCTGTTTCCAACGCCAACGCACGCGCTCCTTGCGTGAAGCTTCGCATGGTTAGCAGCGATTTACGTATCTCAGGATGGACGATAATAGGATCAGCCGCTTTTTCAGGATGCACTGCTCCGGTCAATGCGCGTCCCTGCTCCCGTTCATATGCATACGCCAACGCATTTTGGTAAGCAGTTTCAGCCACGCCCAACCCCTGCACTCCAACGTAAACGCGGGCAGAGTTCATCATGGTAAACATGGCTCTCAAACCTTGGTGTGGACTGCCAACCAAGTACCCCTTTGCGTTTTCATACGATATGGAACAGGTAGGTGATGCGTGAATCCCCATTTTTTCTTCAATGCCTGTGCAATGGACGGCATTACGATCGCCTAACGAGCCATCATCATGAACATGGTATTTTGAAACCAAAAACAAGCTAATGCCCTTCACACCAGCTGGCGCATCTGGCAGTCTGGCTAAAACAAGATGCAAAATATTTTTGCTCATATCATGTTCACCACATGAGATAAATATCTTGTTCCCTGTGATATGATAGGTGCCGTCATCGTGCGGTTCAGCTACTGTGCGAATCAGCCCTAAATCTGTACCGCATTGTGGTTCTGTCAGGCACATTACGCCTGTCCATTCCCCTGATACCAGTTTAGGCAGGTAGCGTGCTTTCATTGCATCATCTAAATAATGCGCCATCAGGTTATAAGCGCTATGTGACAGGCCGGGGGTTAAGCCAAAGGACAGGTTAGCTGAACAGATCATTTCTGTCATGGGCATGTTCAATACTTCGGGCAACCCCTGCCCGCCATAGTCTGGGTCACAGGTAAAAGATGGCCAGCCACCTTCACAGTAATGCTTGTAGGCCTTAATGAATCCATTGGGTGTGGTCACTTCGCCGTTTTGCCATGTACATCCTTGTTCGTCACCCGATGCATTTAAAGGGAAAAGCTCTTGCTCACAAAATTTTGCGGCTTCTTCAAGTAGTGGTGTAGCCAGATCGCCTACTGCGTCAAAACCGGGTATATGTGCGTATGTTTCAAGCAATAAATATTCATGCAGTAGAAATGAAAAATCGCGTAAAGGAGCGTGATATACGGGCATGTAATGATTATCCTGATAATAATGAACTATCGCACTATTTTATCAGAAAAACGGTGCCGACTCAATGCTGGCAAAATGAGGCAGTATGACGGATATATAAGGAAATAATTATAAATGAGAATGATAATAGTAATTATTATCAATTACAGCGAAATAAAGGAACCTATGAAAGGTTTCCTCTATTTTAGACGCTAAGTGTAGTTACGCATCTTCATGGTCAGAGAAAGGTTCTTCTTCCTCTTGTAAGTCAGCCTGTTCAAGCGAATCCATGTTCATCTTCGGCTTTGAAATAGGGGTGTTGTTTTTCTTGGCAGACGCTTTGTTGCGCACTAATTTGCCTTGCTTATCATCCCAGGAATATTGATAAACCACGGTTTTGACACCCGTCATGACAATATCACCGTCGGCTAATTGCAATACATCAAAGCCTTTTTGCAGCGCATCGTTAATTAGCGACGAAGACTGACGCAGATAGGTCGGGTTAGACATTGTCTCTGTCATAGCTTCTTCGATGATAGTACTGTTTCCACTTGAAAGACTCTTGCTAGACAAGCTCAGCTTTTTAATCAAGTTGTTATTGTAGTTACTCATTTTAGTTCCTTTTGTTCCTTACTTAGTAGGTGTTAGGCGATTACGTTATCTATATATTAACAAAAATAGATATACATACAAGTCTAATTAGTACAATTAAGCGTATTTGTACACGCTTTTTTATATTATTATATGCTGACCCATTTATATATCTGGTTACGCTTAGTTAATCTGGCTTTCATGGGTTATGCTCTTACATTACTAACGAATTTATATATTGCTACCATACTTCAACCGGCTTTCCATAAAACCCAATTCAGTTACGGGATTCATGGCCAGCACCTGATGACGAAACTGGTTGTAACTCTCATAAATACGTTTGTTAATGTCCCCTTCTGTGGATACGGCATATGTCACGTCATTTGCCAAATTAAATACGCGTTCCAGTATATCCTCAGGATACTTACCAATTGTCAAGCCTTGAATATGTTGCAATTTTGCAAATGCACTCACATTATGAGCAAAATACTCTGAAGTCATCAGCATCGTTTCGGTTGCACAAGCCGCCTTCACAATACGTTTCAGGTCGGGTTCCAGCCCATCATACGCCGGGCGATGTATCATTAATTCCAGTGCCGCGCCGCCTTCATGAAAGCCGGGGCCGTAATAATAATTGGCAATACGATGAAAACCAAATGCCATATCATTCCACGGGCCTACCCACTCCAGCGCGTCAATCACGCCTTGCTGAAGCGAAGTGTAGAGTTCACCGCCGGGAATGGTTTGTGGGTTAGCCCCTAGCTTAGCCATGATTTCTCCAGCTAATCCCGGCATACGAATCTTTAGACCTTTGAGGTCATCAACTGAGTGTAGAGGCTTATTATACCATCCACCCATTTGTGTACCCGTGTTACCTGCAGGGAATGAGACAAGGCCGAACTGGCCGTAAAGTTCATGCATTAACTTCAATCCACCCCCATAATACATCCATGCCTGATGTTCCTGCGCGGTCAGTCCACCCGGAACAGCACAGAAGAAAGCAAACGCACGATTTTTCGGTAGCCAGTAATAAGGGGCGGCGTGCGCCATTTCGATGGAACCATTGGCGCAGGCATCAAACACACCAAGTGCCGGCACCAGCTCCCCTGCCCCATAAGCAGCAACCTGCAAACGGCCTCCAGACATCACGGTAATGCGTTCTGCCAGCCGTGTGGCACCGGTGCCAAGGCCGGGCAATAATTTTGGCCAGGTCATCGCCATGCGCCATTTTTTCACAGGCGAAATGATAGCTGGCGCAACGGGTTTAGCCAGTGCTGCGTGACTTACCACTGATCCAGCCAGTAAAGCGCCACCTGTTTGCAGAAACGTACGACGTGAATGTTTCATACCGCTAAAAAGATGCCAACGTTAACATAGGAATACCATCTCCATACACGATGAACGCATATAACGTATAGACTACCCACACAACAATCGTTAACGGTATACCGGCACGAAGATAGTCACTGAAACTATAGCAGCCCGGCCCCATGACCAGCAAATTTGTTTGATAACCTATTGGGGACGCAAAAGAACAACAATTCGTGGCAAATAACACAGCGAATACGAACATTTCTACAGGCACATTCAGGGTGACAGCTGTACTAACCGCGATGGGAGTAAAAATTAATGCTGCGGCATTATTGCTTAGGACATTGGTCATCACAGCCATCAACCCAAACATGGCAGACATCACCCATACAGGATGTACCCCGCTCATTGCACCAATTAATGTTTCCGCTAAAAACACCGCGCCGCCTGTAACCTGCAACGCGCTGGCCATAGCCATACCCGCCGTTACTAACAAAATGATCTGGGTATCAATAGCACGCAATGCCTGCCTCGCCGTTAAACATCCGGCAAAAATAGCCGCTGTTGCACCGAATAAGGCACCAATATAGACCGGCCAGACATCAAACGCTGCCAACCCAATGACAGTGGCAAAAATAAGGTTTGCACGACGTGCCAGTTTACGCGAAGGCAGTTCACGTCGTGACCATTCCATCAACATCATATCTTTATTATTACGGATCGCTTCAATATGTTCTCTGGTACCCATCACCATTAACACATCACCAGCAGCCAGAGAACTTTCTGTCATACGCGTATTAATCATACGGGAACGCCGCTGCAACCCAATGACGGTACAATGGTGGTGATGATAAAAACCAATCTGCTCAACTGTTTGTCCAATCATCTTGGAAGCCGGAGCAATCAATACTTCTACCATCGTCAGGCTATCTGCCTCCGTCTGTGCATGGGATGATAAATCTGCATTCAACGCACCTATTTTACCCAATGATCGTTTATCTTCATCTGATACAAGCTTGACTAATGACTCTTTTGTGACGGTAACAACCAATACATCAAAGGGTTTAACGGCCAAATTATCATCGAAGGGCGGTAGATACGCATGTTCGCGTCGTTGTAACATCCTTACGGAATATTTTTCTTCTCCAAATAAATTGGGATCCGTCAGGCTTTTTCCAACTAATGCTGATTTAACGGGTATCTCAAGTTGCACCACAAATTCTTTATTATCGTCTCCCATCACGTCGCTTGCAAGTGGCGCATGGCTGGGTAAGAAGCGCGGCAAAATCAACAGCACATAGGCAAATCCTATGGCTGCAATGATGCTACCTGGCACCACAAAGTCAAACATGCCCAGTGGCGCGCGACCAAGTGATTCCAATGCACCGGAAATAATCAGGTTAGTCGAGGAACCGATCAGCACCGTTGTTCCCCCCAAAATAGAAACATACGACAAAGGAATCATGACCTTTGATGCGGATAAGTTAATTTTCTTGGCGATAGCCAGCATGATGGGGATGAAAATCACTACGGCAGGCGTATTATTCATAAAGGCGCTAATTACCATTACCACCAGCAATGATGCGGCAATAGCCAACCAGTAAAAAGAACCAAACACCCGAAAAATCCACTGTGTGACAATTTCCAGTGAACCGGTATTCACAATTGCCTGACCAAGCACAAGCAAGGCAATTACCGCAATGAGCGCCGGATTCGCTAGCCCTTCCAAAAACACTGACGGATTGATAGCAGTCTGATCGCTTCCTGTGTACGGAAGTGCATAAAACAGCCCAATGACGGCAAGCAGGATACTGATAGAGACGGCCTCAAGCGAGTATTTATCTGAGGCAAATGCTATTACAGCCAGCAGGATAATTCCGAGTACCGCCCATAGATGGAATGTTGCAGGCAACGTTAATGCCAGTGATTCCATAGATATATTACCTTCATATGTTATTACTCTGATTCAAGCTGACTCTATATCCTTTCTACCATATAAAGTCACTGATGAAAACGCAATGGAAGGAGCCGGCTAAACCTGTATTACGAATGGTAGAATTTAATAATTGGTTAGCTATCACTCTATTTGCTTGCAATAGTTATTAAAGATAGTTATTAAAGATAGTTATGTTGGCTACGTTTTTTAGTTATGGATAAATAGCATGATGTTTGCTGTATACCACGACCCTTCCGGGAAACTTGAGGCTTGTGCGCTTGCAAGAATGAGTTCGGGATCCATGGAAATTTACCTGGCCAACTTTGGATGCGGATTAGGCGCAAAATCTGGTCAGTTTTACAGAATCGAGGCTTCATCGCCTGAAAATGCTTTATCAAAATACCGAAAACAAACCGGTAAATAGCACTTCTGCCCTTTATGAACCTACCCTTAGGCTTATAAAGGGCAGCTCTTTTTCAATAGTGATACTGCAAACTAAGAATTTACTTTTGTATGATATGACTTTATATACAGCATAACTATGACACAGGTTATCTCTCTTAGAACTGCACAGCAAGGCGTTATGAAAAAGGAATATACTCCGGCTACGGAAACCGGCGGTTTTCGCCGTGGGTTTATGTTCGTCTTATCTTCTCCCTCTGGTGCAGGCAAAACCACGCTTTCCCGTCACCTGCTTGAGCAAGAGAATAGCGTGAAGATGTCTGTTTCTGTCACAACCCGTGACAAGCGCCCGGGTGAAGTGGATGGAGAACATTACTTCTTTAGCACACGCGCGGCGTTTGACCATATGGCGCAGACAGATGAACTGTTGGAACACGCCACCGTTTTTAACCGCTCTTACGGCACCCCGGCGGCGTTTGTAAATCAGTCGCTGGATGCAGGCATTGACGTATTGTTTGATATTGACTGGCAAGGGACACGTCAGCTTCGTGAGAAATGTCGCGATGATTTGGTTAGCGTCTTTATTTTGCCCCCTTCCATGCAGGAGCTGGAAACACGTTTGCGCAACCGCGCCCAAGACAGCGATGAGACGGTACGTTTTCGCATGGAGCGTGCTGCTGCGGAAATATCGCACTGGGAAGAATATGATTATGTCGTAGTAAATCGTGATTTAGATAAGACACTTTCACGTATTACCAGCATTCTTCATGCAGAACGCCGTCGTCGCCAGCGTCAAACCACGCTGAACCATTTTGTAGACGGGCTGTTTGACGAAGCCAAAACACTGGGTTACTAAAACCTGCCAGATTGCTTTGACTCTGACTGTGTTATACGGCATTATCCCAAAGCTATGACTGAATTACCCAAACGCTATAACCATAAAGACCGTGAGCCTTACTGGCAACAATATTGGCAGGAACAAGGCACCTATCACTGGCAGGGAAATGCCACACGTGACAACACCTATGTGATAGACACGCCCCCACCCACCGTTTCTGGTGTGCTGCATATGGGGCATATTTTCAGCTATACCCATGCAGATTTTATTGCCCGCTACCAACGGATGAAGGGCAAAGATGTGTTCTATCCGATGGGGTTTGATGATAACGGATTACCAACCGAACGGCTGGTGGAAAAGTTACGCAAGAAACGTGCCTCTGATTATGACTCGCGTGAGGCATTCATTGAAGTATGTCAGGAAGTCTCACAGGAAGCACGCCTGGAATTTCGCAAGCTTTTCACGTCTACTGCCTTGTCTGTAGACTGGCGGCAGGAATACCATACCATCAGTGATGACGTGCGCCGTCTGTCACAGCAATCCTTTCTGGACTTGCATGGCAATGGGCATATTTACCGTAAATTACGCCCTACATTATGGGATCCGGTGGATCAAACCGCGATTGCTCAGGCGGAAGTAGAAGATAAGGAGCTGGAAGGTAGCTTTAATGATATTCGCTTTGCTGTGGATGACTCGGATGAATCCTTTGTGATTGGCACCACCCGCCCAGAGTTGTTGCCTGCATGTGTGGGGATCTTCTATCACCCTGATGATGCGCGGTATCAGCATCTCAAAGGTCAGAGTGCTATTACCCCGCTTTTTGGCGTGCGTGTTCCTGTTTTGGAGGATGACACGGTGGAGCCAGATAAAGGAACGGGCATCATGATGTGCTGTACGTTTGGTGACGAAGCAGACATTGAAAAATGGCAAAAGCATGACCTAGAGACACGGATTATTGTCAACCAGTATGGTAAATTATATGATGTGTCCGACGCATTAAATGGCTTAAGAGTCAAAGCGGCGCGCGCTGCTATCATTGACATGCTGCGTGACTCGGGTGATCTGGTGCAGTCTACCCCCATCACTCATGCCGTGCCATGTGCAGAACGTTCAGGCGCACCACTGGAAATTTTGCCGACCATGCAATGGTACGTCAATATCTCCGATTGCAAAGATGCCCTTAAAACGCAATCCAAAGCCTGCAACTGGAACCCGGCGTGGATGGAAAAGCGTATGGAGCAGTGGATTGACGGCATTAATCAGGATTGGTGTATCTCACGCCAGCGTTATTATGGCGTCCCCTTCCCTGCATGGTATTCCAAACGCGCAGGCGAAGAAGGCAAGTTGTTGTTGGCAGAGCCAGACCAATTGCCTGTTAATCCGTTAATAGACTTGCCAAAAGGATACACTGCTGATGAAGTGGAACCTGATGCAGATGTGATGGATACCTGGGCAACCAGCTCACTTTCCCCCCATATTAACGCACAAGGGATTACATCAGACATTACAGATGATACCACTCGATTTGATGCCCTATATCCAGCAGATTTGCGGCCACAAGCTCACGAAATCATCCGAAGCTGGGCGTTTTATACGTTGGCGAAGTCATATCTGCATAACAACCAAGTGCCATGGCACAACCTCATGATCTCTGGGTGGTGTCTGGCATCTGATAAAACCAAAATGTCAAAGTCCAAAGGCAATGTGGTTACACCTGTGGCACTGATTGAAGAAAAAGGCACGGATGCGGTACGGTATTGGGCATCCACGGCAAAGCTTGGCACCGACACAGCATTTTCAGAAGATTTACTGAAAATCGGCAATAAGCTGGTGACGAAGTTGTGGAATGCATCTAAATTTGCTGCACTACATCTGGAGCATATAGATACGCCATCTATGACGGCGGCTGAGGCAGTAGAGCAAGGGCTGATAACAGAACCGCTGGATAGATGGATACTTTCAATAACTAACGTTGTTATATTCCAGTATAATATAGCTTTTCATATATACGATTACGCTGGAGCAAGAAATATAGCAGAGCAGCTATTCTGGAACGGTTTTTGCGACAACTATCTAGAGCTAGTAAAATCTCGTGCATACGGCAATATGGGGCAAGCCGCTCAACGATCTGCATGTTACACCATATGGTATGTCTTAAATGTGTTACTCAAACTGTTTGCTCCGTTTGTACCACATATCACTGAAGAACTTTATAGCAATATATATCCGCAGGAATATGCTAAGTACGGGTCTATTCATGCTCGTGGAACAATGCCTCAGCCCGAAGATCAGAATTTCCCATTCCACTTAGAATCAAGAGATATAGGAAGAAACACAGTTGCTATACTCGAACTCATCCGAAAAGCAAAGTCAGATAAAGGGTTATCTATCAAATATCCCATAGATAAGCTAAGCGTCACTGGCATTACCGCTAATTCTCTTCCCGCCGACTTAGCAGCAGCGGGTAACGTTGGCCATATTGAATATACAGATTCCATATCGGCAGATACGCTACAGCTTAGCTATGACGATGACGCTATTGCTATTGGGGTCACCTTTGCTGACCAGCCAGACGTGGCATAAATGGAATGGTGCGCTAGCAAAGGACTGACACAGTATGATGCAGCCATTGCCCATATGCAACAGCGTGTGGTGGGCATTGCTGACGGCAGCACGTCCGAACAACTCTGGTTGGTGGAGCATCCACCTCTTTATACAGCGGGAACGTCTGCCAAAGCAACGGACTTACTAGATACGCGCTTTCCTGTCCATGATACGGGACGCGGTGGTCAATACACCTATCACGGGCATGGACAGCGTGTGGTGTACGTCATGCTCAACCTCAAACAACGATACGCTCCCAATGTGCCAGACATACGCCATTTTGTGCGTACATTAGAGCAATGGATTATTGATACACTTGCTGAGTTTGGCATTAAAGGAGAACGGCGCGAGGGGCGCGTGGGTATATGGGTTGCACATGATGGTACCGAATCCAAAATTGCTGCATTAGGTGTGCGCATCTCACGGGGGGTAAGCTATCATGGGATTGCTATCAACGTGTCACCGGATTTATCGCATTATAGCGGTATTATTCCCTGCGGCATCTCACAATATGGTGTGACGTCTATGAAGGCACTAGGCGCAAAAGCCACGTTGACAGAAATTGATCACACATTACAACGGCATTGTCCTTTTTGTAACATGCATGATATGATGTTGCGGTAATGGTTTCTACATAGTTAGCTTATACCATGAACGCTATTATCAGATCGGCATCCTTACTATGTTCATAAGACCACTCTTTTTACTTTCCTGCACCTGCCTTTGCTTGAACGCACCTCACGTTGCCGCGCAAACGACTATGTCAGGCTATCAAGGATACGTTCCTAAACAGGCAACATCTTCCTATCGTCACTCTATTCGCCAGCGGCCCAGATCCAGCCAGACGGTTGCTCCTCCTGTTGCAACAACGATGCAGCAATCAACACGCAGGGTTATAACTCAACCTCAGCCTGACCATCAGAGAAAACCACAAGCAGCAATATCTCCACGAAAAGCCACGCCGCCCGAGATACCATCACGGAGTAACCCGGCATGGGAAAAGTTTGTGCCACGCAACGTAGCTATGATGCGGGAATCTTCTACAATTTATGCACGCACTTTTGCCGGATACCGCCAGCAAGACGTGGAATTTAAAAATACTGTCTCTGTGCCACTTGTGCAATCTAGCAACAATTCCGGTATCGACTGGTCAGGGATTGGAATGTATGAAGTAGGCGCAGAAGTTGAGTATACTCATCCCGATGGCTGGCTGAAACATGTTCAGGCGGATGCTTTGGTAAGTTATGCAAACACCATTACGGATGCGAAAGAAGACTTTGCTTTTGCTAACGCGGCACCTACAGAAGATGATGTTCCGGTTACCTTTAGCGGTGAGGGAAAAGCGGAGGCCATGCAGGCGAAATTTGCACTGGGGTATCAGTTTGACATAGGGCAACTATTTCATCCTGCCAACACCAGACAATATAGCTGGGCAACCCCAGTTGCCGGATATGCTTACCAAACATTAGACTTAGATGTAGGAATACCCGCGCAAACCCTGTCTGATGGAAACGTACTACCTTCCACCATGCGTCAATATAACAGCACCATGAAAAGCCCATTCATTGGCGTTAAAGCAGGTACACGCACGAAAGAACATCGCTTTCAGTTTCGTGGAGAAGTACATTATGCAGACTATGAAGCAGACATAGCGTTCTCTGCACCAAATGCCACACCTCTTCGTCTACCCTTTGCAGGTGATGCTATTGGGTTTCAGCTTGGTGCAGATTATAGTTATTTCATCACAGAGAGTCTGGCACTTAATATGAATGCAGATTACCATAATTGGGGGCTCGACGGTGAAATCACCTCCAGCACGTCTGTAAATGGTTTGGTTATTGATAGTAACCTTGATGAGGTAGAGCTAAACTCACAAGCCTACCGCGTAGGAGTTGCCTACGCATTCTAATCTGGTCTTTTACCCGGGCATGTGATATTTATGCATGATGATAGATGGAGTGATTGATTTAGGCTTAGGCAAACCACCTCAAGACACACGCGTAGTGGTGGCTATGTCCGGTGGGGTAGATAGCTCAGTGGTGGCGGCTTTGCTGCATGAATCCGGCTATGATGTGATTGGCATTACACTGCAACTTTACGACCATGGTGCAGCTATCAGTAAGAAAGGAGCCTGTTGCGCCGGACAGGATATCCATGATGCGCGTTTAGTCGCTGACCAGTTGGGTATTCCACATTATGTACTAAATTATGAAAGCCGTTTTCGTGAAAGCGTGATGGATGATTTTGCTGACAGCTACCTTGCAGGCGAAACCCCTATTCCCTGCGTGCGCTGCAATCAATCGGTCAAATTCCATGATCTGTTGCAAACCGCGCATGAGTTGGACGCTGATGTCATGGCGACAGGACATTATGTACAACGTATCAACACGTCCGGTGGCGTACAACTTCATGGCGGGCAGGACGCAGGTAAAGATCAAAGCTATTTTTTGTTTGCCACGACTCAACCGCAACTGGAGTTTCTGCGTTTCCCCTTAGGTGGTATGACCAAAGAGACTACGCGCGCTCATGCATTGCGCTTTGGTTTAGCGGTATCTGATAAGCCAGATAGTCAGGATATTTGTTTTGTACCCGGCGGTGATTACGCCAGCGTGATTAAAAAAATGCGCCCGGAAGCCTGTGCGCCGGGTGACATTGTGCATCTGGACGGCACCGTACTTGGGCAACATGAAGGTATTATTCATTACACGGTTGGGCAACGCAAAGGCTTAGGCATTGCTTACGCTCACCCGCTTTATGTAATACGGCTGGATGCAGAAAAGCGTCAGGTGATTGTTGGCGAGCAATCTGCCTTAGCAACCACATGCTTCTTTTTACATGACACAAACTGGCTGGATAATTCCATTAAGCCAGATACGTCAGTTATGATTAAGTGGCGCTCCATGCAGACACTTAAACCTGCTCATGTGACGTTGCTGGAAGGCAATCGTGCGCTGGTAGAAACCGTTGCACCGGAATATGCGATTGCGCCCGGCCAAGCATGTGTTGTGTATGATGGTAGCCGTGTGCTTGGCGGGGGGTGGATCACGCGGCACAACCGCCAACCTGCAACCATACCCCAGCACAATGTGGCTTAAAAGTAATGCACGCTTATGAGCGTTGTCACATAGTGTAATGTAGATGTGACATTATGGATTATGTGATTGGCTATATATGTGCGCTCTGCGTATTTTTATTAATGGATATGGTGTGGATCAAAGGTATTGCACAAGGGTTTTACCAGCGCAATATTGGCCATTTTCTGCGAGAAAAATACAAGCTGATACCAGCTATGTTGTTTTACATTGTATATATCGCGATACTTCTGCTCTTAACTGTTGTTCCAAACGTGGCGAATGATAATCTTACCTATTGCCTGATTTCAGGTGCGTTAATGGGACTGGCATCTTATGGCACTTATGACATTACAAATTATGCCTTAATGAAAGGCTGGCCACTAAATGTTACGATCGTTGATATGATATGGGGCATGGTAGTGTCGGCCACGTCTGCAGGCGTTGGGTACGCAGCCATTCAGTGGGCTACCTAAAAAAATTCCCGCAGCGCCTATAGGGCAGTGCGGGTTGGATTCTAGCTATCTCCACGTGGACAACTGGTATTAGGTGATACATAGTCAAAATTATTGACTATGTATATGATGCTAGCCTTGTTTTCCTTGGAAAGGCTTTCTAGTTCAACAAGCAGTTGCTCATCAATACCAGAATATTCTTGATCAACTTCCTCGGATAGTACCACCGTACTGTTTATAAGAACAGCTTTGTTAACTTTCTCCAAGTCTATGTTGGACTTAGAGAATGCTAAATCCTGGTCTATCCTAAAACATAAACGAAGATCGCTTATAGCCTCATCCCTGAAAATAACCAACGCGATTTCTTGGGAAGTTTTAGCCAAAGCTCTTATAGATCTTGGTGTAGAAATATCCCAAAAAATTTCTTTAATCTTCATCTCTTTGATAAGGGAAATTTGAGGTTTTTCCGGTAGATTCTGTGTTTTTGGTTTTTCCTCAGCTGCTTTCGCAGCAGGTGAAGGAACCTCAGATACAGAAAAGTCTTGCTCTGTTTCCGTTTTAACCACAGGATTCACCGTGATTTCATCAGGGGTTGAGGTGACAGTCGGAGTTGGACTAACTGTAGGCACGCTCGCTTTTGGTGTTCTATCAACTCGTATTTTTGAGTTGATTTGATATTCGTTGCTGTCCAACTGCTCACAGCCGGAAACGAAAGCAGTAAGACTAGCCAAACCAACCAAAGCCAATGTTTGAAATCTCATAACAAAGAATAGGTAATGTGTACAAGCCACGCATGATGTAGCGTAGCGAAAAAAGAGCAAATGCACCCGTAAGTTCTAAAGAAGAACTAGTTTAAGAAACTAATATATCTCGAAAATACCCTTAAGTAAAGCACTTTACCATGGTTCCCATGAAAAAACAGGGGTAATATGCTGCAATAGCAGTTCATTTATCAGAAAGTAGGTAATAATGCCAAATACAGCAGCAGCAATGTCATCCACCATCACACCAAAACCATTCTTGAAGTTTTTGTCCAGCCATGAGATAGGCCATGGCTTGATGATGTCGAAGAAACGAAACAGTAAAAACGCCAGCGCATACCCAAACAGCGTAGGTGGCATAAAGGCAAGCATCAACCATTGGCCAGCTACTTCGTCAATCACCACTTCTTTTGGGTCTTTATCCGCTGATTGATTCATTTCAATATAGAGATCGGTAATCCAGATACCTCCAACAAACACAAACATGGAAATGATGCCAAGCATCAACGAACCAAATGCGTTATGGATAATATACCCAAGCGGCAATGACAGCAACGATGCAAACGTTCCGGGAGCAATGGGAGCGTTACCAATGCCAAACCAGGTAGCAAGAAAGGAATTAAGATTATTTTTCATAAGAATTCTTATACCATAGTTTGGGGTAAAGTGACTGTGACAATTGCATGAACCGCCAATCCTTCCTCCTTCCCCTCAAACCCTAATGTTTCTGTCGTTGTGGCTTTAACATTAATACGATGTGTATCTGTTTGCATTATGTCAGCAATACGTTTGGTCATCGCCTCGCGGTAAGGAGTAATTTTTGGTCTTTCACCTATAATAGTAATATCAGCATGAATAAAATATCCATTTGCCTCATGCAATAGTTTCAGCGCATGTGAGATGAATATTGCTGAATCTTTGTTCTGATGTGTCATATCACTGGGAGGGAAATGCAGCCCTATATCCCCCTGCCCGATTGCACCAAGCAACCCATCCGTCAGCGCATGCAACACCACATCCGCGTCCGAATGCCCACGCAAATAATGCGTATGCTCAATGTCAATTCCTCCCAAACGGATCACTTGTTCGCCATCAGTGTTATGTGGCACCAGCTGGTGAACGTCATACCCTAATCCTGTACGGCTTGCATACGATGTTTGCGCTATCATTCTTGCCATCTCCAAATCATTAGCGGTTGTGATTTTAAACGATTGTGGGTGACCTTTAACAACACTCACCACATGACCAGCATGTTCACACAACATTGCATCATCTGTCATGTGTCGCCAGTTTTGGGTTATTGCATCATTATGCGCCCTGTAAAGCGTAGAATAATGGAATGCTTGCGGTGTCTGAATCGCATGAAGCAAGTCACGGCTTACGGTTTCTTTGACATACTTGTCCTGCACACGTTTAACGGTATCAGACACACTAATTGCAGGTATTACAGCTATAGAGTCTTCCAACTCTGCCAGTAAACGCGTCACGACATCTTGTGAGACAAACGGGCGTGCAGCATCATGAATCAGCACATAATCTGGCGGCATTGGCTGCAACATTTGAAGAGCAGCATACACAGATGCTTGCCTCGTGTTGCCTCCATAAACATGTTCAACCGAACCATCCAGTGTGATGCATTGATTTAGCCATGTATCATGATCTTTATGGCTAACCACTATATAGCGTACATTATCTCCGGTTACGCCACGCATTGCTTGCAAAGCATGTTGCAAAACACTTACAGCTCCCAATGTTGCATATTGTTTAGGGCAATTTGCTAAACAACGCTCCCCTGTCCCACCTGCCAAAAGGATAACTGCCAAAGGAAGAGAAGTATTTGTCACCATTAATACCGTTATTTTTACAAAAAAGCACTACTCCGCAATAGAGTAGTGCTTTTTCAAGATGCAAGTTACTAACGTGAGTAAAATTCGATAACCAGATTTGGTTCCATAATAACAGGATAAGGAATATCGGTAAAGATAGGTACACGAGTAAACGTAGCTTTCAGATTACCACCTTCAACTTCAACATAGTCAGGCACTTGGCGTTCAGCATTTTGCAATGCTTCCAGCACCATAGGAATCTGGCGAGATGATTCTTTTACTTCAACCACATCACCTGTCTTCAATTTATAGCTAGGGATATTAACACGTTTGCCATTCACTTTTACATGGCCGTGATTAATAAACTGGCGAGCAGCAAACACGGTTGGCACAACACCCATGCGATACACGAATGCACATAAACGCGACTCTAATAATCCTACAAGATTTTCAGACGTATCACCTTTCAAGCGTACTGCTTCTTTATAGATACTATGAAACTGCTTCTCGGAAAGATTACCATAGTAACCTTTTAGTTTTTGTTTTGCACGTAATTGCAAACCATAATCTGATATTTTGCGACGACGTGCGGCACCGTGCTGACCAGGTGCATATTCACGCTTAAGTACGGGATCTTTTGCACGACCCCAAATATTTTCGCCCATGCGGCGGCTTAGCTTATATTTCGCTTGTACTCGTTTTGACACTTTCGAATGTTCCCGTATAAATAATGATACTATTAGTAATAATCAGCGGGCAATATAGCGTATTATTTCGACCTGTCAAGAAAAGAAGTTACCCTCTTACAGGAGTTCGTGATGATGCTTGCTGTGGTGCTGGCGGGGTTGTTCCAGGAGTCAGTCCACCAATAATTTCACCACCATCTTTGGCTGCAACCTGCGCTGTATGGACAACACCTTCTACACCACCTTTAGCGGCTCCAACACCAGCACCTACGGTAAACCCGCCCAAAGCAAACTTTAATCCATACCCAATGGCACTGGAAAACATATTGGTGTCTTTACCTTCTTTTGAACCTTTATGTCCTTCAGCTGCTCCGTAAGCCAAACCTACTAAACCTCCAATTTTTGCTCCTATTGCGCCAATGCCAAATCCTTCTTCCACAGCATGCACGACAGTTTTTCCTGCATTCATGGCACCGTTGAATGGCAGCTTGACAATATCTACGAAAAACTTGGCAATCCCTTTAGCCGCGTCAATAGCTGGTGATATAACGGGTATTCTCATATTACGTACCTCATTTGAATAAACATCTCTTTTTCCATGCTCTCTATACTACTCTGTAAAGCCTACAATGTGGATGACATTTATATGACAATCTTGATCGTTAATGCTTTAAAGCTTTCATAATGCTATGCCACCGTCTCACCTGAGTGGAAGTCATCCCAGCCTGCATAATATCATGACGCACATGCCTGAGAAGCTGTTGAAATTTTGGCTTACCGTAGAAGCCAGAAGACTGCTCCAGCATGTGCTTTAACTGTTGATATAACATAGCAGATTCTTCAACGGTTGCGTAGTCTATTGGTTTGATATTATGCTCGGCATCAGATATGTGTTTTACAGTGCTACCATTGACTGCCCCAAACCATTCATAGGCAACCACCATTACAGCCTGTGCCAAATTACAGGAACGATAGGCGGCGCACGGGATGGTCATGATTGCGTGGCACCAGCTTAGTTCCTCATTAAGCAGCCCGTTATTTTCTGCTCCAAATACGTAAGCTATTTTCTGACTATCATGCGCAGCATAATGCTGCATTGCAGTACGGGGTGTATCAACGGGCATATCAACAGAACGTGACCGAGCAGTGGTTGCATAAGCATGATGACAATCATGTAGTGCCTGATCCAGCGTATCGTATAATTGCACCTGATCTATAATATCTTTTGCATTCGCAGCCATTGCATATGCACGCTCATTTGGCCAGACATCACGAGGAGCAACCAGTCGCAAATCAGATAAGCCGAAATTCGCCATAGCCCGAGCCGCCGCCCCAATATTCTCGCCCATTTGAGGGCGTGCTAATATAATGGCAGGTTGTCTGATTCTATCCATAGGAAAGCATATAAATCATTTCAACGCTTTATGCTTGCATTATTTCGGGAAATCTATATATCCATCCATTATGGCAAAAGAAGAACTCATTGAATTTGAAGGTGTAGTACAAGAAGTGCTACCAAACACCATGTTTCGTGTCACGTTAGAAAACGGGCATGAAATGTTAGCACATAGCTCTGGAAGAATGCGTAAAAACCGCATTAGAGTGTTGGCAGGAGATAAGGTAACAGTAGAAATGACCCCTTACGACCTGACAAAAGGCCGTATTATTTATCGGCATAAATAAAGTCCTACTTGTGCAGGTAAGCCCTAAAAACATTTATTGCTTAAAAAAACACTTGCAAAAAAGTACGCATCAGGCTTTAACCCTCATCAACTTAAAATGTGCAGTACGTAGCACATCGTTAGTTTACTAAAATAGATACATTAAGGAGATAACCATTATGAGTACGATTGAAGATCGTGTAAAAAAGATCGTTGTAGAACATTTGGGTGTGGATGATGAAAAAGTTGTCGCTAGTGCAAACTTTATTGATGATTTAGGCGCTGATAGTCTGGACACGGTAGAACTGGTTATGGCTTTTGAAGAAGAATTTGGCTGTGAAATTCCAGACGACGCTGCTGAAAAAATTCAGACTGTTGGTGATGCAACAACCTATCTTGAAGAACACGCGGAATAATAGTGACCATGCGCCGTGTAGTTGTCACTGGCTTAGGCCTGGTTAGCCCACTTGCTAACGGGGTAAAGCCTACTTGGGATGCTTTGACACAAGGCAAGTCAGGCATTAAAGAAATTCAAGGGTTTGACACTAGCGACTTATCATGTAAAGTCGCGGCGCAGCTTCCTGTTGGTACTGATGCAGGACAGTTTAATCCAGATGAAGTACTTCCTGCAAAAGACCGTAAAAAGATTGACCCATTTATTCTGTATGCTATTGCAGCTGCTCGCGAAGCAGTGCAACACTCCGAATGGAGCGCTGATACAGAAGAAAAGCAAACACGTACAGGGGTACTTATCGGCTCTGGCATTGGCGGCTTGCAAAAAATGCAGGAAAGTGTCACGCTCCTTAACGAAAAAGGCCCCCGGCGTATTAGTCCCTTCTTCATTCCAAGTTGTCTGGTCAATCTGGCGTCAGGTCAGGTTTCCATTGAGCATGGATTTAAAGGGCCAAATCAGGCAGTCGTAACAGCATGTTCTACCGGAGCGCACGCTATTGGAGATGCCGCAGAAATTATTAAAAGAGATGACGCGGATATTATGATTGCTGGTGGTGCGGAAGCCGCTATTTGCCGCGTAGGCGTGGCAGGGTTTGTCGCTGCGCGTGCCTTATCAACCAACTTTAATGATCGACCAACTGAAGCGTCACGCCCATGGGATCAGGATCGCGATGGATTTGTAATGGGTGAAGGTGCTGGTATCGTGGTTTTAGAAGAATACGAACACGCAAAAAAACGTGGTGCCACCATTTACGGAGAGTTACTGGGTTACGGATTATCTGGTGATGCATACCATATTACGGCTCCGGCAGAAGGACATGAAGGTGGTTATCGTTCCATGCAAATGGCGATGAAGAAAGCGAAGTTGAACCCTGAAGATATCGACTACGTCAACGCTCATGGCACATCTACTCCGCTAGGTGATACACTTGAATTACAAGCGGTTAAACGTCTGTTTGGTGATGCTGCTTATGATATGTCTATGTCATCAACAAAGTCGGCAATAGGCCATTTGCTCGGTGCGGCCGGAAGTGTTGAAGCAATCTTTTCACTGCTAGCCATGCGGGATCAACTCTGCCCTCCAACATTAAATTTGCATAACCCGTCTGACGGCTGTGATCTGGATTTAATCCCTCATAAAGCCAAGGAACGTACAGTCGATTACGTGCTTTCTAATGCATTCGGGTTTGGTGGCACAAATTCTACTTTAATTTTTGGCCGTGTATAGACGCTGGTCAAAGGCGTTATCTTAGCATATGCCTTTACGCCGTATTATTTGGACATGTGTTTTTCTAATTATTGTTGCTTTGAGCGGTGCTTACATAAGCTACACACATTTTTTGGATACATTCTGGCGTCAACCCGTTACAACGCTATCTTCGAGTGTAGAAGTAACTATCCCCAAAGGAATGAGTTCAAACCGTATTATTCGTACACTTAGAGAGGCAAACATATTATCTGGCTCTACAGACGTCATGTTATTTCATCTCTATGCCAGAAGGTTTCAACATACGGTGCGATATCAGGCGGGAGACTATTTTTTTCCCGTAAGCGTGACCCCGGAGATAGTAAGTTTGGCAATGGTGAAAGGCCATATTATCAAACGTAGTCTGACGATACCGGAAGGATGGCTGGTAGATGATATCACTGCTCTGTTAAAAGCACATCCGCTACTATCAGGGGATATTACCAAGATGCCAAAAGAAGGGTATCTATTGCCGGAAACATATCAGTTTATTCGTGCGCAATCACGCCAGTCCGTTATTGATATTATGCAGCGTGCCATGCAACGCACATTGGCAAAAGAATGGGAAGCGCGGCAGGATGGATTGCCTCTATCTAACCCGGACGAAGCGTTGATACTTGCATCCATCATAGAAAAGGAAACGGGCGAAGCCTCTGAACGTAGTCAGGTTGCAGGGGTATTTATTAATCGCTTAAACAAAGGCATGAAACTACAATCAGACCCAACAGCGAATTATGGTATTTACCGGGAAACGGGTACGTTGAACAAACGCCTCTTTCGCAAAGATATTCAGCATACCTCACCTTATAATACTTACCATATTGCAGGGCTTCCGCCTTCCCCAATATGCAACCCAGGGCGTGCAAGTATTCATGCCGCGCTAAACCCTGCACCTACCGATGCATTATATTTTGTTGCTGATGGAAAAGGTGGCCATGTATTTGCCAAAACACTTAGCGAGCATAACCGTAATGTGGCAGCGTACCACCGTACGCTGAAGTGAACGCTATTCTTCAAAAAGGTCTGCTGATTCAACTCCCCATAGATATTGCTTTCGTACCCACCCTGATACCGTATCACCTGCATAGGGAATATTTACATTACACCAAGTAATCCGACACGTAACAGGTAATACAACCACATGCCTCGCCATTTTAGCTATCACACTGGCATTATTGTCCGGATGCGTATGGACTAGCACGTTGTGGCTATTCGACATGGCGGTACGAACGGTACTCAATAATCGCGAATATATCCATCCCGTCTCTCCTTCCTTATCCTGCACCTGCACCCATTCATGATGTTTGGCAATCACTTTTAATGGCAGGCCACGTGCGGTGTACGTCCATAAGATAGGGTGCATTTTCCCCGGCCCCACGCGCATATTTACCTTGCCGGATCGCAAAGACATATACTCTGTCTGTGCTGCATCAGCGGTGTCATGTAAACCAACACAACAACATATAGCGATAAGGATAAGATAATAAGGCATTGTTTAAAAATGTTCGCTAGCGGTAGAAAAATAGGATTCAACCTGTTTAATAGATTCAGCCATACTTACCATAATAACACTGTCATTTTCATGCAATACATCAGTGTCTTTGGGTAAAATAAGTACGTGATTGCGTAAAATCGCGCTAAGTGACACGTCTTTTGGCAGGTCAAGACTTCCAACCACTTTACCAAGCAACTCTGATTCCTTATGCACCTGCGCCTCAATAATTTCAGCAGCTCCTTCGAGCAATGAGTAGACCCCATTGATCCGTCCCCGGCGAATATGGCGCAAAATGCTGGAAACGGTTGTCTGCCTTGGGTTAACTAATACATCAATACCCAGATTTTGCAGCATTGGAATGTAGGCAGGGTTATTCACCAGCGTCACGGTTCGCTTACATCCCAATTTCTTCGCAAGCAGTGATGCCAAAATATTGACTTTATCATCATTTGTAACCGCGACAAGCGTTTCAGTCATTTCAATGTCGCACTCGCCTAATATCTCTTTGTCTAACCCACTTCCGTGTATAACTGTTGTGTCCTCTAAACCTTCCACAATATGGCGGGCGCGGTCATAGGTTAACTCAATCAGCTTTGCTTTCACGTGATGATCTTCATGCTCAATCGTTTGTGCAACACTCAAACCAATATTACCACCGCCTAAAATAATCAGCCGCCGTGCTTCCTGTTCATGATGCCCAAACAGTGCCAGTGTTTTGTCCAAATGCTTACGTTCCGCCAGTAAATATACCACATCATCATCACGTAATATGGTCGTTGGTTTGGGGATACGAAAACGGTTTTCTTTGACTACACCCAGCAAAGCAATATTATGTGGAATAATACGCTCACAAATAATCTTAAACGGTAAGTTGCTTAACGGACAATTCGCCTCGCATCGTATAGCCAGCATCTGCACTTCACCATTGGCAAAAGGTACAGAATCAAGCGCTCCGGGAACATGCAAACGCCGCATAATGGCAGAGGCTACCTCCATTTCAGGAGAAATGATAATATCTATGGGCAAATGATCCAGCCGATATAAATCACTCCATGCCGGTGCAAGATAGTCAGGTTGGCGAATACGGGCAACCTTGGTCGGAATATTAAACAATGAACGTGCTATCTGACAGGTAATCATATTCACTTCATCAGAATACGTTACCGCAATAAGCATGTCGCAATTATCTGCACCAGCCTGCTGCAAAACAGATGGATAGGAAGCCATGCCTGTGATAGCTTTCACATCCAGCGTATCATTAATCTCGCGTATAAGATCAGCATTTTTATCAATAACAGTGATGACATTGCCTTCTCCTGCAAGTTGCTCAGCAATGCTACGACCTACCTGACCTGCTCCACAAATAATAATATTCATGACACGCAACCATTCATAGTAAACTGACCTGCATTAAGCTGGGATTTTCTCGTCGTTGTGAATGCCCAGCAACTTCAGTTTCCGGTGCAAGGCAGAACGCTCCATGCCAATGAAAGAAGCTGTCTTGGAAATATTACCACCAAAACGCGAAATTTGTGTCATCAGATATTGCCGCTCAAACACCTCACGTGCTTCACGTAGTGGCATGGACATGATTGCGTTGCCATCATCTGGTGCCTGCATGGTGTTATGCTGACCTTTCAATTCCGGTGGCAACATGCTTTCACCTATAACATTTAATGGCTTTTCCTGCGTCATAATGAGTGTCCACTCAATCACATTACGCAAGTGCCGAATATTTCCCGGCCAATCATACGCTTGTAGCACGGCGACCGCGTCGGAGGTAAGTTCTGGTTTACTAATGCCAGCAGAGTGAGCGGATTGTTCAATAAAGAAGTTTGACAGTTCTTCAATATCTTCTCTACGTTCACGCAACGAAGGCATATGAATAGGCACAACATTTAGGCGGTAATAGAGATCCTCACGGAAATTACCCATCGCCATTTCTTCTTTCAGATCGCGGTTAGTGGAGGCAATCACACGTACATCAACCGATACACGTTTAGCACCCCGCACACGTTCAAAAGACTGATCGTGCAAAGTTTTCAGCATTTTCCCTTGCGTTTCTTTGTTCATGTCAGCGATTTCGTCAATGAATAATGTGCCACCATGCGCGCGCTCGAACAGCCCCAGTTTTTCTGCGCCACCTCCCGGGTTGTTTGATTCAATGCCAAATAACTCTGCATCTACCTGCGATGGATGCAAACTAGCGGCGTTCAGTGTAATGAAAGGCCCTTTAGCACGCATGGAATGTTCGTGGAGCAAACGTGCAACCACTTCTTTGCCAGTTCCTTCTTCTCCGGTAATAAGTACACGGCTATTGGTCGGTGCTACTTTATCAATAACGGAGCGAATAGCGCAAATAGCGGGAGAGCTACCAAGCAAGGTATTTTCCACCTTACCACGCAAACGTAATTCTGCATTTTCTTCGCGCAGGCGGGATAACTCGCTGGCTTTGTTCATCACGTGCAACAAATGCTCTGATTCAAACGGCTTTTCAATAAAATCGAATGCACCCATTTTGATAGAGTTGACTGCTGTTTCAATATTGCCGTGACCGCTAATCATAATAATAGGCAGTGTGGGGTAACGTTCCTGACAAAGCTCTAAGATCCCTAACCCATCCAGTTCGCTTCCCTGCAACCAGATATCGAGTATCATTAGGCTTGGCACACGTTCGGCCAATGTTTTTAATGCTGAATCACTATTATTTGCACGCCGGACAGAATACCCTTCATCTTCCAGTATTTCTGCGACTAAATCACGGATATCAGCTTCGTCGTCCACTATCAGAACGTCATTAAACATACCTTTCTTCTCCTGTCATTTAAGCCTTGTGATATGTTAATCACACATCGCGTTGGAGCTACATTACCCATTCTTTTCATCAATTGCAATATGTCTTGGGAAACTAAGTCGAATAACCGCACCACCATTGCTACGGTTGTTCAGTGAAATAGTGCCGTGATGATCTTCAACAATTTTGCGAACAATAGCCAGTCCGAGTCCGGTACCCTTAGCGCGGGTTGTTACATATGGCTCCATCACACGGTGAATTAAATGCTCTGGAAAACCAACACCATTATCTGCAATAGCTATAATAATATGCTCTCCCTGACTGTAGGCTCCCATATGTATCCAGCCTGCTTCATGGGTAGCTTCTTCATCACGGCGCCCTATGCTCTCCGCAGCGTTCTTTAATAGGTTTGTAAGCAACTGCGACATCAGGCCTTCGTCACAATTAAGTGTGATATCCTGCTCACTATCCAGCACATATTCTATGTCGGGTTCACTGGTTTCCGCCGAAAAAATAGCGCCGTCCAGCAGTGGTTTTAATACCACAGGTTGTAGCTTGGGTGCAGGCATACGGGCAAAAGAAGCAAACTCTTCTACAATGGTTCCTATGTCCGTCAGATGCCGCGTAATGGTGTTTAAATAGCGGTCAAACGATTCCTGTTGTGCTGAATCTTCAGGGTGAAACTTTTTGCGCAGACGTTCCACAGATAGCTTAATAGGCGTGAGTGGATTTTTAATCTCATGCGCCACGCGACGTGCTACATCTGACCATGCGGCGTTGCGCTGTGCTGCAATAAGTGGGGTAATATCGTCAATCGTGACAATGAACCCTTCAATGTAGCTCTGACTGATTTCGGCAGAAACTTTGACTTGAAATTCAATGGTTTGGCCATGACGAATAATGGTTACCTGATCTTCCTGCACCATTCCCGGGCGTTGCAATACCCTTGCTAGTAACGGCTCCAACTCTGGCACAAGAACACGTAATGGATGCCCGGCCATTTCCTGCGGTGATTCAAAATGAAGTAGCCGCACTGCCGACGCGTTGCATAACCCGACAATAAACGTGGTGTCGAGTGCAATGACACCGGCAGAAACACCACTTAACACCGTTTCACTAAAGCGCCTGCGTTGATCCAGCATACGTGTCACCTGCGTTAGTTCCAAACGCTGATGATAAAGCTGTCCGGTCATCCGGTTAAAGTGCCTAATCAACAAGTCAATTTCTTCGTTATTGGTGTTCTCTTCAATCTGGATCGAGTAATCCCCTGCCCTGACTCGCTCTGTTGCCTGTGCTACGGTGATTAACGGATTCGTGATACGCGCGGCAAAACTTACCCCATACCAGAACACGGTGAGTAACAAAATGAGTGTCACCAAAATAAACACCACAACAAAAATCACTTGTAGTTGGTTGATGTTGTTCGTCAGTCGTTCATAGTTGGTGGCAGCACCTTTGGATTGCTCAATATGTTCCAAGACTTTTTCGTCAACCAGTCGGCTAATAATCAGAAACGTATTGGTCAGTGGATCCATATTGACGACGGCAAAAATACGGTTGTGCTTCTCAACTAGCGCAATCTTTCCTTTTCTGGCGGCATGAAAGGCTCTCTCAGGCAGACTTTCAAAACTAAGCGAGAAACTCAGTCGTGAACGAGCCAGCACACGTTCATTTTGTATAACAATTGCTTCAGATAACGAACGCAGCGTAACCTGCTCGTCAACAATGTTAGAAAATAAGACAGGGTTTGTGATAGAGAAATCCAGATTGCGGGTTAGTTCCTCTGCCATACCGAGTGCATCCACACGCAATGTGCTTTCATGCTCATCAAGATACGCTTCTGCCACCGCAACAGATTCTTCCAATACGGTAGTGATGCTTTGATTGAACCAGTCTTTAATCCCGTAATAAAAAAACAATATAGAAAAGACTGAAATAACAATAGTCGGGATAATCGTAACCAACGTAAATGTGCGAATGACCTGTGTTTGCAATTGCGATCCGGCATAACCAGAACGTATCACATGCCGCAACCGCACAATTTTTCGCACCAGAAATACACCCGCAATCAGCACGACCAGTCCACCAATCACAATCAGTGACATATTAGACAGATCAGGCATATTGCTGACATTCTCGGTGTCTATGCGCGTTGCGTCCGATGCCTTAGCAATATTTCCACAAAGCATTGCACAACATAGCAAAATGAAACATAGCACGTAATTCATGGTGTCACAGCTACCATGATTCCTGTGACACCACAAGCCTGATAGGGTATGTTAAGCAGACTGCCAAAAACCTAATGAACCCTTACTTTTTATGATAGACTCTGTCGCACACCAACCGTATAATGCGCGCTGCTATGGCTTACCTAACCCCTGTACTTCATGTCGATACTCATGCAATCATCCGCAACTGGCAGCGTTTGCAGGCATTGCACCCGTTAGGTGCGGTAGCTGCAGTGGTGAAAGCCAATGCTTACGGACTAGGGGTTGCTCAGGTGTCGGCTGCGTTACGTGGTGCCGGATGCCATACTTTCTTTGTTGCCACACTGGATGAAGCCATTACGCTACGTCAGACATTGCCAGACAGTGCTATCTATGTTTTTCAGGGTGTGCTGGAAGGTGAACATGATGCGTATCATACATACCGGCTTCATGCAGTAATTAATACGCTTGAGCAGGCGCAACAATGGAACACCATACGCGCAACCTATCCAGATATGCTGCCAGCAGCTATTCACGTAGACACAGCGATGCAACGTTTAGGGCTGACCATTGGTGAAGTGGAACAGCGCGCCACTTTGCTTCACAGCCTTCACGCTAACCTGTTAATGACGCATTATGCCTGCGCCTCTGACCTGAAAAGCCCGATTAATCAGCATCAATGTGACACGATGCAACACGCTGTTGCATTGCTGCCGCATTTAACCACAAGCTATGCAAATTCCGCCGCACATTTCTTACCCCCCTCTTATCATGGAACGTTAACACGTCCAGGATGCGCGCTATACGGTATTAATCCGTGTGATACGCCTGATACGATGATGGAACCAGTTGCCTCACTAAGCGCACCTATTTTACAGATTCGTACCATTGAACAAGCTGGAACACTCGGTTATTGTGCGACTGTACCAGTCAAAGCCGGCATGAAAACAGCAACAATTGGCATTGGTTATGCTGATGGTATATTTCGCCATAGCAGCAACCAGCTTTACGGATATATAGGTGATATACGTGTTCCGTTGCTTGGACGCGTCACGATGGATATGTTGTGCTTCGACGTTAGCCAAGTACCGGACGCTACGTTGGAAGCCGAAACTTGCATTAGTTTGATGGATCACCGCCAGACGGTAGATGACCTGGCACGTATTTACCATACCATCGGTTATGAAGTACTGACCAGTTTAGGCGCACGCATTACGCGGCGCTACGTTTAAGCGGCTTGCGCTGCTTTAGGCATCAACCCAAAATCAGCGATTAGCTTCTCGGCGATCTGTACCGCATTTAATGCAGCGCCTTTACGTAAATTATCTGACACTACCCACATATTTAACCCATGTGGCACACTTTCATCAGTGCGCAGGCGTGACACATATACTGCATCTTCTCCTGAACATTCTTTTGGTGTCATATAACCACCATCATCACGGCGATCCAGCATTGAGACGCCTTCTGCTTCTTCCAGTGCTGCACGCGCTTCTGCTTCAGTGATAGCGCTATCAAACTCCACATTAACAGACTCCCCATGCCCGACAAACACGGGCACACGCACACATGTGGCCGTCACCGCAATGTCAGCTTCCAGAATCTTTTTCGTTTCCTGAATCATTTTCCATTCTTCTTTCGTGTCACCACTTCCAATAAACTCATCTATATGCGGGATCACATTAAACGCAATAGGCTTTGTGAATTGCTCTGGCTCCTGCACCTCGTTGACATAAATTTTCTTTGTCTGATGATACAGCTCATCCATTGCATCCCGACCAGCGCCAGACACAGATTGATACGTTGACACGACCACGCGTTTAATCGGAGCAATATCTTCCAGCGGTTTCAACGCCACCACCATTTGAATGGTGGAACAATTGGGGTTAGCGATAATATGACGATTGCGAAAATGCTTCAAAGCATGGCCATTCACTTCCGGCACGACAAGCGGTATGTCGTCATGCATCCGAAAGAACGAGGTATTGTCGATCACCACACATCCTTGCGCGGCTGCTCGCGGTGCGTGGATTTTGGAAACTGATGCACCCGGGGAAAATAAGGCTATATCCGTATCTGAAAAGTCATATTCTTCCAGCACCTGACATTTGAGCGTTTTGTAGTCACCATAACTCACCTCACGCCCGTTTGATCGGGATGATGCCAATGGCACAATACGCTCAGCAGGAAAATTGCGCTCAGCTAAAATAGCCAAAATTTCCCGTCCGACGTTTCCTGTTGCTCCGGCAACCGCTACTACATATCCTGTCATGACTTTACACACTTTGTTGATCATTGTTCAAACTACGAATAGTGGTGTACCAAGAACTAGCTATTTCGTAAACGATAAAATGTGTGTGGTACGCGGTGGTAGCCTAAACGCACAAAAAAAGTCCTGCTTTTACACAGGACTATAATCAATGATCTCTTAATTTAATATCCCAAGCCACCTCTTCGATCAGAAGAGAATAACCTTCAGAAACATAATCAATCCGAATTTTAAAACATGTACCTTGGCGAGAAAACAACTGATGAGTTCTTCCTCTCCAGTTAGTTATCGTTCGACTGCTGATGCGAAGTTTGTAAAGGCTATCTTGACAAAGCTCAAAATAACCTTTGAAACCATCTAAATCGTCTAAAACTTGTGCAATCTCATCGTTTCCAAGGTTAGTGCGCTCTATAAAGTCATCTTTCTGAATAATAAAAATGCCTTCGACATCTCCATTCTCCTGAAAATCAACCAATCCTTCCCAAACGCTTCCATCTTGCGCAGAAGTTAATTCAAATTTTACTCGTCTGACTCGCTTCGCTTCGTCAAAGCGAATTCCAACTTTAGAAAAAAGTCCTGAAACAAATTTGTATTTGCCCTGAAAACCTTCAAACAATTTAACCACTGTTTGAATGTTCGCAGCTGTTAAGGAAGAAACAAAAGAAAGACGCTCGTTTTGGTTCATCATAGTAATTGGGTCGCACGTGGCATATAAAGAATAGTCTACAGTGTAGCAATTAAGTTACTGCTTTTCAACTTCTTAATCAGTTTCAATAAACCAAGTGCTATTTCCGGCGTTTGGGGGATGCAATATGCTGCGTGAAAAGGTCATCATCCAGCGCAATGTTCACATCAGCATTATTCAGCGCAACATGGGTGATGTCACCTCTTGCATCTTTCATCACTATTTTTCGCAACTGATACGGGCTGTCCTCAAACACAAAACTGATCGTACCTTCATCAAGCTGTCCGGCACGCGCAATACGCACCGTATGCACCTGATCCTCACTTGAGGCTTGCAACACATTAATCGTATCGTCAGAAAAATTAACGGTCTTGCTGGCCAGTAATCCAGCTAAACTATCTTGTATCGGGATATTGCTAACCTGTTCCAGTTCATAATCATAATAGCGCATAATGCCACCAAGCGCGGTAATAATAACTGGTACTGGCGGGTCGTATTCCCAACGCATTTTGCCCGGGCGTTTCAGATATAGCGTACCTGTTGACACGACATTATTAGGCGCTGTTTGTGTGTAACGTGACTGGAGCGTCTTGATCGTGTTAAGGTAGGTTTGCGCTTTTTTCGCGATAGCAGGATCAACATTATCTGCGCAGGCAGGTACAGATGCCACAAGCAAACATAACAGGGAGATAATAATCTTCATATACTTAACCGTGACTGTAGTGCTGCACCCAAAGTGCCATCATCAAGATAATCCAAATCTGCTCCCATAGGAATACCCTGCGCCAGACGTGTGATACGCACGCCGGTAGGTTGCAGCTGGTCGCTGATATAATGGGCAGTAATCTGCCCATCCGCTGTACTATTTAACGCCATAATAATTTCTTTCACCTCATCATCAGCCACACGTTGTTGCAGGGTAGGAATACCTAAATCATCCGGACTGATACCATCAATGGCAGACAGCACACCGCCCAGCACATGATAGGTACCCTGAAAATAATGTCCGCGCTCAATAGCCCATAAATCAGCGACATCTTCCACGACACAGATGACGTGCTTATCGCGTTTATCTGATGCGCAAATATGACAGACATCGTTCACATCAAGATTCCCACATATACGGCAGGTTTGAATATGATCTTTCACCAGCTGCAATTGCTGCATTAACGGTGTCATCACATTGTCCGGCTTGCTAAGCAAGTGCAACACGATGCGCCGTGCAGAGCGAGGTCCAAGCCCGGGCAGTTTTGAAAATGTCTGTATCAACTGATCTATCAGTGAGGGCTGGCTGGAGGAATACATGCCAGAGACGGTGCCTTAAAAAGGCAACTTAAAGTCAGCTGGCAGCCCCATACCACCCGTCAGATTTCCCATTTCTGCCTGCATACGTTCATCGGCTTTTTGGCGCGCATCGTTCATGGCAGCAATTACCAAATCTTCCAGCATCTCTTTTTCTTCAGGCTTCAGCAAAGACTCATCAATAGAGGCATTCACACCTGTCTTTCCATTAACCGTGATGCTAACAAGACCACCACCTGCTGATCCGGTAAATTCCTCTTTTGCTAATTGCTCCTGCATGTCCACAACTTTCTGTTGCATCTGTTGAGCCTGTTTCATCATTTTTTGTATATTCATAAGATTGTTCTTTCTACGCTATAATGTTCTTACATCTACCATAGCGGATTTGGGAAAAGTTTCAAGAATCTTTGTGACTAACGGGTGCGATCTGGCAGCTTCCATGGCACGTGCTTTTTGTTCCTGCAATTGTTCTCCAAGCGTTGCCTGCCCCTTTTGTGCTTCATAGGTGATGTTCCATGGTTTGCCAGTTGCTTCCAGCAACAATGTTCGCAACGTATCAACATGCTCTTTGTCCAGCATCATACTATCCGAGAACACTAAAGCACCAGACTCAAAACGTACCAGACGAGCTTTGGTTTTAAGCTCGCTATGGAGCCGCATTTCGCTTTTTGATTTGCTCAAATGCATCACATCATCAAAGCTATCTATAGGATGATTATGTGCCACCAGTTCCAAATGTGGCCTAACATACGTGTCTGTATGCTGCTGCGTTGCGTCCTTAGCAGGTGGCGTAAGGGGCAACTGTGCGCTGGAAGTGGTTGAAGGTGTATCACTTCCCTGCCCTTTCAGCGTTGAAATAATCTTTGCTGGATCAGGCAGATTGGCTGTGTACGCCATACGTACAAACAGCATTTCTGTGGCTGCCAAGGGATTGGGTGAGAGTTTGATGTCTTCCAGACTTTTGCTAAGCATCGTCCAAAAATGACTGACAGACGGCACGTGCAACGTAGCAGCCAGCCCTTCCAGCATATCTTTTTCATGCGCCGAATAGGTTGTGTCCAGCGCATAGTCCTTTATCACTAGCAACCGCGTCAGGCTATGCACGGCCTGCATCATATCCTGCACCAGCAGTGGCATCATTGCGCCATCACGGTGATGCTGCTGTAGCAGCGTTAATGCTTCAGGGCATTCACCAGCAAATAAGTGCTGCAACATATGATAAAGTCGGCTACGATCCACTAAACCCAGCAACCCACGTATCATGTCTTCCGTAATAGAAGCATTAGCTTCGCTGTGGGAAATAGCCTGATCCATCAGTGACAACCCATCACGCACTGAACCTTCCGCAGCAATAGCCACTAGTTCTAATGCACCGTCATCCATTACCATCTGTTCTTTTTTCGCAATAGAGGCAAGATGTGCTTTCATTTCCTGCGTATCCAGACGACGCAGATCAAACCGTTGGCAACGCGATAGAATCGTCACGGGTATCTTGCGGATTTCTGTTGTAGCAAAAATAAACACCACATGTGCGGGAGGTTCTTCCAGTGTTTTTAGTAGGGCATTAAAGGCACTATTGGAGAGCATATGGGCTTCATCGAGAATAATGACACGGTACCTAGCAGAAGCGGGTTTGTAGCGTACTGATTCGATAATCTCGCGTATATCACCAACGCCCGTATGGGAGGCTGCATCTAACTCTAGCACATCAACGTGCCGATCATCTTTAATTTGTGTGCAATGCAAGCAAACACCACATGGCGCAACCGTTGCTTTGTCCTGCGTGCCATCTTCTCCAATGCAATTCAGTGCTTTGGCAATGATTCGTGCTGTTGTCGTTTTCCCAATGCCCCGTATGCCTGTAAGCATGAATGCATGGGCAATACGTCCGGTCGTAATAGCGTTACTTAGCGTACGCACCAGCACTTCCTGCCCAACCAAATCATCAAATGTTTGCGGGCGGTATTGTCTGGCAAGAACTCGGTATTCACTCATAATGTGGTTTAAGATAGGGTGCTGACGGGGGTTTGTCTACAGGTAAAAGGTAAGGTACCCTTTACAGATTACTTGTTTAATGCTCTTTTAGCGATTATAGACTATAAGTAATGAAAGGTTAGACTTAAATAACAGGTATTATTCATGAGCGGCAAAGATGGTAACTCACCAGATAAGAAAAAACGGAAGAAGCAGCTTGCCAGCACAAAAATTTCGTTGATTACCAACCTGATACACCACCAATTTTCTTTTGTCATAAAAGAAGAAGCCCAACGTCAGATGGATTATATTGAAAATCGCTTCGTACAGTCAAAGCTTAGCGAATCCGTGGAGGAAGGGTGTCATGTGCTATGGATACGCGGCTATGAAATATCGTCTGAAGAGCTGAAAAAAGGTTATATGGGTAATTACGCAGTACTTTATTGTGAATTGACTCCGGACAACCGTTACACACTGATGTTGCGTAAGATTCCTATTGACCTGAATCGCCATCCACAGCGCAAGCGTGCGCTTGGAAAGCATCCAGATTGGGGGTATTGGGTGATGCGCCGTATTAAAAAGAACTGGACTTACGGTAGTATTGATGAGGCATACAGCAACCTTATGTCACTGGCGGAAGATTTTCCGGAAGTCACGATTCCTTCTCAAAATAAGCTATTCACCATCCTTTACTGTAAAAAACCCGATGATTCTATGCCGCTGGAACGTGTCGTATTAGAATTAAAGGCTTTACCGGAAGGCGGATTCACCATAACCTGTGAAGAAAATACGCATCAGCCATCCACACGTAAACCAGCTACTCAAGAACAGGAGCAGGAAGAAGCACCGCAGCTTGGAAGGTTTACTTCAATGGTTGCGGTCAAACGAAACAAACGTAAAAACATAGCTGATCTGGTGAAGAAAGAACCTGAAGATCATACATCGGATTAACGCCCCTCCTATCATGTTACCATTACAAGAAAATATCAGCCCGTATCCAAAGCATTTTGTTGAATCATTACAGCGTCAGTTTGATGATATTTCAACAGATAAGCATATGGCTGTTGCCATGGTAGCAGTAAATAATCTGCCAATGATTATTAGCGGGTTTGGCCATGTGGAAACAGAAACAGCGTTTGAGTATTTCCTGAATTCTATCAAGTCACATCTGAAAGATAAAGTGTCTTTCATACAGATTAGCCGGATACAGCGCGACATCATTGCTTTCATCATGATAGATGATGATGCAGAACGATGTAATGCTATTCCACACATCATCACGCAGCATATCAGAGGGCTGCATTATAGCTCCACTTATGGAGCAATACATATGCTGGGTTCTGTCTCATACCAGCTATGTGATGATATAACAGCCCCATGTATTGACCTACTTGATGAATTATACGTTGAGCTAAGGGAACCTTCTCAAACGCAGTTACATGCGCCTTCACGCAACGCCATACAGCGTCAAAGCCGCGCTGATATGGATATTGTCAATTACATTAATACAGCCATGCATGAAGACCAGTTCCGTATGGCATATCAACCGATTATAGATGCAAATACTGGTGCTATTGCGTATTATGAAGCATTGTTGCGTGTGGTGAAAGATACTGGTGAACTCACGACAGCAGGATCACTTATTCCCATGGCAGAACGCATGGGACTGATTGATATGATTGACGATATGGTACTTGATCTTGTGACAGAGGAAATGTTGCAACATCCAAACCTCTATGTTTCGTTTAACGTCTCTAATCTGACGGCATCAAGTGTAGTATGGCTCAAGAAATTTCAGCAAATTGCTAAAAGGCATCCATCTATCATACCACGGCTTATGGTAGAAATTACTGAAACCGCGATGCAGCTTGACATGACACGCACTGCTTATTTTATTGCAGCATTGCAGGCAGAGGGCGCTAAAGTAGCGTTGGATGATTTTGGTTCGGGCTATACGTCGTTCAGGCAGCTAAAATCTCTCTCGATTGACATTATTAAAATTGATGGCATCTTCATTCGGGATTTGCTGGACAGCAAAGACAATATGCTTTTCATCAAAACGATGCTAGACTTCACGAATGGTTTTGGGCTGCAAACCATTGCCGAATTTGTTGAAAATGGTGAGATTGCCAAAATACTGATGGATCTGGGTGTTCATTATATGCAGGGGTACTATTTTGGATACCCTGAACTTGATCGCCAGTAATACATCTATATTCTCATAGATTGTCAGGTGTTTCTTATGCTACAACGCACTCCATGAAAGGGGTACGTCTGGATGTATGGTTAGTGACGCAGGGACATGCATCATCTCGCACAAAAGCGCAGTCACTTATCACGGGTGGAATGGTATCACTGGACAATGTAACGTGTCAAAAACCCAGCACGTTAGTGGAACCAGCAACCATAATTGAGGTGCGCCAAATAGATGCGTCACAGTGGGTATCACGTGGCAGCCTCAAACTACTCCATGCGTTTGAATGTTTTTCGCTTAATGCAACAAACCATACTATCATAGATATTGGTGCCTCTACCGGAGGATTTACCCAGGTATGTCTGCATCATGGTGCAGCGCATGTGTATGCAGTTGATGTTGGGCATGGACAGATTGACCCGACACTAAGACATGATACACGTATCACAGTGCTGGAAAAGACCAATGCACGATATTTAAACAATTCTCATGTTCCCAGCCCCGTTGATGGCATTGTATGTGATGCCAGCTTCATCAACCTAAGGACGCTGTTGCCCGCAGCCTTATCATTAACCAAGGATAGGGCATGGTTATGCGCGTTAATCAAGCCGCAATTTGAAGCAGGAAAGCAGGCAGTTGGTAAAGGCGGCATTATTCGTGATACCGCTATTCACCAGCACGTATGCGATCATGTGCAAAAATGGATCAACAACCAAGCATATTGGCAGATATGCGGCATTATACCCAGTCCCATAGAAGGCATGAAAGGAAATAAAGAGTTTCTGGTATATGCAATAAAGCAGCGGTAGTTAATAGATCAATATTTAAATTAATTATTCTATAATATTTTTATGTCATGCTATAGCAGTGACTACCAAACCCGTCTCAATCCATTCTCATACCGCCATGTCCGGTTTTTCTTTGCTAGAATTGAGCATTGTTCTAACAATTGTTGGCACGATGCTTGCGGCCGTGTTTGAACTGACGGTTCATTATACGCACACAACCAAATATGATACGACCATACAAACCCTGCAACGCATTGATGCCGCCATGCAGCGGTATGTGGTGCAACATGGTGCCTTGCCTTGTCCTGCAAATCGTGGTGATGCACCTGATAGTGCGAATTACGGTATATCCGTTAATTGCGGCGCCCCGTCTGCTGGCACTGTGTCTGTTGGTGCAGGCAATAGTGCTATTCGTATTGGGGTGGTTCCGGTAAGAAGCCTGAACTTACCCGACAATCTGATGTTTGACGCATGGCATATGCGTATTACATACACAGTAGTGGAAAATCTGGCCATGGATAGCGCTACCTTTGATGCGTACACTAAACCGGCAGCGGATCCTATCACTATACAGGATCGTTATGGCAATAGCGTGATCGATGCTGGCACAGGCAGTGATATGCTGGCGGCTTACGCATTTATTAGTCACGGAGCCAACAAAAACGGTGCCACAGTGAAACGTGGTGACAGCATTAATGCATGTATAGCAACGTTAGATGATGCAGAAAATTGTGACACTGATGCGTTCTTCATTGATACACCAGTAGCTAATTCGGGAATCAGTGATTTCGATGATTTGCTGCTATGGGTACCACATTACCAGATTAATCCGGCTTTGCGATGAAACAGTTACGCCACACTCATTCTTCGCCTGCGCAACACGGCTATACGCTGATTGAATTGTCGATTTCCATTACGCTGATCGCCATCATTCTTGGTACCGCACTAGCACTCAGCAATATCCATCAGGAGTCTCAGGCGCTTGACGTGACGAACAGCCGCCTGAACAGGATTGAATCCGCCCTGCAACGCTTTGCTAATCTGCATGACAGGCTTCCTTGTCCTGCTGGGTTGTCTGTTGTGGAATCTAATGTCAATGCAGGTATGGAAGATGATTGTAGTGCTGCCTCCCCATCACTTAGCGGAGTCACTGCACTGGAAAGCGGAACCGCTGACGAATTGTGGATTGGTGCGGTGCCGTTTAAGACACTGGGACTGCCTGACGAAGAAGGATATGATTACTGGAATAGCCGACTCATGTATGTCACCCCTAAAAATATGGCGGCTACGGGAAATACATTGGATAGTGAGACGGCAGGCAACACAACCGACATGATACAGATATGGGATAGAGGGTCTGCCAACCTGCTCAATCCTGTCGATATACAAAATCCCGTTGTGTACGTGCTGATTAGCCACGGCATGGATAAACGTGGTGCTTACAACAGGGCTGGCAATGTGGTGGTCAATTGCGGGGCTGGCAGTACGCATATGGATCGTGAAAATTGCGAACATAGTGCCGGACTTGCGGATAATGACTTTATTGATACCAGTATCTTGGACAGTGAAAATGACGCAGATTATTTTTATGACTTAGTACGATGGAAAACCCGCCTGAATCTTGGCGATGTAGCGAGGCCATAAATCATGACAGAGAAAAAACGTACATTGTATCTAACCCATAGCCAGGGATTCTCTTTAATTGAGTTATCCATCATCCTGACGATTTTTGCTATATTACTGACCTCATTATTTAACGTTGATGCTTCCGGTCATGAGCGTGAAAAGCTGGAACAAACACATTTCATGTTAGACGTTGCCGAGCAATCCTTGCAGGATTACTTCCAAACATACGGCTTTCTTCCATGCCCATCACGCCTTGATACGGCACTTGATAGTGCTGCGTTTGGTATCAGCACTGATTGCACTACGGTGCTTGGCACTGACCGTGGGGATGCAACCGATGAATATGCAATACGGGTGGGAGGGCTACCTGTGAAAGAACTAGGGCTGGCACCACGATATAGCCATGACGGGTGGGATAACCACATTACCTACGTTATTATTCGCGAACTAGGCTATAACACTCCGCCAACAGACGGATATGACGCTTACGCGCCCGCGCAAGCCACCGATTATTTTACTCTCACCGATCAATCCGTTACACCAAACGAAGTACACGGGGATGACGCAGCAAATGTGATAGGGTTTGTACTCATCAGCCATGGAGCCGACAAACACGGAGCATTCAGCACAAGCGGCCAGCTTTCCCTAGCTTGCAGTGCCACAACAGCCGATGGTGCAAACTGCGACACAGATAAGCTATTTATCCATCGCAACGTCAATCAAACGAGTGGTGCAAACTACTATTACGATATGACGCGCTGGGTGATGAAAAATGATCTGGATGCGCTGTAGACACTTACGAGAATTGTATTGCACCGTTATGCACAGAAATAGACAGCTTACCCTTCAGTAAAGCAACAGCATCCTTGCCAAACAACTCATGTCGCCAGCCATGCATAGCGAGTATAGCATCGTCCCCTTGCATAAGCGGCAGTAAATCATCGCTGGAACAGAGTAGTGATGGCGACATATTATGTTCTGTTGCTTTGGCTTTAAGCAATAACTTCAAAACGTCCCTAGTTAACTCCTGCTGCTTTGATAGAGATTTACGCCTCTCCACAACAGGGCAGCTTTCTTTGGGCAGTGCATTCGCTGTAGCGATAACATCCAGCACTTCTTGCGTGTAACGTGACTTGCGGTTAAAGCCTCGCACCCTTGAAACTGCTGACTCGGTACGTGTGTTGGTCAGTGCCATTTCCTGAATCATATCGTCACTCACCACAGAGCCGCGCGGCACGTTTTCAGCGATAGCCTGATGTTCACGCCACGCAGCCAATTGTTGCAATCTGGCAAGGTAATGCGGTTTATGGTCGCGCTTGCGGATTCGTTTCCATGCATCATCTGGATTGGGCACATAAAGCGCAGGATCGTAAAGGTGCGCTGATTCTTCCTGCACCCATCCATCACGTCCTGCCTTTTGCAAGGCATCGCATAGTAATGGGTAAGCATCGCGCAAATAATACACATCATCTAACGCATAAGCAATTTGTGCATCTGAAAGCGGGCGGCGCGCCCAGTCCGTAAATTGCTGCGCCTTTGAAATGACATTGCCAAGAAAATGCTGCACCAGCGCGCTATAACCAATTTGCTCACCAAGCCCTAAGACCATCGCCGCAATTTGTGTGTCGAATAATGGGCGGATAATCTGACCGGTGTGCTGGTAAAATAACTCCATGTCCTGACGCGCCGAATGCATGACTTTCACATTATTGTTGCTAAGCAGTAACTCATATAACGGTGCTAAAGACATGTCTTTAGCTAAGGCATCTACTGCATAGGCATCACCGGTTTCACCAGCTATCTGTATAAGGCAAAGTATAGGGTAGTAGGTGCGCTCACGTACAAATTCCGTATCAACGAACAATATGCGATGGTGCTGTAGTGTATCGCATAACTCATTAAGCGCAGATTGCGTTGTGATAATGGAGGTAGCAGTCATCATGACACCTATAAGCAAAATAGAAACAGTAAAAACTACGCTATAGAGCAAATGCTGCACCAGCACAATAACACACTTGCATGAGCGTTAATATCTATGATAGGAAATGGCAGTAGAATTCCCACACATATTCTAAACATCCATTCACACGCAAGCATAGGTAGCACGCCGTGACACCATCACTTATTCCTCATCTTAAAACCGAATTACTCTCTGGCCTGACAGTAGCATTGGCGCTGGTGCCCGAAGCAGTAGCTTTTGCATTGATTGCGGGGGTTGATCCGTTAGTTGGGCTATATGCTGCTTTTATGGTCGGTTTGATTACCTCCGCTTTTGGTGGCAGACCCGGCATGATTTCAGGTGCAACAGGTGCATTGGCGGTGGTCATGGTCAGTTTGGTGAAAGATCATGGCGTAGAATATCTATTTGCTACAGTTGTGTTGATGGGAGTACTGCAATGTCTGGCCGGATTATTTAAACTAGGGAAGTTTATTCGTATGGTGCCCTACCCGGTGATGCTGGGCTTTGTAAACGGGTTGGCGATTGTTATCTTTCTGGCGCAATTAGAGCAATTTAAAGTAACAGACGCATCCGGGCAACGCGTTTGGCTGGAACAAACCGCCTTATTGATTATGGGCGGGTTGATTGCTCTGACAATGGCCTGTATTTACCTGATTCCCAAACTAACTAACAAGTTCCCAGCCCCACTTGCAGGTATTCTGATTGCCTCCATAGTGGTGATTTTTGGCGGAGTCGATACGGTAACGGTCGGGGATTTAGCAAGTATTAGCGGCAGCTTGCCTGATTTTCATATTCCAACAGTGCCACTCTCACTAGACACCATCATAATTATTCTGCCTTACGCAGTGATTCTGGCAGGTGTGGGATTGATTGAGTCCTTACTCACACTAACACTTATTGATGAAATGACAGAAACGCGGGGACGCAATAGTCGCGAATGTATCGCACAAGGTGCGGCCAATATTGCTACGGGGTTCTTTGGTGGCATGGGTGGATGCGCCATGATTGGGCAAAGCATGATTAATATCAAATCCGGTGGACGTGGACGCACCGCAGGTGTCGCTGCGGCATTGTTTCTGTTGTCATTCATCTTATTTGCATCTGACTGGATTGAAATGATCCCTGTCGCGGCATTGGTGGGGGTGATGTTTATGGTGGTGATTGGCACCTTTGAATGGTCATCGTTTCGCATCATCGGCAAAATCCCGCGTAGCGATGCATTTGTGTTGATTTTAGTCTCTGCTGTCACCGTCTTTACCGACCTGGCTATTGCCGTGGTGGTAGGTGTGATCGTCTCAGCTTTAGTATTTGCGTGGGAATCTGCCCGCAGCATCTATGTGGAAGTAACTCAGGACACACCGAATGCAAAAACATATCGGTTGCATGGGCAATTATTCTTTGCCTCCATCAGCCGGTTCAAAGATCTGTTTCATCCAAAGGATGACCCACGCGAAGTGGTGATTGACTTTCGTTATTCCCGTGTGTGGGATCATTCGGCACTGGAAGCTATTGATGCGCTGGCTGAACGCTATCAGCGCAACGGTACCGTGTTGCATTTGCGGCATTTAAGCACTGACTGTCAGGCATTGCTGCATAAAGCCAAAAACATGGTGGAGGAAGACAAAGACGGTGATCCACATTACCGCGTTGTCGCAGATTATAGCGAGCATCTGGATAAGCCTGACGGGGATGATACTAAAGATGCCAAACCGGTTCTTGCCTAAGATTAATCATTGCTTTTGCGCTTAAGCCGCTTTACAGATACGGGCATGAAATGCGCTATTATCATTGCTGACTTTTATCAGGATATCTCTGCTATGCTTCTGGATGGAGCAACGGGTGAGTTGCATCGGCAGGATGTTGAGTTTGATGTATGGCGGGTACCCGGCGCATTGGAAATCCCTCCTGCCATCGCCCGACTACATGCCTCTATGCATACCACTTATGACGGCTATATTGCACTTGGCTGCGTCATACGTGGCGAAACCTCCCATTATGACACTGTGTGCAATGAGAGCGCACGTGGCATTATGAATCTGGGCGTCTATGAACGGATAGCGATTGGTAATGGTATCCTGACAGTAGAATCTCGCGGGCAGGCACTAGCGCGAGCAGACACGCAACAAAGCAATAAAGGTGCTGGTGCGGTGCAGGCTTGCATGGTTTTGCTGGCGTTAGGACATTAACATTATGGGCGTGTTACCTGACCACTGGATACGTGAGCAAGCCTTAAGCAAGGGTATGATCGAGCCATTCATCGACAGCATGAAACGCGAAGGTGTCATATCGTATGGGGTATCATCTTATGGTTACGATGCACGGGTGGCAGATGAATTCAAGATATTTACTAATGTTGATTCAGCCATTGTTGATCCAAAAGATTTCTCTAATGACGGGTTTGTGGATCGCAAGACCGATATTTGCACCATCCCTCCTAACAGCTTTGTCTTAGCACGAACGGTAGAATATTTCCGTATCCCCCGTGACACGCTGGTGATTTGTGTGGGAAAATCCACCTATGCACGCTGCGGCATTATCGTCAATGTAACCCCATTAGAGCCTGAGTGGGAGGGGCATGTGACGCTGGAATTTTCCAACACTACCCCCCTACCTGCGCGCATTTATGCCAATGAAGGCGCCTGTCAGTTTCTGTTTCTAAAAGCAGACAGCCTGTGTGAAACATCTTATGGTGATCGCAAAGGCAAATACATGAAGCAGCAGGGCGTGACATTGCCACGAGTAGAGCAGATGCAGGACAAAACATAATGGATAAGATTGCTATCACTGGCGGAACACCTCTTGAAGGAACCATTCGCATTAGCGGTGCAAAGAATGCGGCATTACCCTTAATGTGCGCGGCACTGCTAACGGATAAACCGTTTACGCTTAGCAATGTACCGTATCTGGCTGATATTATCACGATGACACAATTGCTGAACCAGCATGGTGTGCAAATCAGCATGAGTGATGCACATCGCGAGCTATCACAAGGACTGCCAGCACAGGGGCGAACTCTGGTGATGGATGCATCAAACATCCCTAATAAAACCGCGCCTTACGAGATTGTACGAAAAATGCGCGCGTCTGTGTTGGTGCTGGCACCGTTGCTGGCACGATTTGGCGAGGCACATGTGTCTTTACCCGGTGGTTGCGCTATTGGCACACGCCCCATTGACTTGCATTTAAAAGCACTGGAACAAATGGGCGCCACTATTGAACTGGAACAGGGATATGTGGTGGCACGTGCCCCAAATGGACTAAAGGGTGCGGAGATTCATTTTGATAAAGTATCTGTAGGCGCAACAGAAAATATATTAATGGCGGCGTCACTGGCTGACGGGACGACTACGTTACACAATGCCGCCCTAGAACCGGAAATTACGGATTTAGGGAAATGCCTGCAATCTATGGGGGCAGAGATTAGCGGCCTTGGTACGGCAACCATTACCATCATTGGCAAAGAACGCTTAAACGGAACCTTTCATCCGGTGATGACAGATCGTATTGAAGCGGGTACGTTTCTCGCCTGTGTTGGTATGACAAGCGGGAAATTGACGCTGCGTGGCGCGCCTGTAGAAGCATTAAGCCCGGTCATTGAAAAAGGACGCGAAGCCGGATTAAACGTCACCATAAGAGATGCTGAACTAACGGTAGAAAGCGATGGGAATCTTGCGCCTGTTGATATTATCACTCAGCCACATCCGGGTTTCCCCACAGATATGCAGGCGCAATTTATGGCCATGATGCTCAAAGCAGATGGTGGCTCCAGCTTCACAGAAACAATCTTTGAAAACCGCTTTATGCACGTGCCGGAATTGCTGCGAATGGGTGCTGATATTCGTATTAGTGGCCGTGCAGCAATCGTGAAAGGCGTTAAGCGCTTAAATGGCGCAGATGTGATGGCAACGGATTTGCGCGCCTCCGTCTCACTCGTTATCGCTGCACTCGCCACATCGGAAGATACCACGATACATCGTATATACCATCTTGACCGAGGCTATGAGCATTTAGAAGCTAAACTCGCTGCGTGTGGCGCAAAGATTGAACGTGTGAGCTAAATATTATCAAAGTAGCTTTAGACGAATAGAATGCAATGGATTTAGGTTTATTTAATTAAGTAGCTGTACACTGTGTATATGGAGTTATATAATCAGACCTTAATTGCAGAATGTTATTTACAGTAGATAATAATATCAACAATCTATTAATAAAGAATGATGCCGGGTTTTCTTTAGTAGAGCTTTCTATCGTTTTAGTGGTTCTTGGGCTACTTACCGCAGGAATACTCACAGGACAAAGCCTGATTAGAGCAGCAGAATTACGCGCAATTACCAATGAATCCGAGCAGTTTCAAACAGCTATTCATACGTTTAAAGGAAAATACTTTGGATTTCCCGGCGACTTACAAAATGCGACTGCCTTTTGGGCACAACGCAGCGCAGGATGTCCTGACTCAACAGCCACCTATGCAGCTGCTAGTCCTCCGTCATTTGAACGCGCCACATGTAACGGTAACGGTGATGGGTTCATTGCACAGGCTTATGTTGATACTTATGAAACACTTTATGCATGGCACCATTTAACTAATGCTGAAATGGTTAGCAGTTCTTATCTTGGACTTTCGTTGAATGGGTCGTCTACAAGAAGATTTCATCATGCCGGCACCAATTGCCCTGCGTCAAAAGCAAGCAGCTCTGCGTGTTGGGGACTCATGTCTGCCGATGGCACCGGTGCAGCTGGAGGAGATGCAGGCATTGGAACCGTATTCCCTGGCAAGTCAGGACATCTGATGGTGCTAGGAATAGCAAACGCAACTGACACACACTTTCCTTATCGTCCTACATTAAAACCGGAGGAAGTATGGAATATTGATAAAAAACTGGATGACAGCCGGCCTGACTCTGGCATAGTTCAATCAATGGCAACGGTACCCGGTGGAAGCACTGGTGATGGTCATTGCTACCAAACGGTTTCGGGTGAAAGACAATATCTTCTCACAGATACAGGCACCAAATGTCAGATCGTGATATTTTGGAACTAGGTTATATTAGTGTCAACGACGCTAGCTTACAGCCTTCGCAAGGTGTGCCATACTGCTGGCACCCATCGCCATGAAATCCACACCTACTGTTTCAGCATTCAGTACATGATAAAATGCTTTGGCTGATTCGTTCGTATGAAGCACCGTCCAGGACATCCATTCCAGACCTTCCTGCAACCCCTTACCAGCAAGAGCAGCCAGCAATTGACGCGCTACACCTTGCCGTCTTGCCTGAGGATACACATACACGTCACTAACATGGTATCCGCAACTGGTAGATAGCACATCATATCCCTTGTATGCAATGACGCAACCCAGATAAGTGGCTTGTTTCATGGCTACGTAAATCAGTAATTCAGGAGTGCCTTGCTCCATATGCTGCACAAACTGTGATGTATTGAGGCAATGTTTGCCACCTTCTTCTCTGGCCAATGCGGCCATCATATCTGTAATGGCAGAAGCATCATTTAGTGTAGCTGGACGCGTTATGAATGTAAGCATATTGGTAAATACCATAAAAAGGTTTCGAGCATTTTACCAGCTTTTCATTTGTGATTTAGGGTGTGTTACGTCATCATGCTGTCAATTCTAGGATTGGATGTGACTTAATGAAGCTCTTTATGACTTGTGTAACCGTTAGTGTTCTGGCGTTTCCCTATCTTGCTAATGCACATGGGGGTGGATGCCGCAAAGCAAACTTACCACGCTGTTGCCACATGGACAATAACACAGGCAAGGTACACTGCCATTAATTTTGGCTACATCACATACACCACCACATAAAAACCAACACACTATAACATACATGAAAAAATTAGCCATTATTGGCACTGGCATCTCTGGTTTAGGGGTAGCATACCTGCTGCACAAAGACTATGACATCACGGTGTATGAACAGGAACCCCGTTTGGGGGGTCATGCCCGCACTATTGATGTACCTACGCAAAACGGTAACATTGCTGTTGATACCGGTTTTATTGTGTTTAATTATCGTAATTACCCTCACTTGACTGGTCTCTTTAAACATTTGGATGTTCCGGTAAAAAAGAGCGATATGTCCTTGGGGTTGAGTTTAGAGCATGGTGCGTTTGAATGGGGTTGCCGAGATATGAATGGTATCTTTGCACAACGTAGCAATATTGTTAAACCACGATTTTGGCGTATGCTGCGTGACATCACGCGCTTTAATAAGCAAGCGGTATCATTCACGAAGCAACACCCTGATATTACGTTATTGCAGTTGCTGGACATGTTGCATATGGGACAGGATTTTCGCAACCGGTTTTTGCTTCCAACTGCAGGTGCCATCTGGAGTAGCTCCCCCGATCAGATCACCGAATTTCCTGCAAGTAGTTTTATAAATTTCTTTGACAATCACGGATTGCTCACCATCAATGACCAGCCTGAGTGGTATACGGTAGATGGTGGAAGCCGTGAATATGTTGCCCGCCTGGCTGCTCCGTTCGCCGATCGCATCCGCCTGGCATGTCCCGTGGCTTCAATAGATCGAAGTCACGATCATGTGATGATTACGTCTGAAAACGGGCAGCAGGATCAGTATGACGGTGTTATCTTCGCGACCCATAGCGATCAGGCGTTACGGCTTTTACAGGATGCCTCACCAGAGGAAACCGCTACCCTTGGAAACATTCCTTACCAGAATAATCGTGCTTACGTGCATACAGACCCATCCTATATGCCAAAGCGCAAGGCGTGCTGGTCAAGCTGGAATTATTTGTGTGATGATGCAGTAGATGAACGGGCGCGTATTACTGTGACGTACTGGATAAATCGTTTGCAATCCATTGATCCGTCAACCCCTATATTTGTTACCCTGAATCCACCAGTGCCACCAGATAAGCAATTCATACTGGATGAGACAATGTTTGAGCATCCGGTTTATGACGCTGACATGGTGAAGGCGCAACAGAAAATGAGTGCGTTGCAGGGAAAACAGCGCACGTGGTATTGCGGGGCGTACCTGCACCATGGCTTTCATGAAGATGGATTGCAAAGCGCCGTGAATGTTGCCACAAGCCTTGGATGTGACATCCCATGGACTCAGTAATCTCCCCCACCTTATTAATAGCTAACGTGATGCATAAACGCACGCAACCAAAGGTTAATTGCTTTCAATATAAACTCTACTATCTTACTCTTCCACTTACGCAACTATTTAAGCTATCTACCCGCCTGTTTTCGGTCAATCGCTTTAATTTGCTCAGCCTTTTCTTGAAAGATTATGGAAACAATGAAGAAGATACGACACAATGGATACGTGACACATTATCATCCTATGGACTCGATGAGAGTGTGACAGGCAATATTATGCTAGTCACATTGCCGCGTATTATGGGGTATGCTTTCAATCCAGTGAGTTTCTGGTTTTGTCTGGATACAGAGCATCAGATACGTGCTGTGATTTCCGAGGTGAATAATACGTTCGGTGATCGACATTTTTATATCAGCTACCATGACGATCATCAACCTATTTCGCCAGATGACATCATGACATCTCGTAAAGTCTTTCATGTATCGCCGTTTTTAACGATTGAAGGAACTTACCACTACCGCTTTATCTTTACGGCGCAACGTGTTGCTGTATGGATTGATCATGTAACGCAAGATGGTGTGGTATTGCATACTTCTTTGATCGGTAAACGTATTGCACTAACAGATAAGCATCTGCTAATATGCTTTCTGCGTTACCCATTTGTTACGTTTAAGGTCATTAGCTTGATTTACTGGCAGGCGATGAAACTTTACCGCAAAGGCATACGCTACCACAGCCGCCCTTCTCCACCTTCTAATTCTACAACACGATAAACACGACACGATGAAACGTTATTTGCATTATAAGATTATTCGCTACTTTTTGCGTGGCCTGTCACAGTTAGAATATGGTGGATTAATGTTGGTAACACCTCGTGGTGTGGCCAGATATTACGGCGACATGAACAGCCCGCTACAAGCACGGATGGAGTTGAAAAGCTGGAGTGTTATTGTGAATGCAGCCAGGCGCGGTGATATTGGGCTGGGTGAGGATTACATCGATCATTTATGGGATAGCCCGGATATTGGCACACTTATCGAGCTGTTTTCTCGCAACGTTGCCTGCTTTGAACAGTTTATTTATGGGAACATACTACACCGCACCGCTTTTCGAGTGATTAACTTCATGCGCAATAATCGGAAAACCCAAAGCCGACGTAATATTAAAGCGCATTATGATGTGGGCAATGAGTTTTACGCACTATGGCTGGATAAAAGCATGACTTATTCTTCTGCCCTGTATGCATCAGATGATGCAGTACTAGAAGATGCCCAAAGGGCAAAGTACGAGCGTATTCTGTCATGTCTTCCAGCACCAAACAACGATCAGACCATACTGGAAATCGGATGCGGCTGGGGTGGCTTTGCCGAACACGCCGCAACTAATGATAAGGATGTGACGGCGCTGACTATTTCAGAAGCGCAATATCGTTTCACGAAAGAGCGACTTAGCAAACAGGGACTTATCAACCGTGTAAAACTGAAACTACAAGATTACCGTGACAGTTCGGGAACCTTTGACGCGATTGTGTCAATTGAGATGTTTGAAGCGGTGGGGGAACAATACTGGTCACAATACTTTAACACCGTTAGGCAGCGTTTGAAAAAAGGCGGCAAAGCAATTATTCAGGTAATTACTATAGATGATGCATTATTCGATGATTACCGCACCAGTAGCGACTTTATCAGACGATATACCTTTCCCGGAGGCATGTTGCCGTCTGTGAAGCGATTTTCACAAGAAGCCGGTGATGCCGGACTAGCATGTCAGAACATCCATCGTTTTGGTCGTGATTACGCCCGCACCTTGCAAGACTGGTTAAGCCGTTTTGATGCACAAACCGATACCATACGTGCCATGGGGTATAATGATGACTTTATTCGAAGTTGGAGGTATTATTTAGGCGCGTGCATTGGCGCGTTCAGGGCAAATCGCATTGATGTGATACAGGTAGAGCTAACCCATGCGTAAACTTCTCGCTTTGTTCTTCATGCTTGCTCCTATAACCGTGAGTGCGGCACCTGTATGTGTAAAGGATACGATACAGGCGTCACGCCCTTACGGGCAAGCCAGTTTGCACAAGTTTTTCTTTCATGTTTACGATGCGGCCTACTGGACAGATGGCAAAGGCTGGGACATGAACACATCACACGCGCTGCATCTCACCTATCATGTAGATATTGATGCAGATGGTTTTCTTGAACGTACCATAGAAGAACTTGAGCGCAATAAAGATGTGACGCAAGCGATGTTAAAGCAATATCAAGTAATGCTAAAACCAATTTATCCTGATGTCAGGGATGGTGATACCATTACAGCGACTTATGCACCTAACAGCGGGCTAACGTTTTGCCATAATGATACAATCGTGGGATCTGTTAAAGGCGTAACTTATATTGAACCTTTCATGGGCATCTGGTTAGGCAAATATTCTTCAGAACCTTCCATGCGCGATACGTTATTGAATATCGCTGATGAGTAATAGGCAAGACTCTTCCCCATCAAAACGACACTTAACCAGCTATGCCATGCTCAGCATTCCGCTGGCCTTTGCCGGACTACCTATCTATGTGCATATCCCGCATTACTATGCCACCACCCATGCAGTTGATCTGGTAACTGTTAGTATAGCGCTGCTGTTGGTTCGTTTTGTCGATGCATTTCAAGATCCTTTAATTGGTACACTCAGTGATCGCAGCCGCTTTCCCCGCCATCGAATCATCGCGTGCGCCGCCATACCACTTATTGCTGGCTTCGTTGCCTTATTCAGCCCGCCTGACGTTTCAGCATTTTGGAAAGCCGTATGGATGACTGGTTCACTGCTGGTGGTCTATACTGCATTTAGTACCATCATCATTAATTACTACGCAGCTGGTCTGACGATTTCGGCGGATCATCACCAGCGCACCCGTATTTCTGCTTTTCGAGAAGGCTTCATGATGATTGGCGTGACGTTTGCCGCAGCACTTCCATCATTGCTGGTACGTCACCATGATGATGCAACTGCCTATCTGTATTTCAGCCTGATCTTTATCCCGTTGACGTTGCTATGTGTGTCCATAGGCGTGCGTGCTTTACGGCATCTGAATAAAGCAGTCACTGTATCAGAGAATCACACCCCGTTTTTCACACAATTTCGTCAGCAATTTGCATTACTGCATAACCCCGCGATACGCTTTATTTTATTACTCTTTTTCTTCAATTCCATCCCTACAGCCATCACTAGCAGCTTATTCATGTTCTACGTTGAGGATGTGTTACAGGCTAAACCACAGGCAGGTTACATGCTTCTTTGTTTCTTTGCTGCGTCAGGCCTATCTGTAGCCGCATGGAATCGCCTGAGCGAACATACGGGCAAATGGCCTGCTCTGATGGGTGGTATTACGCTATCTATCCTCGTGTTTATCTGGACATATGGATTGGACGCGGGTGACGTTACGGCATTTTATGTGGTATGTGTGCTTTCCGGTGTTGCGATAGGTGCAGACCTTACCTTACTACCCTCTCTCTATGCAGATGCGTTAGACAAACATACAGAGCAAGGAGGGTTTGGATTCAGTTTATGGCATTTTCTAAACAAGCTTAACCTGTCACTTGCCGCAGGCATTGCGCTACCGTTACTTGCATGGTTTGGCTACACACCATCATCAGGTACAGGACATGCCGCCCTGCCCTTAATGTACGCCATTGTTCCATGTGGTTTCAAATGTATTGCCCTTGCACTAACCTGGCGATGCCATTACCATTCACTTGCTCTAAAGGAGGCAACCCAATGAAACATCTATTATTACTATGCGTGCTTATGTTGGCCATTACTGGCTGTTCATCATACGACACAAAAGACTACACAAAAGCAGAGCCTAAGCTGGACATACGCCATTACCTCAATGGCCGACTCAAAGCCCATGGCATTATTTTTGACTGGAGCGGCAAAGTCTCGGATCATTTTGTTGCAACCATTGATGGTAGCTGGGATGACAATAGCGGCACATTAGATGAACATTTCACGTTTAATGACGGAACAACAGAACAACGTGTATGGACATTACAATTCAGCGATGACCATCACTTCACCGGTACAGCAGGTGACGTGGTTGGGGAGGGTATTGGCAGCCAGCATGGCAATGCACTGAACATGAAATATGTGTTGAAACGTACCATGGATGATGGTGATACTATCGACTTATCCATTGATGACTGGATGTATTTAACCGATGATGGTGTCTTGATAAACCGTAGTAAAATCTACAAATGGGGCATCAAAGTTGGTGAAATATTTATTGCCTTCACCAAAGAAGATACGCCACAAAACACCACGCTATTATCTATGACAAAAGATAATAGCCATGAGTAGCCTGCAAGACCAGCGTGTCTGGCTGATTGGTGGAAGTCATGGCATTGGCGAGGCCCTGGCGCGCAAACTCATTTATGCTGGTGCGGATGTTGTGATAAGTGGTCGCAGCCGTGACAAGCTGGAGCTACTTGCCGAAAATCTTGGTAAACGCTGCCACTTAGCGGTATGTGATGTCACTGACTTAGGCTCATTGCAGGACGGTTATCTGGAAGCAAAAGCGATGTGCGGTGGCTGCATAGATATGGTGATTTATAATGCTGGTGCGTATGAACCTATGAGTGCCGCGCAGTTTGACTTGGATACAGTCCAGACGATGTTGGATGTAAACCTTTATGGCGCTATCAGGATGTTGCACACCATACTGCCAGATTTTCGCACGCAAGACAAAGCAAGCATTGTGCTGGTAGGCAGTGTTGCGGGGTATCGCGGATTACCCAACTCCATGGGCTATGGCATGAGCAAAGCAGCCATCATTCATCTGGCTGAGAATTTACGACAGGATTTGGAAGATAGTAGCGTGCAGGTTCGACTGATTAATCCAGGCTTCGTGAAAACACGTCTGACAGATAAAAATGACTTCACCATGCCCATGATGATTACACCGGAAAAAGCCGCTGAATATATAGTGGAAGGGCTGGAATCCTCTATATACGAAATTCACTTCCCTCGCCGCTTCACCTGGCCACTTAAACTGATTACTGCTTTGCCAGCACGCACCTTCTTCTGGCTGTGTCATAAGCTGTTGTGAATGTATGTGATAGCTTGTCACTAACAAGTCAGTGACAACTGATAAGGAACATGCTATAGTATCAGCATAATTTATATACAGGCATGTTCCTGTCATCTTCATCATGATTACTTTAGGTATCCAGTTAAGTCTTGAGTATAGTTTTACAGTAGTACAATCCATAGAGATCTTTAAAAAGGAGCAAAGCAAAATTGCGGAGTACTTTCATTATACAACCATGGGGCTAACCCGTGTAATTGTATCTGAAGAGTTCAAAAGCTTTCAGACCATGCCACTTGATAAAAGTCGCAGTCTTGTAATTTCAACTATGCTCTTAGTAGTTGAAAGCCCTATACAAGAAAGTGATACAACGCTTTCAAAGGACTATGCAGATGTCGCTAAATCTAGTTCAGTTGCAAAAAATGCCAAAGCTTGCTTAAGCTGGCTTTCCGTACCGAACACATAACCTTCATATCCCCCCTCACAAACCTATGATCGGGGGATCTTTTTTATACGTTTACATAACCCTAGCATCAAAAAACAGTTTACTTTTTGCCGTGCAATTTCTAGTCTGCGTGCATGACTACTGATACTATACCGCCCAAACAATACGGACAATCAAGACTGGTAAGCCGCCACGTAACGCAAGGGGCAGCGCGTGCGCCGCACCGCTCTTACCTGTATGCGATGGGCTTAACCAAAAAGGATACACAGCAGCCGCTGGTAGGGGTTGCCACCACATGGAATGAGGCTGCACCCTGCAATATTTCACTTGGACGTCAGGCACAGGCAGTGAAGAAAGGGGTGGTATGTGCAGGTGGTACGCCGCGCGAATTCACTACCATCACGGTAACTGACGGCATTGCGATGGGGCACGCCGGCATGAAAGCCTCCCTTGTGTCTCGTGACGCCATTACTGATTCTGTGGAACTCACCATGCGCGGACACTGCTATGATGCGTTGGTAGGATTAGCCGGATGTGACAAAGCACTGCCCGGTCTGATGATGGCCATGGTACGGCTGAATGTGCCAAGTGTATTCATTTATGGCGGCTCCATTTTGCCCGGAAACCATAAGGGTAAGGATGTTACGGTGCAGGATGTATTTGAGGCAGTCGGCAAACATTCCAGCGGACAAATGACCGAAGATGAATTGCATGAACTGGAATATGTTGCCTGCCCTTCTTCCGGTTCGTGCGGCGGGCAATTCACCGCCAACACCATGGCTTGTGTCTCTGAGGCTATCGGACTTGCCATGCCCAATTCAGCTGGTGCGCCTGCCCCGTATGACTCACGTGACGGGTTATGTTACGATTCCGGCATGGCAGTGATGCGTTTGCTAGAAACCAAACTGCGCCCGCGTGACATTGTGACACGTAAATCACTGGAAAATGCTGCCGCTATTGTCGCTGCCACAGGTGGTTCTACTAATGCGGCTCTGCATTTGCCAGCCATCGCCCATGAAGCAGGCATCGCATTTGATATTCACGATGTTGGCGAAGTCTTTAAACGTACACCTTACATTGCTGATTTAAAGCCGGGTGGTCAGTATGTAGCCAAAGATATGTATGAAGCAGGCGGCGTACAGGCTGCGATGAAAACCTTATATGAAGGCGGCTACCTGCACGGCGACTGCATCACAGTTACCGGTAAAACCATTGCAGAAAATCTGGAATCCATCGCGTGGAACCCTGAACAAGTAGTGATTCGACCTCATGATAAACCGCTCTTTCCTACAGGTGGCGTTGTTACGCTGAAAGGGAATCTTGCACCTGATGGCGCGATTGTAAAAATTGCGGGCATGAAACAATTAACCTTTGAAGGCCCTGCCAGAGTATTTGATTGTGAGGAAGATGCCTTTAAAGCGGTGGAAGAGCGCAACTATAAAGAAGGTGACGTGTTTGTGATTCGTTATGAAGGCCCCAAAGGCGGGCCGGGTATGCGTGAAATGCTGGCAACCACAGCCGCACTTTACGGACAGGGAACAGGTGACACCGTTGCACTCATCACAGATGGGCGCTTTTCTGGTGCAACACGTGGGTTTTGTATCGGGCATGTAGGCCCCGAAGCAGCAGTTGGTGGGGTGATTGGACTGTTGCGTAATGGTGACATTATTTCTATTGATGCAGAGAAGGGAACACTTGATGTGAGCCTAACTGAGCAGGAATTGCAAGACAGACGCAACGATTGGACACCTCGCACAACGGACTATCAATCCGGTAGTATCTGGAAATATGCACAGACAGTAGGCACTGCAAAGAACGGTGCTGTCACACATCCGGGAGCTGTGTCTGAAACCCATATTTATGCTGATTTGTAGAAAAGCCTGCTTTACATTGCCCTGCTATGTAGGCTAGTGTAGTAGCATCATTTCACAAAGGTTTTCGTTACATGGATACACAGGACGCAATCAACGCCGCTGCCGCGGCTCCTCACTTCAACAAAGCACATACGATTATCATCGGAAATGAAAAAGGTGGGTGTGGCAAAACTACGACGACCATGCATCTGATTGTGGCATTATTACGACTCGGCTTTTCTGTCGGCTGTATTGATCTTGATTCGCGCCAGCGTTCTTTGACGCGTTACATCGAAAATCGCCGCCAGACTATCGCACAGGAAGGTGTATCCTTGCCTATGCCAAAACATGCCGTCGTGACTAAAAGTCCGTTTGACTCTACCGAAGAATCAAAAAAGGATGAGCGCGAGCGTTTTGCACAAGCGCTTTCAACCATGTATGGCAGTTGTGACTTCATGGTGATTGATACGCCGGGTAACGATACCTACCTGTCACGATTAGCACATTCATTTGCCGACACCATCATTACGCCTATTAATGACAGTTTTGTGGATCTGGATGTACTGGCTTCTGTAGATGGCCGTACATTAGAAATTATCAAGCCTAGTATTTACAGCGAGATTGTCTGGGAACAAAAATTGCAGCGCGCTAAACGTGATGGCGGATCCATTGACTGGATTGTGATGCGTAATCGTCTGAGTCATCTGGATGCCAAAAACAAACGTTTTATGGCTAAAGTTACTACGGAACTGGCACGCCGCATTGGGTTTCGTGCTGCTCCGGGATTTAGCGAGCGCGTTATTTACCGTGAATTGTTTTTACAAGGGCTGACGGTGCTGGATGTGATGGAGACTGATTCAAACGTGAAGGTATCTATGTCGCACATTGCTGCGCGTCAGGAAGTGCGCGACTTACTTAAGACACTTAATATCAGCAATATTAATCAACGTTCAGAAAAACAGCAGGCTTTAGAAGAAGACAACACGCTTCCCCCGGCAGAACCTAAGCCGACTGCACCTGTATCTAATAATGCAGCGACAGCTAAGTCAGAAACCGCTAATAAGTCAGTAACGCCAAGTGATGCACCTGTCACTTTATCTCAGGCTCAGCAGCAACAGCAAAAAGCGACTAAGTCTAATGATACAGAGAGTATCAGTGCGCCTGCTGAAAATAAAGTGATTCACAAATCTACTTTGCCACCCTTGACGCAAAAAAATACCCCAACGCATGATTCATTCTCCTTTTCGCCTGAAGCATCCGCAAATAATAATAAAGCATCAAAGTCTGCCAGTAAAACTGGTTCTTAATTTTACTAAAATATTAATAAAATAGTAGTGATTTACTGGTATAGTAATAATTGATAGATTATTAACTAGTGAATTTCAATGGTTTCACCCAACTATAGTAGTGCAGAATATTCGCAGGCCATTTACTCAGGTCTGGTAGGAGAGTCGATGAAAGGACTCCCTGATAAGCTTAACAACGCTATGCAGCAAGCTTATGCCGATACCGTATTTTCTCCTGAAGCATATCAGGTGCATCATCGTGTTGCAGAAATAGGTGAAATGGCAAAGCGTGAGTTAAATCATATTATTGGTGATCTAGGCTTGTCAGGCATTTCATTTGAGGATGTCAATAATGGTGACGTAACCCTTGCCTCAACGCCACAGCATTCTTCCGCCAAATCACAAGGCATAACGTAGCGCATTTCGCCTTGCTTTTTTGGCTACTGTGACTATGCTGATCCATACATAATGATTAAATGATACAGCATACTTATGACAGACAATGCCACGTTAGACGATAACTTCTCTGACGAGTTAATACGTAGCCACGGGCTAACGGATGAAGAATACCAAAATATTTTATCCATTCTGGGAAGAACACCGAATCTGGTGGAACTTGGTATTTTCTCTGTGATGTGGAGTGAGCATTGCTCGTATAAAACAACCCGCAAGTGGCTGTCACAACTACCAACTACTGGAAAGCAGGTCATTTGTGGCCCGGGTGAAAATGCTGGTGTCATCGATATTGGTGACGGTCAGGCCGCTATCTTTAAGATGGAAAGCCATAATCATCCATCTTTCATTGAACCTTACCAAGGTGCTGCAACAGGTGTTGGTGGCATTTTGCGTGATGTATTCACGATGGGTGCGCGCCCGATCGCATTGATGAACGCGCTGCGATTTGGTGATCCCGCGAACTCTCGCACACGCCACTTAGTGTCTGGTGTCGTTAGCGGCATAGGAGGATACGGCAATTGTGTCGGTGTGCCAACGGTTGGCGGTGAATGTAATTTTGATGCGGCGTATAACGGCAATATTTTAGTGAACGCCATGGCGGTGGGACTGGCAGATCAAGATAAGATTTTTTATTCTACCGCAGCGGGTCTTGGTAATCCGGTGTTATATGTTGGATCAAAAACAGGGCGTGACGGTATACATGGGGCGACTATGGCTTCCGCGGAATTTGATGAACATTCGGAAGAAAAACGCCCGACCGTACAGGTAGGTGATCCGTTTACGGAGAAACTATTAATTGAAGCATGCCTTGAATTAATGCAGACCGATGCCATTATCGCTATTCAGGATATGGGGGCAGCGGGACTCACCTGTTCATCGCTGGAAATGGCTGGAAAAGGCGGGTTAGGCATTCAGCTTGAACTTGATAAGGTTCCTCAGCGTGAAGATGATATGACACCTTACGAGATTATGCTTTCTGAAAGTCAGGAAAGAATGTTGATGGTGATTAAACCGGAATGCGAAGCATTGGCTTACCGCATCTTTCGCAAATGGGATCTGGATGTTGCTACGGTTGGCACGCTAACAGATACCGGACATATGGCGCTAAACTGGTATGGCGATGAAGTAGCAAACGTGCCTATTGCCCCCATCTCTACTGCCTCACCTGTGCTGGATCGTCCTTATGACATCGTTGTTGCTGAGGATACCACCCTTTCGCCAAACGCCACATTGCCTGTAGCAGATGTATTAAAGCAACTACTATCCTGCCCGGATGGTGCGAGCAAGCGCTGGATCTGGGAACAATATGATCGTCAGGTGATGAATGATACTATTGTCACGAATCAGGCAGACGCGGCTATCGTTCGTATACATGGAACGAACAAAGCACTGGCTATCAGCACGGATTGTACACCACGCTATTGCAAAGCACATCCGGTGGAAGGCGGGAAACAGGCTGTAGTGGAATGCTGGCGCAATCTGGTTGCATCCGGTGCATCACCCATAGCCATCACGAACTGCCTGAACTTCGCCAACCCCGAAAAGCCCGAGATTATGGGTCAGCTAGTAGGAGCTTTGCAAGGAATGAAGGAAGCCTGTGAAGCGCTGGACTTTCCGGTAGTGTCTGGCAATGTATCTCTTTACAATGAAACAAGTGGTGAGAGTATCCTACCTACTCCAGCAATTGGTGGCATTGGCTTACTGCAAGATGCCAAAAACCATATGACACTGAATATTCAACAAGCCGGTGATACTGTGTTGTTAATTGGTGAGATGGGACAACATCTTGGTGCATCCCTCTATATGCGTGAAATTGAAGCCATGACTGATGGCACTGCACCCGCCGTAAATGTAGAACAAGAACGCCGTCACGGTACGCTCATACAGGATTATATTGCTAAGAAACTTATCACAGCATGCCACGATATTTCGGATGGTGGTTTGCTGGTCGCATTGGCGGAAATGGCCATGGCAGGTAAGTATGGTGCAAGCATACAGCTGGATGAAGCGGACATTGCTACATTATTTGGTGAGGATCAGGCACGTTACCTTATTACAGTACCTGACACGCAGCTTCAACAGGTCACCACATTGGCCGAATCTGCTAATGTTCCGTATCATATCATTGGACAGACGGGCGGCGATGCCATAACGCTTAACAATCAAACCCTTGCTACCATCCAGCAGTTACGCAGCTTACACGAAGCGTGGCTACCGGATTATATGGCAGCTTAACATACTATACCCAAGGAGCAAACACTTATGCCATTACCTGCTAAAGACATAGAAGAACGTATTATACGGGCATTACCTGATGCTTCCGTAACGCTGGTGGATCTGGCAGGTGATAACGATCATTGGCAAGTGACCGTAACGTCTGATGCATTCTCAGGAATATCACGTGTCAAACAGCATAAAATGGTGTATGATGCTTTAGGAAGCGATATGGGAACCACCCTACATGCGCTAAGTGTAAAAACAGAAACCGCTAGCTAGCCTAACACGTTACATGCCTTATGACAGATAAGAAAAAGCAACTCATCGAAAATAATAAAGCTTTGGAACATTTACTGGATAACGTTGCAGAATCCATTCATGGTGGTGAGGATGTTTCACTAGCCAGTGAAATTGAGCCTATGCCTGTTACAGATGAAACAGAAAAAGCGTTTAAAGATGCACAACGCAAAAAAGCGGAAGAAGAGGACTCACATTCCTCTGACTATTATTCTTCCTCTTAAAAACCTACTCTATGTTTGATCTTTCTTTTGGTGAATTATGCATGATTGGCGGTGTCGGACTCATCGTGCTGGGGCCTAAACAACTGACCGTTGCTGTACGTTACGTGCGTAATATGCTGCGTCAGGTGAAAGAAGCGACTAGCTCCATCCAGCATCAGGTAAATACGCTGCTGGATGAAGACGAGACTCGCTCTATCACAGGCGATGACGGCAAAGAATATGAATGCTTTACGCTACCTGACATGCACACCTCTGATACACAACCTACCCCACGTCATCGTGACGGACTCTGAGCATCCCACGAATCTATTTAACCATCTTGCTGACTTACGCCGCTGCCTGCTGATTAGTCTGGTTTCATGGTTGGTGGCCAGTGCTTTGTGCTACGTCATGGTTACAGATATTATGCTATGGCTGACCCAGCCCCTTGCCGCAGCGTTTGACAATGATGACAGCAAGCGTCTGATCTTTACCAGCTTGCCAGAAGCATTTATAACTTACATACGTCTGTCTATGTTTGCAGGGTTTATGGTGGCGTTTCCGGTGATTGCAACGCAGCTATATCGCTTCATTGCACCAGGGCTTTATCGCCATGAAAAACACGCGGTACTACCCTTCATGATTGCTGCACCTACATTCTTTTATGCAGGTACGGCACTGGCGTATTATTATATTTTCCCGATGGCATGGGAGTTTTTTGTAAGCTTTGAATTGCTGGCTATGCCAGATACTGGTTTGCCAGTAGAGCTGGAAGCACGCATTAGTGAATATTTGCAACTGGTGACCAGCATTATTTTAGCCTTTGGCATGGCATTTCAATTGCCGCTAGTGTTGGTATTACTAATCAAAGCTGGTATTATTTCCGTGGATAGCTTGAAGCGATGTCGTCGCTACGCTATTGTTGGGCTGTTATGTATGGCTGCTATCCTTACTCCACCGGATATTATTTCACAGGTGGGTTTATTTATGGCGCTATATGCGTTATATGAAGCAGCGATTATTGTAGGCTGCTTCATGCAGCGAAAGACGACAAGGACGCTACACGATGACACAACATAAAGGCCGCATTTTTTCCGGTATTCAACCAACCGGATCCATGCATTTGGGCAATTATTTAGGCGCTATTGCCAATTGGGTGACGTTGCAACATGACTATGAGTGCCTGTTTTGCATCGTGGATATGCACGCTATCACCGTGGCCTATGACCCTGCACTACTGCCACATTACGTGCGATCTGCTGCAGCTTCGTATCTGGCCAGTGGCATAAACCCTGATACCAGCACGATCTTTGCGCAGTCAAACGTGCCGTTGCATGGTGAGCTGGCATGGCTCTTAGGATGTCATACACCGCTTGGCTGGCTGAACCGCATGACGCAGTTCAAAGAAAAAGCCGGAAAGAAAAAAGATCAGGCAAGTTTAGGGCTGTACAGCTATCCGGTGCTGATGGCTGCTGATATTTTGCTGTATAAAGGAACGCACGTACCGGTGGGAGAAGATCAGAAGCAGCATCTGGAACTGGCACGTGACATTGCCGGAGCCTTCAACCGCTTTTACGATACAGAGTATTTTACACAACCTGACCCCATGATTTTGGGTGACGCAGCGCGTGTTATGAGCCTGCGTGATGGAACAAAGAAGATGAGTAAGTCTGACCCATCGCCTATGTCGCGGATTCATCTGGATGACGATAATGACACGATAGCGTTAAAGATTAAGAAAGCTAAGTCCGATATGGTAGATGGCATGACGTTAAGCCCTGACCGTCCCGAAGCTGTTAATTTAATGACCATCTATGCTTCAATCACCCAACAATCGCTGGAAAATGCACAACAGGAATGCGGCTTACTTAATTTTTCTTCCTTCAAACAACGTCTGGCGGAAGCGCTTATCGCGCATTTCTCACCCATACGGCAGGAATATGAGAAGTTGATGCAGGATGAGAGCTATCTGGATAGCATATTGCAACAAGGAGCAGATAAAGCGCACCGGCGTGCCAGCACCCATATACGTGAAATCAAAGCACTGGCTGGGTTTTATTCTGCCACTTCGGTTAGCGCGTGATTCGTCTAATTCGTTTTATTATCCGGTTCTTCCGCCGAACCATCTGGCTGACCATTTGGCATAGCGTCTATTATTTTCTGAAACGGCCACGCCGTATTGTGTATCTGGCGTTACTATTGATGATTGGACTTGTTACTATTGTGACACTGGATGGCCGAGTGGATGAGCGTATTTTAAGCGCGCCATTGCCTCCATCTGACTATGCTGCCGGACAAGTCAGGGACATCCCTGCCATGCGTGGAACAATTACGAATGGCAATAGTGCTTTCACCAAACGACTTACCAGTCTGATGAGAGACAATGATGCGCAACGCTACTACGCGCAATTCCACCATGCAATGTACAGCAAAGACGCTACTTACAAATGGCAGGTATCAACTCATTTCTTTGGTCAGTTTACGTTGAAACCAGCTTACCGTGCGAAGTCCGGTAAAGTTTGTCGTAGCTTTGAAGAACTAATAAGCTATGGCGGGCAACATCAACGGTTTGTTGGTCAGTCTTGCAAACGCGATGATGGCCGAAGCTGGTGTAAATTGCGTCCACATAGCGCCCAAACATGCCATATTGGCGCACCTAGTAGCTTTGAACTGTTCTGGCGTGATCTGTTTTAGCCGTTAAAATAGTCAAAAATCTGAGATGCCAGCGCCTGATTAATGCCCGGTGCCTGCTGTAATGCCTCCAGTGACGCAGTTTCTACCGCTTTAGCAGAACCAAAATGCGTCATGAGTGCCTTCTTGCGAGTAGCACCAATGCCGGGGATGCTATCAAGCACAGAAACACGCAAGGCATTGGCGCGTTTGATACGATGTGACGTAATGGCAAAGCGGTGAACCTCGTCACGCAACCGTTGCAAATAATGCAGTGTTGGGTCATTTACTGGCAGTTGGAATGGCTCTTTATCCGGTATAAAGAACCACTCACGCCCTGCATCCCTATCTTCACCTTTGGCAATGCAGACGTAAGGTATGTCAGTAATATTCAATGCTTCCATCACTTCGCGTGTCACGGTGAGTTGCCCCTTCCCCCCATCAATGAGCAATAGATTTGGCCAGGTGCCTATCTCGCGTTTGTCTCCCTCTTCTTTTTGCAATCGCTTCAGGCGGCGAGTCAGCACTTCACGCAGCATGGCGTAATCATCCCCCGGAGTTAGTTCCGTATTGCGTATGGTGTAACGTCGATAGTCATTTTTTTCAAACCCTTCTGCACCGCTGGTAATCATCGCACCTACCGCATGGGTGCCAGCAATATGGCTATTATCGTAAGCTTCAATACGTTGAGGTATCTCGGATAAATTAAACAGAACCTGCACGGCTTTAAGATGTGCCGTTTCACTGCGGCGTTCAGACAATTTCAGACTTAGCGCATTAGCCGCCTGCTCTTTCAATCGCTCTACTAACTGCTTACGATCACCGCGTTTGGGAATAAGCAGTTGTACTTTATGATCTGCATGAATACTCAGTGCTTCCTGCAAAATATCCACATCACTGGGAACATCCTCTACAATGATTAAGCGAGGAATTGGGTGTGACTGATAATATTGCCCAATAAACACCGACAAAATATCTTCTTTTGTCTGTTCCTGAACATTCGCTGGGAAATAAGCCTGATTACCAAAATGCTGACCTCCACGAAAAAACCAGATTTTGACACATGCATAGCCATGCTCCATATGACAGGCAATCACATCTGCTTCATCCAGATTCGCACTATACATGCGTTGCTGCTCCTGTATTTGCGTTAGCACACGAATACGGTCACGGCAGGACGCTGCTTTTTCAAATTGCATGGCGTCAGAATATTGTTGCATCTCGAGCATAAGCTGATTCTGCAATTCGCGGTTTTTACCTTTCAAAAACTGTGATGCCTGCGCAATGAGTTTTGAGTATTCCTCCTTATCCACCATACCAACGCAAGGCGCACTGCATCGCTTGATCTGGTATTGGAGGCAAGGTCGGCTGCGGTTTTTGAAGATGTTATCACTACACGGACGTAAAAGGAACGCACGCTGCAAGATACTGATCGTTTGCGTCACCGCTCCCGCAGAAGCAAATGGGCCAAAATAGGTTTCGCGCTTTTGTTGTTTCCCGCGATGCTTTACAATACGTGGGTAATCATGGTCACTTAGTCGGATATAGGGATAAGATTTATCATCTTTGAGAAGGATATTATAACGCGGCTGATGCTTCTTAATCAGGTTTGCTTCCAGTAGCAATGCCTCTGCCTCATTGCGTGTCTCAATCACCTGCATGGACGCAGTATTGCCAACCATTTTTTGAATACGGTTTGTCAGCCCTGCATTGCTTGCATAATTAGTGACACGGTTTTTCAAATGTTTGGCTTTACCAATATAGAGAATGGTGCCTTCCTTATCAATCATCCGGTACACACCTGGCTTCATGCCAAGCCTTGCTGCAAATTCACGGATGTACGCCGCACCGCTCAGCGTGTTATCTGAAAGTGTCAGTATGGATTCCTCGGTGTTTTCGGTCGTCATATAAATAAAAAATAGTGCAATTCTTGCCAATGTGTAGTTTGATGAACGATGATACGCAACCTTACTGTTGGAAGCACTATGAATACGACTGATTTTATTACTACTATTTTTCTGGAAAATGTTGGAAGTGCGTCGTTGTTTCCCTTCATCTCAAGCTTGACACTGGAAGCCATGGCTTTGTTTGGAGGTTACGACCTGATGCTTGCCAGCATGGTGGCAATGGCTGGGTTGCTGGCTGGTAGTATAGCAAATTGGTTGATTGGATTTGGGTTAGCGGCGTTAAGAGATCGGTTTGGCTTATCCAACAACATCGACTTCACCAAAGCAGAGCGCTTTATGTGTAGCTTCGGTTTTATAATAGCGGCACTTTTCTGGATGCCGGTAGGATCATTATTTGTTCTGGCTTGTGGATTCCTCCGTGTGCCTCTGTGGAAAGTGTTGCTGGCGGTGCTGGCAGGCGGGCTGTATCACTTATGGCCGTATATCGGTGCAATCCCTGTATAGAACCAGCGTTTAGATTTAGCGTTTGAAGTCGTTTGTTAGCGGCATACGCCAGTCACGCCCAAACGATAGTGAGGATAACTTGACGCCGGGTGGTGCCTGACGGCGTTTATATTCTGATATGCGAAGTAAGTGCGCCACTCGCTCAACTACTTCTTTCTCATATCCATCAAAGACAATATCATCAATACTCGCGCGATCTTCAATGAGCCGTACTAACACAGCATCCAGTATGTCGTAAGGTGGCAGGCTGTCTTCATCTGTCTGATCTTCGCGCAACTCAGCAGAAGGCGCACGGGTAATGATGCGCTCTGGGATGATTGGATGCGTGACAGGCTGCCCATCTGGCAAATGCGTATTACGCCAACGCGACAAAGCAAAAACATCGGTCTTGTAGACATCTTTCAAAACAGAAAATGCGCCGCACATATCCCCGTAAAGTGTAGCATATCCCACAGCCATTTCAGACTTATTGCCTGTGGTCAGCAAAAGCGCCCCGTTAGAATTACTCATTCCCATTAACAATAATCCACGGCTACGTGACTGGATATTTTCCTGTGCTAATGATGAGATTGTTACATCAGCTGAGGCAAAAGTGCGATCAATCACTGTCATGACTGGCTCTATAGGGATGCTGTGATAAGCGATACCAAGATTGTCTGCCAATGCCGCCGCATCATCTAAGCTGATCTGTGCGGTATAAGGTGATGGCAACATAACAGCCTGCACCTTGTCTGCACCCAACGCATCCACGGCAACCACAGCTGTTAAGGCAGAATCTATGCCGCCTGACAGACCCAAAATAACAGATGTAAACCCATTCTTGCTAACATAATCCCTCAAGCCCATTACCATAGCCTGATAGTACATCGTCATATCGGTCATCGTTGGTTTGTCCATGTGTATATCTAAACCAACATAGTCTTTGAAATACGGAGCCTGCCAGATAACGCTGCCATCTTTAGCACTCAGGAAAGAACCACCATCAAACACAAGTTCATCCTGTCCACCTGTTTGATTGACGTATAATAACGGGGTGTCAAAACGTTGCGTAATATGGCGTGCCAGACTATGGCGTATCGTATACTTACCCTTTTCATACGGGGATGCGTTTAGTACAATAAATATATCAGGAGATTGTTGCGACAGATGCTCTGCCACCGTATCATGCCACATATCTTCGCAGATCATAATGCCTAGACGGTGGTCTTTCCATATGACCACATCAGGCAAGTCACCTTGCCTAAACACACGATATTCATCAAATACACCACTATTGGCCAGTTCATATTTATAGCGTACTTGCTGTATTGTGCCTTCGCTAATCAGGCAGGCAGCGTTGTAACAACCTGATTCATCTTCCCAAAGCGTGCCAACGACCATACTTATATTGGTATCACGGGTATAGTCTGCCAGATCGGCTACTGCCCTCGTAGCCGTTTGCCTAAACGATGGGACTAAGATCAAATCTTCCCCCGGATAGCCAATTAATGAACATTCCGGGAACACAATTAGTGTCTTACCTAACGCAGCAGCTTCACGGCATGTAGCAATAATGAGACGCACATTACTCGCAATATCACCTACAGTAGGATTAATCTGTGCAACTGCAAGTGATGAAAGAAGAGACTGCTCTGTCAACTATCAGACACTTGCTTCCTGAGATGAGTCAGCCACAGCTTCTTTCTTTTTCTTCTCATGCACCATTAATGGCTCAGCAGATTTCTCGACCACATCTCCGTTAATTACGACTTCGGATAGATCATCTGTATCTGGTACGTCAAACATCAGTTCAAGCAATGTTTCTTCCAAAATCGCACGTAAACCCCGCGCACCAGTTTTGCGCTTAATGGCTTTGTCTGCAATGGCTTTCAGTGCATCATCTGTGAATGTCAATGCTACTTCTTCAATATCAAACAACTTCTTATATTGCTTGGTCAGTGCGTTTTTAGGCTCTGTTAGAATACGTACCAACGCTTCATTATCCAGATCTTGCAACGTAGCAATCACTGGTAAACGTCCAACAAACTCTGGAATCAACCCGAATTTCAGTAAATCTTCCGGTTCCACACGAGAGAATAACTCACCAACACCCTCATCTGACTCACTACGTACGTCAGCCCCAAAACCAATGGAGGTACCTTTGCCGCGTTGCGCGATAATCTTATGTAACCCAGCAAATGCACCACCACAGATAAAGAGAATATTGGAAGTATCAACCTGCAAAAACTCCTGCTGCGGATGCTTACGGCCACCTTGCGGAGGTACAGAAGCGACCGTTCCTTCCATAATTTTCAGCAATGCTTGCTGCACACCTTCTCCGGACACATCACGGGTGATAGACGGATTATCTGATTTACGAGAAATCTTATCTACCTCATCAATATAAACGATACCACGTTGGGCACGCTCTACATTGTAATCCGCGGACTGAAGCAAACGCAGAATAATATTTTCCACATCTTCACCCACATAACCGGCTTCCGTCAGGGTGGTGGCATCCGCCATGGTGAATGGTACGTCCAGAATACGTGCCAGTGTCTGTGCAAGTAGTGTCTTACCACACCCTGTAGGCCCTAACAGCAAGATATTGGATTTCGCCAATTCAACGTCACTACCTTTTTCAATCAGGCTAACGCGCTTATAATGGTTATAGACAGCAACGGACAGCACACGCTTAGCCTCGGCTTGCCCAATCACATACTGATCCAGAAAGTCACGTATCTCTGATGGCTTAGGAATACGGCCATCATCATGCTCTACAATTGTTTTGTCAGCAGTACGGATGATGTCCATGCATAACTCAACACATTCATCGCAGATGAATACGGTAGGGCCTGCAATCAGTTTGCGTACTTCATGCTCACTCTTGCCGCAGAACGAGCAATAGCGGGTATTTTTGGTTTCTTTCGTCGGTTTATTCATAATATCATGCGCAGGCTTGTTATTTCACTTTTTACCATAGACCGAAATATAGGCATATTGCCAGAGATAAAAAGGGACATTATTCAAATTACCTCGGTTAAACATTCAGGCGTTGCGTAATTGCTATGCTGCGCCCACGATATTTGAACCCATAATTCAGCAGCCACACCTCCATATGCTTAGTGTGAATATGTCACATTCGTTAGCACTAGGCAATTTTTGCCGCCGCTACACACATCGTATGTCAGCAATACGACAATGCTTTAACAGATTCGTAAGGTTTTCATGGGTAAAAACGCTATCAGATAACGTCACATAATGCGCTTTGATGCGAAGGGATAGTCTAATATGAATGCAATCGTTCAATCTATGGGTGAAATGAACCGACTTAAAATTGCAGCTATGGTGGGCGTCTCTATTTTAATGCTGTTGTTTTTTGTCTTTCTTTCTACTCGCGTCTCATCCCCTACCTTTGCACCGCTTTATACCAATATTTCACTCGAAGATAGTGGTGACGTGATTACAGAACTCGAAGCCATGAATATTCCTTATGAAGTGACAGCGGGAGGCAAGCAAATTTTGGTGCCGGGTGATAAAGTTGAAATGGCGCGTGTAAAACTGGCAGGGCAAGGTTTGCCATCTAGCGGAACGATGATTGGTTATGAAGTGTTTGATGAAGGGGAAGCACTGGGTACATCAAATTTTGTACTGAACGTCAATAAACTAAGAGCACTGGAAGGTGAGCTAGCACGAACAATAAGTTCACTGCGTCAGGTAGATTCTGCCAGAGTGCATCTGGTTATCCCAAAACGCGAATTATTTACCCGTGACAAACGCGACCCGACAGCCTCTGTGGCGCTGCGTGTGCGTGGAAGTGGCGGACTGGAAAAGCAGGAAATTGCGGCTATCAAGCATATGGTAGCTACCAGTGTTCCCGGACTAAAACCATCAAAAATTACGATCATTGATCAAAACGGTAACTTACTGGCACGCGGCGTGGATGATGCCAATGACCCGGAAGTGCTGGCAGCAACTGCGCAGGAGTTTCGTACCGGATTTGAAAATAAGCTGGAACGTACCATTGTTAACTTACTGGAACGCTCTGTGGGTATGGGACGTGTGAGTGCCGAAGTGAATGCAGAGATAGATTTTGACCGCATTGTGACGAACTCAGAAAATTATGATCCGGAAGGACAAGTCGCGCGTTCGGTGCAAAGCATCGAGGAAACCGAACAGGAACAGGAAAAAGACTTAAAAGACAATGTGTCTGTTGCCAATAACTTACCCGACACAGACCCTGAAGCAGCAGGTGTTGTCAGTAATCGCAACATGCAACGTACCGACGAAACCACGAACTTTGAAATCTCTAAAGTTGTGAAAAACCATATCAAAGAAACCGGTACCGTGAAACGTTTGAGCGTGGCAGTGCTGGTGGATGGCACTTACGTGACTGGTGAGGAAGGAGAAGAAGTGTATACTCCTCGCAATGAAGAAGAACTGGCGCAGCTGGAAACACTCGTGCGCTCGGCTGTCGGGTATGATCCGGATCGCGGGGACAGTGTAGAGGTCATTAACATGGCATTCGCTACACCAATGGCTATGGCTGAAGAATCACCGTTTGACTGGTTGAAGCGTGACTTTAATTCTATCTTCCAGACCTTTGTTCTCGCAAGTGTTGCCATTCTGGTTATCATGCTCATCATCAAACCGCTGGTTAATAAAGCCATCACGTCTCAGGAAGAAGCAGAAGAGGATGACGAAGAACTACAACGTCTTCTGTCTGCTCCTGCTATGGGAGGCATGTTGGAAGATATGACCGGGGATGATGAAGATGACTCGATGATTAGTATTGACAAGATTGACGGTGGCATAAAATCCTCACTTTACCGAAAAGTCAACGAGCTGATGGAGAACCACCCAGAGGAATGCCTCAATGTGATACGTCAATGGGCCTTTGAAGTAGATGAATAATTGCCCCACATCACTAGGCAAAAAATGCCGCATCTTAACACTTCGCTAACTTAACTACGATACTACTAGCATTATGGCAAAACGTATTACCAAAGATGACTATCGCACCTTAACAGGATTGCAAAAAGCAGCTATCTTAATGATGTCTGCCAGTGAAGAAGGAGCAGGTAAAGTCTTCGGCATGATGGATGACGAGGAAATCAAAGACCTTTCCAACGCGATGGCAAATCTCGGTCGTGTGGATGGCGAATGTGTCGAACGGCTCTTTAATGAATTCAGCGATCAAATGTCTGCCGCTGGTGTCGTGGTTGGCTCTTACGATACAACAGAACGCTTGCTGGCCAAAGCACTCGGCAAGGATCGCGTGGATTCCATTATGGATGAAATACGAGGGCCAGCCGGTCGTACCACCTGGGATAAACTTGCTAACGTTAATGAGGAAGTGCTGGCATCCTTCCTGAAACACGAATACCCCCAAACCATTGCGCTGATTATCTCTAAAATACGCTCCGATCATGCAGCGCGCGTATTATCCGTGTTACCAGAAGAAATGACGTTGGATGTGATTAACCGGATGCTTTCCATGGATGCGGTGAAAAAAGAAGTAGTGGAAGGCATCGAAAAGACATTGCGTACTGAGTTTATGAACAACATCTCGAAAACGCAACGTCGTGACAGTTATGAATTAATGGCGGAAATCTTTAATAACTTTGATCGTAATACCGAGGGCAAGTTCATGGGACATCTGGAACAGAAAGATCCGGATTCTGCCGAACGCATCCGCAATTTGATGTTTACGTTTGAAGATCTGGTGAAAATTGATACAGCCGGCATTCAAACCGTACTGCGTAATCTGGATAAAGATAAACTGGCGATGGCACTTAAAGGTGCTTCCGACAATCTCAAAGAACTATTCTTTGGTAATATGTCCGAGCGTGCCTCGAAGATTTTGCTGGAAGATATGGAAGCCATGGGGCCTGTCCGCCTGAAAGACGTGGATGAAGCGCAAATGTATGTGGTGACGGTTGCCAAAGATCTGGCAATGAAAGGCGATATTATTATTGCAGAATCAAACGGTGAAGATCAGTTGGTATATTAGATATGGAACAAGCACAATCACTTGAAATACGACGGTTCGATTTTGGTGGATTAACGGACTTCATGGTGCCAACCATCGTGCATCAGGAAGAGGAACCTATCGCAGAGGCGGAAGAAACGCCGCCGCCTCCACCTGCTGCCACCTTCACCGAAGCAGATATGGAAGCAGCACGCGAAAAGGCTTACCAACAAGGGCTGGAAGCTGGAAAAGCCGAAGTACACAGCGAGCAGGTTGCCTTGCAACATGAACGTGACTTGGCAGCACAGCAGCAAATGGCTGCACTCTCTGCACAGTTACAGGACGCAATGGACAATGTTGATGCATTGCTACAAACGCATGAGCAGGACATTGTGCAAATGGCGTATGCGGTGGCCGTCAAACTTGCTGGCGCATCATTGGCACATGATCCGTTCCCCGTATTGCAGTCGATGATAGCAGAATGTCTGCCTGCCATTATCGACCAGCCTAACCTTCATGTCAGAGTGCATCCTGATGCCGTATTAAAAGTGAAAGAGATGCTACATAGTGCCCTGTCTGGTCACTCGTATGAAGGGCGATATGTGGTGAAAGCAGATGATACACTTGCATCAGGCGACATTATCATACGATGGCAATCTGGCGAGGTAGGGCGTTTGATGGATAAGATGATGCAGGATATTAACAGGCACCTTCCGGCACCAAATCCGGTATGGATAGAACAGCATACACCCCAGGTTTCTCCATCTTCTGTTGCTTCTGTCATACCACGGCCTACGGCGCAGGATTCAGAGTCTATTTCGCTCGCTCCATCTTCTATAGCCGCTAAGCCGGAAAAGGCTGAAACGCAGGACAGCACAGAGATATCACCACCGCCCACCAAGCAGGTTACTGATACAGATAAGCATAAAACACTTGATGATATACGCGCCAGCCTAAAACAACGTAAAGCCACCTAAAACCCTCTAACTTACATTTATTGATTTCACAGGAGAACACATCCCATGGCAGAAACAGATACACTTGGAAATGAATTGCTTGAAGGCGCAGATGAAAATCTGTCACTGGAAGCAGTACAGGATATTCCGGTACAAATATCCGTGGTACTGGGTAAAAGCAGTATGCAGGTACAACAATTGCTCAAGCTTGGACGCGGGGCAGTCATTGAGCTAAACAAAAAAGTGGGCGAACCCGTTGACATTTATATTAATTCCCGGCTTGTGGCACGTGGCGAAGTCGTGGTCGTGGAAGACCGCGTGGGCGTGACCATGACCGAAATTATTAAAGGCGATAAAAAGTAATTATTATGCGCTTAATGATTGTAGGACATCTGGAAGGGCAACTGGGTACCGCCACGGCCATTGCGTCTGATCGTGGCGCAAAAGTGACCCACTGCATTGATACGACGCAAGCACTCGCTACCCTATGCAGCAGCCATAGTGCTGATCTTTTAATGGTAGAAGCACAGCAGGATATTGCAGCATTCATCGTCCAATTACGCGCAGAACATATGTCTATTCCTGTCATAGCGTGCGGCATTAAAAATGATCGCGAAGCCGCAGTACGTGCCATCCGTAGTGGTGCAAAAGAATACATCCCCCTGCCCCCCGATGAAGCATTGATTGCTGCGGTACTTGAAGCAATCTCGCAGGATTCCTCGTCTGTTTTATACCGTTCAGAGGCCATGAAGCGTACCATCTCTATGGTAGAACAGGTTGCACCGTCCCATGCTTCTGTCCTGATTACCGGTGAATCCGGTACGGGAAAAGAAGTGATTGCGCGTCATTTACATCAACAAAGTGACCGAAGCGACAAGCCCTTTATCTCTGTCAATTGCGCCGCTATTCCTGAAAATTTGCTGGAATCCGAATTATTTGGCCACGAAAAAGGTGCGTTTACCGGGGCATTAAATCGCCGCATTGGGAAGTTTGAAGAAGCACATGGCGGAACATTGTTGCTGGACGAAATCAGCGAGATGGACTTACGCCTTCAGGCGAAATTACTGCGCGCCATACAGGAACGCGAATTTGATCGCGTTGGTGGTACGAAGCCCATCAAAGTGGATATTCGGATTCTGGCCACCAGTAACCGCGATATGCAAAGCCATATCCGTCAGGGGAAATTTCGGGAAGACCTCTATTACCGCCTGAATGTTATTACGGTAGACTTGGCACCTTTGCGAGAACGGCGCGATGACATATTATTACTGGCAGAGCATTTTATTGAGAAATATGCCAGCACGAATCACGTTCAGGTACGCTCGCTTTCCCAACAAGCACAGCAACGATTGTTAGAATATCCATGGCCGGGTAATGTACGCGAGCTGGAAAACACCTTGCACCGCGCTGTATTAATAGCGCACCATCAAACGATTGAAGAAAGCGACTTAATGCTATCTCCTTCTGCTTCATCCGAGCAACACGCGGCAATTCAAGATAATGCAGAAGACGAGAATTACGAAGATATGATCCCACTGGTCGGACAAACTGTTGCTCACGTAGAAAAGAAACTGATTTTGCAAACACTGGATCATTGCTTAGGCAACCGCACCCACGCGGCCAACATACTCGGTATCTCTATTCGCACATTGCGAAATAAACTGCGTCTTTACGGAGAACCTGAAATGGTAGGCTCCTATGAAAGCACGGCATTGTGAGCGACTGATTCATGAGTAATACCAATGTTCCAGCTAAGTTAGGCTCTCCCGCTTTCAATGGCGTGAATGCGCGGAATCTGCTTAATAAAGTCACTGGACGCAGCGATATTTTCTTTGCACTGGGCATTGTTGGCATCATCATGGTGCTGCTGGTGCCAGTGCCATCCATGTTTCTGGACTTACTGCTGGGTATTTCCATTACCCTGTCTGTGCTGATTTTGATGACCGTATTGTTTGTGGAAAAACCATTGGGCTTAAGTGCGTTCCCGACCATTTTGCTCATTGCCACCATGCTGCGACTATCACTCAACATTGCCTCCACACGTCTGATTCTGGGTGAAGGCCATACAGGCACAGACGCCGCAGGTCAGGTGATTGAAGCATTCGGACATTTTGTGATGAGTGGGCAAATTGCCATTGGGGTAATCATTTTTGGTATTCTGACCATCATCAACTTTGTGGTGATCACCAAAGGTTCAGGACGTATTGCTGAAGTCTCCGCACGATTCAGTCTGGATGCGATGCCAGGAAAACAGATGGCCATTGATGCGGATTTATCTGCCGGACTGATTGATGAAACCGAAGCCAAAACACGCCGCCGTGAACTGGAAGATGAAAGCACCTTCTTTGGTGCTATGGATGGTGCCTCCAAATTTGTACGCGGGGATGCGGTTGCCGGATTAATGATTACCTTCATCAACTTGCTAGGTGGTGTCATTATTGGTGTCGTCAGCCGCGACCTGAGCTTTAGTGATGCAATACAAACCTACACCTTACTTACCATTGGTGATGGTCTTGTTTCCCAGATTCCTGCGCTGATCGTCTCAACCGCTGCGGGTATGTTAGTGACGAAAGCTGGTGTGGTTGGGTCATCGGAAAAAGCCGTACTGGGTCAGTTGAATGAATTTCCTTCTGCACTTGGCTTAACTGCTTTCCTCGCATTAATGCTTGCCTTTATGCCCGGAATGCCCGCTGCTCCCTTCATTGCACTAGCCTGCATCATGGGTGGTATGGCAGCCGTACAGTTTCGTGCTCAAAAGCATGTACGTGAGGCTGTTGGAAAAGATGGTGCATCACTACCACGCACCGCCAGCGGCCAGCCTGTCAGTGCCGCTCATAAAGACGGAGACGCCGAAGCATCGCCTGAAAATGAAATGAATGATATTTTGCAAATTGATAGTTTGCGTCTGGAATTAGGTTACGGATTGTTGCCGCTGATTAATTACCAAAAAGGCCACCGCCTGACAGAGCAGATCAAAGCATTGCGAAAACAGGTGGCACGTGACTTAGGGTTTGTGATGCCAGCGGTGCGGATTCAGGATAATATGCAACTGCCTGCTAACCAGTATGTGATTAAAGTCAAAGAGCTGGAAAGTGCCAATGGCGGGATTCGTCCGGACATGCTGATGGTAATGGATCCGGCGGGCAATAAAATCTCCCTACCCGGCGAAGATACCACCGAGCCAACCTTTAACCTGCCCGCCAAATGGATTACCGATCAACACCGTGAAGAAGCATTATTTCGCAATCTGACCGTCGTTGACCCGCCCACAGTCATCACCACACATTTAACCGAAGTGATTAAGCAACATCTGTCAGAGCTGCTCTCTTACGCGGAAACGCAGAAATTGTTGGATGATCTGGGGCGCGATCAGCAGAAACTGATTGCCGAGACGATTCCTTCACAAATCAGTGTAAGCGGTGTACAGCGTGTATTGCAGCTCCTTCTGGCTGAGTTAGTGTCAATACGTGACTTACCCACTATCATGGAAGCCATTGCCGATGCCTCGCATCATACGCAAAATCCGACCATCATCACAGAACATGTACGTCACAGGCTGGCGCGGCAAATCTGCTTTAGTGTCACCAACCATGAAGGTGTGATTCCGGTCTTGTCACTGTCACCGCACTGGGAACAAATTTTTGTCGAGTCCATTTCAGGCAAAGGCGAGGACAAAATGCTGAATATGGCACCCAGCCGCATACAGGAATTTGTGACAGGCATTGGCAACAAATATGAACAGCACATGATGAGTGGCGGTGACACACCCGTGCTACTCACCAGCAGCGTTATCCGCCCTTATGTGCGTTCCATCATGGAACGGTTCCGCTCCGGCATTATCGTCATGTCCCAAAACGAGATACATCCACGAGTGAAGATCAAAACACTGGGGCAGTTGTAAAAACTGCGTTTACTCCTTCACCACATGCGCTGGTACAATCTGACCATCTTTGATGTGGGCAGGCACGTAGCGTCCTGATGTTTCCTCTATTGGCTGCATCAGCCCCCATGCGATAAAACATATAATTAAGGTGGCCAGCGTGCAAATGCAGGTAAATAACCATGCTTTGCGCTGGACATGTAGCGACACTTCTTCCCCCTGTTTCAGACGGTAGTTAATGTATTTTTTCCATGCGTAGTAAAGCGTGAGTGGCACAAGCACTGGCCATAATTTAAGAATAAGGATGCGTATCATACCATGCACTGTAGCGTAAAGAAGCATAAGCACGAATAAAAAAGAGAATAACGGAGAATATCCTTACCGTTTTCCTGCATTTTTCTTGCATTTTACGGCATATCCTCACATACCAGCTATCATGCCCCACCTGCCCCAACGCTTTTATGGCATTGCCTTTTATATCACGGCTATGCTGTCCTTTTCAGCGATGAATGTAACCATACGTTCTATGGCGGGCATCATCGACCCATTACAAATGGTATTTTGTCGTAACGTTATCAGCTTTTTCCTGTTGCTGCCATTTGTGTTGCGCCATGGTGTATCGCAGCTAAAGACCACGCGCCCGGTGCGTCATTTTTTACGCTCCTTTATTGGCCTGATTGCGATGGAGACATGGTTTATCGGACTTATGAGCCTACCCGTCAACAGCGCCACGGCACTCAGTTTCACTGCCCCATTATTCAGCACGCTGTTTGCCGTTATCTTTCTCAAAGAGCGTATTGGCTGGATGCGTGTGGGAGCATTGGCAATAGGCTTTGGCGGAGTATTGATTATCGCCAACCCCACCGCTGATGATGCGTGGAACATGTATGCATTAATGGTGCTTGGTTCCACCGCTGGCATGGCTATTGCTGGAATTTTGGTGAAAACACTCACCACCACAGAACCAAGCTGGCGCATTGTTTTTTACATGGCACTCATCATGAGTCTGCTGTCGTTTCCTCCAGCACTCAGCGTGTGGGAATCCATCAGTACAGAGAGCATGATCTATCTGGTTATGATTGCTATTTTCTCTACCATTGCACAATACGCACTCGCGCAAGCATTGCGTCATGAAATGATTGTGGTGCTGGCGCCTTTTGAATTTACACGACTAGTGTTTACTGCTGCCATCGCGTGGGTAATTCTTTCTGAACCACTTGGACTGAATACTGTGCTTGGCAGTACTGTCATTGTAGGAAGCGCGGTGTTTATTGCATGGCGTGAAAGAGTGAAGAATAAACGCATATTAGCATCCGAGGTTGCATGAAACGAGACTCTGCCTCACCTTTGAGCTTCATTAAGCAAATGCAACAACATCGCAGTCTGCTGCTGCAAATGATACAACGCGATATTACCTCGCGTTACCGAGGATCAGCACTTGGGCTGGTATGGTCGTTCATCACGCCGTTGCTGATGCTGGCGGTCTATAGCTTCATGTTTGGTGTTGTCTTTAACGCACGTTTTGGTGATGCGGCCTCAAGCGATATGGATGCCAACTTTACGCTAACACTCTTTTGCGGGTTGGTTATTCATACATTACTATCCGACTGCCTGACACGCGCACCCACCATTATTTTGCACCATAGTAGTTACGTTAAAAAAGTCGTGTTCCCGTTAGAGATTTTACCAGCAATGGTGGTTGGTTCGGCCCTATTCCATTTCGCTATGGGCGTGATGGTGCTGGCAGGTGGGCTGCTACTAGCAAATCATACACTTCCGCTCACCATACTCTATTTACCAATTGTCATATTGCCTTTTCTGCCATTATTGCTTGGTATCAGCTACTTGCTCGCTGCGCTTGGAGTTTATTTACGTGATATTGGCCAGCTCACTGGTCTGGTATCTACCATGCTGCTATTTTTAAGTCCTATTTTCTACCCTATTGAAGCGCTCCCCGAAGCCTTCCGACCACTCATGTTTGCTAACCCGCTCACGCCCATCATTCAGCAAATGCGTGCTATTGCCATTGGAGGGCTAGCACCAGACTTTATGATGCTTGGTGCTTATCTGGCTCTAAGCCTGTGCATCCTGTTTGTCGGGTATGGATGGTTTCAGGTTACGCGCAAAGGGTTTGCTGATATTATGTAGATTTAAGGGGTATCCGTATTAGGGCTGCTATAATCTGATTCCAATTCAAGCAATGCTTTATACGCTTCGTCCTGCCCGTTGCCATCAGCTTTATTGAGCCAGTAACGTGCTTTTTCCTGATTCTTTCCCACACCTAGCCCATGCGTATAAGCCAGCCCTACCTGATATTGTGCTTCGCTATCACCCTCACTAGCTGCTTTCAAATACCAACGCAGCGCAGTGTTAGCATCCTTCACAACATACTGCCCTTTACGGTAGTACGTGGCCAGCAACTGCATAGCGTCGATATTACCCTCAGACGCACTTTGTTTAAGCCAGTCCAGACCCTCTTGCCGCATATCAAGCGCCATATAGCGTTTTGCCAATGTGTACGATAATTCTGGTGTCTGCAATGTAGGGTCAACCTGAAGGGTACGCAAGGCTTGCTTCATCATGGAAGCGTTACGAATAGACGGTACATACTCCATCAAAAAGAACGTTCTTGCACGAACATCCCCTTGTTTCATCGCGGCACTAGCATAATGCGCAGATAATATTTGTTCATAGACAGAATCACTCATGTATAACTGCCTAATCAGCGGATAGGTGAGTGTCTGGTCTTCTTTGATGGCGCGAGACAGCCATTTTTTTGCTTTAGCACGATTCTTTTTGACACCTGTGCCACGCAGATAATGCAACCCTGTTTGGCGCATGGCGGTTGCCTCTCCGGTATCAGCCAGCACTTCCCACCAATAAGCATAATCCTGCTCACTTGGTTCGTGCCAACCTGTAGGTGCATAAGCTTCAATTAACCGTAAAATTGCGTGTGTATCTCCAGCTTTGGCAATGACTGTATAATATTCGACCGCTTTAGCGGAATCAGGGGCAATGCCCTGCCCTTCATAATACATATCGGCCAATGTTCCGTATGCTTTATGACTGTCATCATAGGTGATTGCCTGCTGGTAATGCTCAACGGCTTTAGGCGCATCATAGACAGGCCATTGTGGATTCCCGTAAAGCTCTGCCAGTGGCAGGTGCGCTTGCGCCTTTCCTTCCTCAATCCAGCCACGATACCCTGCTATGGCACGTTCAAACATGGCTAAACTATCACGGCCATGACGGTGATATAGCGTTGCCAGTAAGTCTGTTGCAGGCGGATATGTTTGTGCGATTGGCTCCAGAATAATCGCTGCTTCATAGGTGTCATTGAGCATAACATGATAGTTTGCCAGCAACAATGTCGCTTGCGGATCTTTTTGCGACGCTGCTTTACTTAGCAAATTTAGCACATCATCTGTATATCCGCCCTGTTCTTGCAATAATATCAGTGCATATCGTCTGGCAGATTCCGCCTGTACTTGCGTGGATGCGCCCTGCATCGCCTGACGATAAGACTGCTTCGCCTGGTCTATCTGCCCTTCTTTCTCATAGATCACGGCTTGTGAGAGATCATCTTTTCCTGATGCCTTAAACGGCACCAATTCTTCAATTGCGGGTATAGTAGGGGCATAATCACAGCCAGACTGCATCAACAGCGACGATAATGTTAGCAGCAAAAAAAGACAGGAGGATTTAAGTAAACAGAATGGCATGTAAATGTAAGTGTATCAGTAATTGACCCTAATATAGTGCATGTTGACCGTTACTCATTAACGTTTTTATACTGCACACACACAAGCAATAGCAGATAATGTTCTATTCGCAACGTAGTAAACTGTCAATGCCAGTACATACCTAGTTGATAAGGGGTATCTGTATCCTAAAACTATTAGGATGCCAATGTTCAATTTAGTTTTGTTATAAGATATTGCTGCTCAGCTCCGTGTTTGCCAGAAAGACAATGTACGGTCATTAATACATTATGGGATCATCATGCTGGGGTATTTAGTGGCAACCTATACGTAAGAAGGCAGTCTATGCACAGTTATGTTTTTATTAACTAAAAAGCGATATAGTTTCTCTGAATTTACCAGTCATCTTGACTGGCTAGAGAGAGGTTACTATGTTCATCAAGTCGTTTTCTGCATTATCTATGTTATTCATCGCGGTGGCACTGTGTAACTCAACGGCTGCACATGCTGTCGAAAGCGTGAAGGATAAGAGCTGGGATGCTCAGGAACGTTTTATGCTTCGTGGCAGACTGATTGATGTCGCTCCGGATGAAGACAGCTCAACCAGCATTGGAGGCGAGGTTCATGCAGATTATCGTATTACTCCTGAAGTGGATTTGAGTTACTTCTTTACAGATTATATTGCCGTAGAACTGATTGCCGCCACCAGCCGTCATGATGTTTCTGCAAAAAACACGACGCTCGGTGATTTGGATTTAGGAGATGTCTGGGCATTGCCGCCAACCGCTACAGCGCAGTACCACTTTAATCCTTTTGGGCAATATCGTCCATACGTTGGTGCCGGACTAGGGTACATGGTATGGTACAATGAAGGTGATTATGGCGCTGGTATTAATGATGTTGATTATGATGACGGCATTATTTACGCATTGCAAGCAGGCATGGATATAGCCATTGACGACCATTGGGTGTTGAACGCAGACGTTAAAAAGATGTTTCATAACATAGATGCAACCGTGAATGACACTGTTACAGCAGATGTTGATCTTGACCCATGGGTGATTGGTGCTGGTATTGGTTACCGTTTTTAAAGATTACTCTTAAGCCTGAATCAATCCAGATACATCACAATCTGACATTCATGTGTTTCCGTATCTAAACGGTATTGCAGTCGTCCGGCTACCACATCATGACACGGTGTGTTTCCACTGAGTGACGCTAGGCTACGCAAATTACCCGTATCAGGATAGCTATCATCCAGCTTCTTATCAACCTGCCACATTTCAATAGGCGAGATAACTTCTTCAGTTGCCATATACGATACACCTGTTCCACCAAGCATTAAGACGTTACGATCTTTATCGGGAAAGAAGTTCTCGGCGGCAAACCACGGGCTGGCATAGACTCCACTTTCAGGTATCCAGAACATTCCCCAACACCCAACATTAACTGCTTTTGACTCAGGGCAGTTCACACCCGGATCATGGCGGAACCGTGGGTTATTATCTGCCGCTAATCCAATATAGTTTCCTTTAATCAGTTCGGCATTAGACAAATGCTGCCATACAAGTAATGCTTCATAGTAAGTAGGAATAGTATTCATTCCAATCTGACCATCCCCGTTACCATCACATGTGGCTCTTTCATAAGCTGGCGCGGCACCAATCCAGTAATTACCTGGGCATGACGCTCTTGCGCCCCAAAACCGTGTAGCATCGTCCATATCACCGGGATATTGAAGATATTTCAGTTTAAAGGCATTGACTGCCGTTACAAACGCGTCTGACTCCGTACTGATCGCACGAAGCTCAGCTGCTCGTATCAAGTTCTTCCCAGCCAATATGCCACCTGTCAACAGGCCCAATATGACTAAAACGATGGATAATTCAATGAGTGAAAACCCTTTATTTATGGATATATCCTTATTCATATCTTAAACATACCACAACATAGTTAATTTTTATTAAAATAAGGAATAATTTTATGTGTATGTTAAAACTTAGGGATTCTGATATTCAAACACTGTGCTAAATGATCCAGCTCATCATAGTAAGCGGCGCGACGTACAAAGCGCGGCATGATGCCACTCCATTTAAACTCTCCTTCCAACTTACCGTCTTTGCCCTCTCCTTTGGTTACAAAGTTAAAGAGATCCTGCATCGTCACCGTTTCCCCTTCCATTCCTACAATCTCAGATACGTACGTGATACGGCGATGCCCATCACGCATACGGCTAACCTGAATGATAATATTAATAGCGGAAGAAATTTGCTGTCGGATAGAGCGCATTGGTAACCCTAAATTTGCCATACCCATCATATTTTCTAGCCGCGCTAAACAGTCACGCGGATGGTTGGCGTGAATCGTAGTTAGCGAGCCTTCATGCCCCGTATTCATGGCCTGCATCATATCAAACGCTTCTGATCCACGACACTCACCGACAATAATACGGTCAGGACGCATACGCAGGGCATTCTTCACTAGGTCACGGATACCCACCTCTTCTTCGCGCCGTCCACTTTCAAACGTCACTGGCTTGGTTTCCAGCCGCACAATATGGGGCTGTTGCAGCTTTAATTCAGCAGCATCTTCAATGGTCACAACGCGCTCATCATCTTCAATGTAGTTAGATACTGCATTAAGCAATGTGGTTTTACCAGACCCTGTCCCGCCCGAGATAATCACATTCATTCGGCATTTACCGATAATCTTAAAAAACTCTGCCAGCTGTGGGGAAATATTGCCCTGCTCTGACATAGTGTCTAACGTGATTAAACGTTTCGAGAATTTTCTGATGGAAATGGATGTGCCATCTACTGCCAGAGGAGGAGCAATAATATTCACCCGTGAACCATCCAGCAAGCGTGCATCGACAAGTGGCCGCGCAGGGTTCAGATGACGCCCTACTGCTTTAACAATACGTTGAGCCAGTTCCATAATCTGTGAATCTTCCGGGTAGACAATATTTGTCAGCTCCAAATGCCCGTAACGTTCCACATAAACAGAATCCGTACCGTTAATCAGAATATCATTAATGCTATCATCTTCCAGCAATGGCTGAATAATACCCATATCATCAATTTCATGCACCAGATCACGGGTAAGTTCTTCATGTTCAGGCGAGACAAATGAGTCAGCAATGTCATGCTGATAGGCATCATGTGATGGTTCTTGCAGTGAAGAAAACCTATAATCCTGCTCTTGTTTCAGCTGATGTATTTCTTTCTCCAATCGTTGAATATGCTGAAACAGCATTCCCATTTGCTCGCTTGACATTGTGTCTATACTCCCATTTTTAAGATACCTGCATCACGCAGCATTTTGTTTAATCCCGCATGTCTTGGAAACACACCAGACCAGCTATGATTGGATTGCGAGCCACGTTGCGGCTGTTCACTATAGAGGAAGATATCCTGCATCGTGATAATATCACCTTCCATACCAACGACTTCTGAAATCTTGTTGATATAACGCTTACCCTCTGCATTACGCTCCGCCTGCACAATGAAATGTACCGCTGATGAAATCTGTTTGCGTATCGCCTGCGTTGGCAACCCAAGACTTGCCATACCAATCATGTTTTCAATACGCGCAACCCCATCACGTGGTGTATTAGCGTGAATGGTGGTTAAAGACCCATCATGCCCGGTATTCATGGCCTGAATCATGTCAAATGCTTCCGCACCCCGCACCTCTCCAACAATAATACGGTTTGGCCGCATCCGTAGGGCATTTTTCACTAAGTCACGAATACTAATAATCTTCCCGCCATTGGCTTCATGGGAAATAGACTCTAGTCTGACCACATGCGGAATAGGCAGTTGCAGCTCAGCGGAATCTTCAATCGTCACCACACGCTCATTTTCCGGAATATGTTTACATATGGCATTCAGTAGAGTGGTCTTACCTGAACCTGTCCCGCCGGAAATCACCATATTCACCTGTGCTTTCGCAGCGCAACGTAGAAACTCTGCCATTTCTTTACTCATAGAACCGGTAGACACCATGGATGATAAGTTCTTATCACCGCCTCCAAACTTCCGAATAGACAGACTCATGCCGTCAATCGCTACAGGAGGAGTCACGATATTCACCCGTGAGCCATCTGGCAACCGTGCATCGACGAGGGTATTTTTACTGTCTAACACTCTTCCGCAATATTGGGCAATCTCGGTAGCCATATCAATTAATTCATCTTCCGATTCAAATTGTATATCGGTCAATTCCAGCATACCCTTGCGTTCTACATATACCTGATGTGCGCCATTAACGAGAATATCATTCACACTGTCATCTTCCAGCAATGGTGCAATCGCACGATAGTCTGGCTTTTGCATATGGCCTGTTCTAAAGTTCGCTGCACCAGTATGTTGCTGATTATCCATGTGATAGCAACGCGCTTCCAGTCTGACCGAGAGCTGTTCAAGCATAGACAGAGTATGATATATCTGATCTGTCACGCTTTGTACTGTTGAGGTCGCGTTATCATCTTGTGATTGTTCAATTAATTCCATACGTTTTTAGTTCCTGTCAATTTCATAAAATAATGTGGTGCGTATCATGGCAGTTTTCTCACATGAAAGACATTGTTTTTATACGTCTGCGCTCTACAGATGAACCAAGATTAAGCTGCTTACGATATTTCACCACTGTGCGGCGTGCAACGTCAATTCCTTGTGCTTTTAGTGCGCGGGCTATCGTTTCATCAGACAGGATACGGGTAGGACTTTCTGTATCAATCATCTCCTTGATTCGGTGCATAACACTTCGGTTGGAATAGTTTTCGCCACCATTCATGTTGTGCAGCGATGAGGTAAAAAAATATTTCAGTTCATAGGTGCCACGAAGGGAAGAGAGATACTTGCTGGTGCTGATACGACTCACTGTGCTTTCGTGACAATCTGCAATCAGTGAAATATCTTTTAATGTCATGGGCTTAAGGTAATCTACACCAAACTCAAAGAAATCCTGTTGTTGCTCTATGATTGCCTGAGCGACTTTCAGCAGTGTCACGTTACGCTGATGCAGTGAGCGCTGCAACCAACTGGCATTATGCGTATGTTCGCTTAGCATCTTTAATTCATCTTTGTCACGTATGGCCTGTTTTAGGTAAGCGAGGTAGTCGGTATTCACCAGTGCGGTGGGTAGCGTATCAGGGTTTAGCTCTACGTCCCATTTGCCGTCCTGTTGCGTTACCTGAATGTCAGCAATCAATGTGCGTGTGACATGCGGTTGATACTGGCTGCCCGGCTTTGGGTTGCACTGTCGTATCAATGCCAGCTTATCGCGCACCTGATCCGGAGTCATATTACATAAACGGCAAACACGGCGTATATCACCACTAGCTAACGCATCCAGATGCTCAAGCAAGCGTTTGACGTCTTTATCATATATGCCTTTATCTATCAGCTGTAATGTCAAACATTCCTGCAAGTTACGCGCACCCACTCCGGCAGGGTCACATTGCTGTAGGTAACATAGCACCTTGTCAAACACAGCCCGGCGCTCATCATTGGCTATGTGCTTTTCCAGATCAGGTGGAAGATACCCATTCGCATCCACCTGATCCACCATCCAGTATGCCATGCTCTGCTCTGCATCGTTTGCTGTGAGTAATCGTACCTGCGAGAGCAACATACTATGTAACGTCTCGGAATCACTTTCACGCTGTTCAATCACATCTGTTGAACTTTTGCCATCTCCACTAAACGATGACTCATCACCCCACATGGCCTGATGATCCATATCCAGCTCTTTCAATGCTTTTTCATGGCTATTTAGTGGTGTAGCCTGATAGCTATCATCAACCATATCGTCAGGTCTGACAAGCAGAGGATTTTTCTCTATTTCCTGATGGATGATTTCGTGCAATTCCTGAGTAGATAGCTGCAAAAAATGGATAGACTGCAGCAATTGCTGGGTCATCACCAGACTATGCCCTTGCCGTAATTCCAATGCAGTGTGTGCTACCATGCATTATAGGAATAGCGGATAAAGGCTAATCAAAGATTAAAACTCTCTCCCAAATAGACGCGCCTTACGTCTTTGTTTGCTACAATATCTTGTGGCGTGCCTTCGGTTAACACCACCCCATCATGAATAATATATGCACGATCAATAATATCAAGGGTTTCACGCACATTATGATCCGTAATCAACACACCAATGCCACGGTCTTTCAGGTGTGATACGATCTGGCGAATATCCGCAACCGCAATAGGGTCAATACCGGCCAATGGTTCGTCCAGTAAAATGAATGATGGCTTACATGCTAATGCACGTGCAATTTCCACACGCCGACGTTCACCGCCCGATAACTGGTTACTTGGCGCATGGCGCAAATGCTCTACGGAAAATTCTGCGAGTAATTCATCCAGTAGAATGCGACGTCGGTCACGGCGCGGTTCATTAACTTGCAGCAGTGCCATAATGTTATCTTCAACACTCAATCCCCGAAAAATGGAGCTTTCCTGAGGAAGGTAGCCAATGCCCAACCGTGAACGACGATACATGGGCAAAGGTGTTACGTCTTTGCCATCAATCAGAATACGTCCATAATCCGGCTTGACTAAACCAGTGATAATATAAAAGCACGTTGTTTTCCCAGCACCGTTAGGCCCTAGTAACCCTACTGCCTCACCACGCTGCACATGCAAAGACACTTCCCGAACAACAGGACGTTTCGCATAGCGTTTACCTAAATGATCGCAAACCAGTCCGGTATCTGTCGGTATATTATTTGGCATTGTAAGAATCTGTGAAATCATGCCATCAACCTTACTTTTGCTTGTCCGGCACAAAGATACCACGCACCCGATTGGCTCCTGACGAGGCAGGTGCTTCGCCACCATTTGCCGTAGCGCTGGAGAGCAGGCTTTTGCCGGTGGTCATATCATACACAAGCCGTGACCCGTTCAGCACATTATTGCCACGTCTAAGCAACACACTGCCAAACAAAAATACCTTGTCTTTCACTGCATCGTAGCGTCCGCTTTGCGCGGTGGCAGATTCTTCAGGTGTGACGAGTTGCACCTTCCCCTCAACATCAATACGGCTTAATGCACCCAATGCTGATTGAGAAGATTTCTCTGATTGCTGGTCGTAATAGACCGTCATTTTTTGTGATTTAAGCGTCATGTCTGCTTGTTTCGCAACGACATTCCCGCGAAAAATAGCTTTGCTTTCCTGTTGCAACACTTCCAGCATATCTGCATCAATGGAGATAGGTGAATCTGACTGCAATGGCACTGCTTTTGTGCTAAGCGAAGCAATACATAAACAACAGAATAGAACAATACATCGAATAAGAATCATGGGAGCAACAGCATATACACATTATTGTTGAAAAGCATCCGATTTCCTTTATCGAGCAAGGTGAAGCTATCCGCTTTCACATGGCCAAACGTTCCTTGTATTTGCACCGGCGTTTCCCCAAATGTGTTTAAATTATTGAGATTGACACGTATCTGTTCCGTATGCATTTCGTGACCAGCATTATGATAAATCTGCACATCACCCTGCAAAAATAGAAATTCTTCCATCATTTTCATTGTACCCTGCTGTGCCTGCAAAAATAGCCAGCTCTTATTTTTAGTAGAGATATCTGCTTTCACATTATCAAGTATGATCGTTTTCTCATCAATCTGGCGCGCAGTGTCTGCTGTCACAAGGTAGGGTTGGTTATGATCGTCTACTCCCTGAAAGCGCGGGCTTACCATAACAGGTGAGAGGTCTTCTTCACTGTCTACAGATTCAAACGCCACACGCACACCGTCTTGCTCATCACGCAGCAGCGGTATCACCACCATAAAGACCAGCAGCACAATAATCATGATACTTAGCGTAAACTTGCTAAGATGCACAAAATGCGTATATGTTTTGAAGAAACGGTTTCGGGAAGCAGGTGTTTTCTGCATAAGGCTACGACCTATACCACGCCTGCCCGTAAGCAGTCATGTATATGAATCAACCCTTTTGGCTGGTTATTCTCAGCCACAACCAGACTGGTGATGTGGCGACTATTGAGTATATGCAGCACTTCAGCTGCCAAGGTAGTAGGCATTACCGTAATAGGGTTAGCAGTCATCACATGCTGTGCATTTAGTGTCAGTAAGTCATTGCCTATGTGCCGGCGCAAATCACCATCTGTGATGATGCCCGCCAATGCGCCATTTTCATTCACAACTATCGCACACCCGAGAGCTTTTTGAGTAATTACTAGCAACACATCCTGCATAGGATCATCCAGGCCAACAATCGGGAGGCCGTCACCATCATGCATCAACTCGCTTGCTCGCAGAAACGCTTTTCCTAACTTGCCACCAGGATGAAACGTACCAAAATCTTCCTGCGTAAAACCGCGTTGTTCCAGCACGGCCATTGCCAGCGCATCCCCGTACGCCAGCATCATACTGGTGGAAGTGGTAGGCGCACCCGTTGCCGAAGCTTCGGGCAATTCTGGCAGAATCACTGGCACATCTGCAACGGTCACTAACAGGGATTTCTCACGCCGCACCAAAGCAATCAATGGGATAGCAAAGCGCTTAGCATACGCAATCATTTCCTGTAATTCAGCCGTTTCACCAGAGTTGGACAGCATAATAATCACATCATCCGGTGCAATCATACCCATATCCCCATGACTGGCTTCTGCCGGATGGACAAAATGCGCTGGTGTACCAGTCGATGCAAACGTAGCAGCAATTTTGCGGGCAATATGTCCACTCTTTCCCATACCCGTTATAATCAGGCGCCCTTTCATGTTCAGCACATATTCTGCTGCCTGAACAAAACGCGCATCCAGTGCAGCTTTCATGGCTTCCAGCCCGTCAATGGAATGTTGCAGGCATTGTTGCCCATGCTCCAATATATGAGTTTGACGCAACTTATCTGTATTACTCATGGCTGCGTGCCTTCTGCAAGCGTCACCTTTAAACCATCATGTGCTGTCTGCAAAATAATTTGACATGATAGACGGGAGTTTTCTTCCACATTAAATGCTTCGTCAAGCATGGCCATTTCTTCTTCCAGAGGTGGAACAATCGCATTTTCCCATGCCTCATCTACATACACATGACAGGTAGCGCAGGAACAGGCACCGCCACATTCAGCTTTCACTGGCAAACCATAATCACGTATGACTTCCATGAGTCGCCAGCCTTCCAACCCTTCCAACTCATGACTCAAGCCATGATGGTCAGTGACATGTACACGTACCGGATTCATTTAGGCAACTCCCAGTTTTTGCTGTAATTCACTCGATGAGGTAGTATATTGAAAGCGCAGTTTTTGATCCGGTCGACAAATTCTAAAAGCCGCTTGCGACATAAGCGCTGCTTCATGAAAACCAGACAAGATCAGCTTTAATTTACCTGGGTACCAGTTTATATCGCCAATAGCAAATATGCCAGGCTGGCTAGTTTCAAAGTTTTCTGTATTGACTTTCACCAGTGATTCTTCATGCAGGTCAAGCCCAAAATCAGCAATAGCACCTAGCTTCATCGTCAGGCCAAAGAACGGCAATAACGTATTACAGCTAATACGATGCTCTTGCTTTTGCGTATCTTTATAGGTCACTTCCTGCAAAGCACCATCTGCACCATGCAGCGAAGTGATTTGTCCAAACAGCAAAGACAATTTACCTGAAGAGGCTAGCGCCTTCATTTTTTCTACTGAATCAGGGGCAGCGCGAAAACTATCACGGCGATGAATCAGCGTCAGGCTGCGTGCGAGTGGCTGCAAGTTAAGTGCCCAGTCCAGCGCAGAATCCCCACCACCAGCCACAATAATGTCACGACCACGAAATGGTTCCATTTTACGCACAGCATAAAATACAGAGGTACCTTCATAGGCTTCAATACCTGCAATAGGCGGCTTTTTGGGCATAAAGCTTCCTCCACCAGCGGCAATCACCATGACTGGCGCGCGAATCACCTGCCCTTCATCCGTTTCAATGCACCATAGCCCTTCCGCGTTACGTGTGTAGCTTTTCACCATTTGATGAAAATGCATTACTGGTTCAAACGGCGCAATCTGTTCAAGCAACCGATCTGTCAATTCTTGCCCTGAAATAACCGGATAAGCCGGAATATCGTAAATAGGTTTTTCGGGATATAATTCAGCGCATTGGCCACCGGGTTTGTCTAAAATATCCACGATATGAGCCTTTAATCCAAGCAAGCCCAACTCGAATACGGCGAATAGCCCCACAGGCCCCGCACCTATGATAATGACATCTGTTGTAATCGTCTGTTTCATACCATCTTATGTAGTAGGAACTGCCAGACGGGTCAAGCACAAGCAAAGACGTTACCAAAAATATAACAGGCCGTTATTGCACGTGTGAGAAAGCAAGAATAACCGATCCGGCTACACCAATCACCCACGCGGCATGAATGAAGTTCTGTGATACACATTTCAGCGTGTAGCTAAGTGTTGCAATAATAAAAGCCACGATAAAGAACGGCAATAACATGTCCTGCCCTACACATAAGCCACCAACAGCCATCATCAGAACATAGGCTGGCAGCGGCGTTTTGCTGCGCTGTCCAGCCATTTGTAATCCCCATAGCGCCAGACCAATCATCATTCCCAGATAGCCACCTTTAACGAAGCCAAAAATATCACCGTCCAGTAATGTACGGTAAATACCTCCGAGTCCACACATTGCTACTAACAATATGGGCATTAGGCGTTGCTCAAGGTAATAGATAGAGGCAATCGTAATCAGGATGACATTGATGGCTAACACTAACACCAAATCTTCACCGAACCCATAAATCATCCAGTTAGAGACAAACAGAAACCCGCATAAAAACTCAATCATTGCATAAGTCGCTGGAATCTTAATATCGCAATATCGGCATTTTCCTCTGGCAAGCAACCATGAAAATAACGGAAATAAATCACGCTTTTTCAGGTAAACACGGCGGCTACACTCACAATATGGTGGGTCATTTGCAATAATCAGCCCTTTAGGCAAGCGATACACTAATGACGTTGCGTAGTTACCCGCAGCTATACCCAACATAAACATGATAATGGTACCGCTGAGGTAGTAGACGAGTGGGTCATTAAATACTATCACGCATGGCCTTTAATTGGTTGATTTCATTGATGGATCAATCAATTCGTCCAGATGTCGTCCCTGAAACAACGAGATACCCAAAGCCTGACCATATTCCACCGCCTGACGGTTATCACATCGTGTTAGCACAATCCGATTCGCTCCGCAACGTTGAACTGCATTCGCCACAATCAGGTTTTCCTGATTATAGACATCACTTTTCACATTAGCATTCCACTGCAACTTGACCAGATCAACACCCAATACATCCCGATCAATCATGGAAAAACTCTTATTATTTAACCCATCCAGACACACACGATACCCCAGCTTTTGTACAGAATCACGAGCAGAAATAAATGCGTTCATATCCTCGAACACATCCGATGCCTGAATTTCAATGACAACCGAGACACGAGCTGATGGTTTCAGTGCTGCATTAAAGACGGCAAAATGTTCAGACATTAAGGTACGCACATTCAGATTCAGGCTAATCGCACCACTTAAATAATTTTTGGAATGCTCCTGTATCAGTGCCAGCATGCGTTCATCCATCGTCAATGTAAGATATTTAAACAGCCAGCGATTACTGAGCAGATCAACATCTGTGTTGAGTAAACGTCGCAGATGAGCAATATTCAGGTAAAGTTCATCAAACACACGCTTTACCGACATGTTTGGAATGGTTGCACATACAGGCTGACGGCGAATAGCTGGCAGTAAGTCTGTATTTTCAATGGCTTGCTCTAAGCCTTGCACACTGGATGCACTAAAATATTTTTGTTGTGGATCAGCAGATTTAGCAGGCGTTTGCTTTGGCGGGGGTTGATTATTCCCACGATCAAGCAACATACGTTTACGTGCAATCTCGAAGATAGCATCATACTGCTGCTCCAACGGGTATATCTGACAAAAATCAAGATTCTCTTGTCCATCCGCTGTGTATGCCAATGGGTCATCCATAAACAGATAGCGCAGTTGAAACACGGCTTTATCCAGCAAGGGGGTTGGCAGGTCATGTGCCACAATCATTATGCTACCATCCATCAGAAAATAAATCGCTCCTTCATGCTGACGAAATAAATCTGTCAGTAAATTCGTGGCTATTTTAAGCTGGTAATCACTGCGGTAATGCTCAAGTAACTGGTCAAATCGGAAATGAAGCACTACCCCACCATGTAAGCTTTGTTTATGGGTTGTCAGGTATTCTACCAACTTTGCTTCTGCCGTCGCGGTAATTAATTTCATTGGTTACGCTCCATTTCAATCTGCTCAATTCACGTGATAACACACTATGCGAGCAATCCCTTTATTTTCTACTAAATCTTGAGTAGCTGCTTACTAATTATCAGACGCATCACAAGAATGATACGATTCAGGACAACAAAACCTGCTAGCGATTGAGCCGACGTTGCGCCATAAACGACTCCAGTGCGCGTGTATCCACCTGAATCAACGGGTTATCCATGGATTGGCGGAAATACAAGGTAATTTCCGGAAACCCTGACATGGCAATGGTGGGAAGGCGAAATTTAATGGCGTGATTCATCGTCCATGTCAAAAGATTCGACACTCCTTTCATGGCACCAATGGCATGGCGGGAACGCAATGTCATACCATGTGTTTTCATCTGACCATCAATAATATGGAACGCTCCTTCCACGGTACGGAATGTGGTTTGTCCGCCAATTAATGCAACTCGCACCATATTTGCGACTTCGCTATTGCTGCGAACACTTGGTAGAGCCTGAATCAATCCGGCCATATCAAAGCCCTGAACCACGATATTATTTCCCACCAACACGATATTGGCAGATAAGTTATCAATCAAACTATTCATCGACACGCCACCCGTATCTATACGGCCATTCATATTGATGCTACCGCGAATAGATTTCAGCCCAACTGTTGAAGAGAGAAATTCATGCAAGCGAATATTCTTGAAGCGAAATTCCAGTTTTGTTGTAGCGATGGATGAGACATCCAGCACTCCCTTAATATTAGTCCGGCCATTCCAGATATTGCCGTCAAAACGATTAATCGTCCATGCACTTTCGTTATTGACTGCATCAATAGCGACATCCTTAATGGTAAAGGATGGATGCGTAATGCGATCCAGACGAATCAAAAACTTACCACTATAGCCTTTGAGGAAATCCAGATTTAGCGGCGTATCATCCCATATGCTTAGCACATTATCACGTGGCACCGGATATTGTCGTATTTCCCCTGCCACCATGTTGCTGGCATCAAATTCCGACAAGTAAAAATCGGCATCAATATAGGGAATATTCGCGGATTGGTCGATAGATACATCACCTGTAAAACGCATATCCTGCACGTTCAAATCAACGGAGGTAAGTGCCATTTTATCTTTGGCAATGGCTATAACAAAACGTGAACGGTTGCCAAGATTATTGAAGAGTTCAAATTTATCTGCAATAAGTGTAATTTTATAGCTATGCTTCATACCCGTTAGCCACGGCAAAGTAATACGCGGAGCATTATAGTTATTTTCCAGTAGCCCACCAGCATTAGTAGGGTTTACATAACGCATTAATGAATCAAGTTTGCCTCCTTGCGAACGAAGGGACATGGTATATTCGGGTGTTTTATCTGACTGATACTGTATACCTCCTTGCAGAAGAAAGTCACCTGCCTGAAAGCGCATCTCAGAGATAGTGCTTGAGCCGGCAGAGAAATAGACATTAGATTTTGCCCGAAAAGCACCACTATGGTTGGACAGCAACTTATGTTCATCTAACTCCAACGCTGACATAAACGTTTGAATGTCTTTTCCAACAACTTCTATGTTTCCGTCAAGATGCACTTTGCTATTCGCATCACGTTTCAAAATACCAAATAACAGCATTTGCGTATCACCTGCCATGTTGGTGACAGCCTGATTGATAATGAATTCTTTGTTTAGTAATGTCCCGTTAAACGCAATATCCTTAGCCTCAATATCGCCATATTTGAGAGAAGCTATCTTCAATTGTAACTTCCCGGTAGAACCGGATGGCAATGCTTTTTGCAGCAAGCTATTAAGCTGATCTGCCTCATAAGCAGAGGTTTGGTCTTCTGGTGATGGTGTTAAATTAATTGACTGAATCGCTGCATTTATACGAAATTTTGTTTTATCTTTAAACGATAACTGACCTTTTGCATTCAGCGAGGCGTTGTTCAGTTTAAGAGACTGCGTTAAAAAAGATAATGCATCACCTTTAGCATGTAACACTACGTCGCCATGCAGTGTTTGCTGTTGAAACGCATCGTACAAATCGTCTTGTCGTGCCTTTTCATCAATAAACTCCAGCCAGTGCGCAACATTATTGATTCCGGCACTGACCGTGCCATTAAGATAAAACTTTTGCTTCTCACGCCCTGTGGCACCCTTAAAAGAGATACTATCTTCTCCCTGAGACACAACAGCGTTAATGTCTAGAGCCATCATATGCCCTGGCTTTGTGACAGATGTGCCGTCGGCTACAATCGAATATTGTTTCTTATTTGCGTAAAATATTCCATCAAGATCCAATGTGCCACTAGTACTTACTGATAACTCAGCATCAATATTACGTATTTTATACAGCACGTTTGCTTTGTAAGGCGTATAGTTTATCCGACTATTAACAAAGGTAATATTAGGCGTAACCAGATAATGAGACAACATGTCAGATACGCCATCGAATGATGGTGTATTAAACTGGGAAGGTGCAAATTCTTCCAGCTCTAACAGCGCATTGTGTATGGTAATGTCGGAAGCTTTAACCTGCTCATCAAAGACAGACCATAAGCTAAACTGCACCTCAATCGCTGCAACCGTAGCAAATTTATCTGCTGAAGCTTGAGGGTTATTTTTAATCAGGATATCTTTCAACGTAACCGAAGGAGAAAACCCAAATGATGTGCTTGACGTGCGAATCAGAACTGCCTGACCAAAATGTTCGGAAAGAGCGTTCTGAACGTGATCTTTCACAGCATTATGATCGACAAATAACGGTATCGTAAGATACAGTAGCAATGCGACTAAAGAGAAAGCAGCTACTGTAATTGCGAATAAGCGTGATGTCAGGAATGATTTCATACTGAATTAGTCATACCAGACAATCTTTTTAAATTTGATGAATATGCACTTCTATCACTGGCTTTTTGCCTATTTCTCGCTGTATCGCCTTTCTGAGCATATTGCGTATTTTGTCTTTGGCACCTTTGGATTTTCCACCTCTTGAAGATTGTTCATACATCTCAATAATATCCTGTTCCAAAGACTTTCGCAAGTCTTCATCTTCGCGAATATCCATACAACCCGGAGCACTAATGTAAGGCTTTGAAGCCAAATCGCCATCACGACCAACAATCACGGAAGCCACAAGCACTCCATTATCACGCAACCGGCGACGCATTTTGATGATAGGGCTGGTTAAAGGAATTAACGTTGTTCCATCTAACCCTAAGTAGTTCGTTGGAACATCATCCACAATAGCGCTGTCATCTTTTGACAGTTTCACCACGGCACCATTATAAGGCTGTATACTTTGAGGAACACCAAGCGACTCAGCGAAAATAGCATGTTCACGAATATGTGCAGCCTCGCCATGAACCGGCACACTTATCTGTGGACGTACCAATTCATACATCCGACGCAACTCATCACGCGCCGGATGGCCTGATACGTGAATAAATGCGTCTTTATCTGTAATGATATTGACATGCTGCTTCACCAGCTGATTAGTCATCCAGTTCAAGCGTGTTTCATTCCCTGGAATCACACGAGATGAAAAGATAACCGTATCTTCAGATGATATATTAATGGATGGATGCGTATGAGACACAATCTTCGATAAAGCTGCACGAGGCTCACCCTGACACCCGGTACATAACACAAGCTGTTGGTTTTTTGGCAGGTTTGACGCTTCTTTCTCAGAAATAAGCTCTGGAATATCCTGCAAATATCCGCTTTCCTGCGCAGCAGAAACCGTGCGCCATAGCGACCTTCCAGCCAATACAACACTCCGGCCTGCATCTTTGGCAGCATATAAAATAGACTCTACGCGAGCAATATTCGAAGCAAAACTTGCAACAAATACACGGTTTTGCTGCTTGGCAATTTGTTCTGTTAATGCTTTACGCACATCAGATTCTGAACCGGATTCCCCTTCTACAAAGGCGTTGGTTGAATCACAGACCATCGCCAGCACGCCTTCATCACCATAGCGCTTCAATGTCTCTTCATCTGACACTTGCCCGACCAACGGATCAGCATCTAGCTTCCAGTCACCAGTGTGCATAATGGTACCATGACGCGTTTTGATGGCGATAGCCTGCATTTCTGGAATAGAATGCGTTAGCGGAATTAAATCCAGCGTAAATGCTCCCAGTGAAAACTCACTACCAATTTCCACTTCATTCACAGGAATATGTTGGTTAAACATGGAGTTTCCCTGCAATTTATGCCTTAGCACAGATGCAGTAAAACGTGTGGCGTAAATAGGGCATCCAATCTCGTCCCATATATACGGAACAGCACCCAGATGGTCTTCATGCGCATGAGTCACGACCAAACCCAGAATATCCTCTTTGATGCTTATCAGAAATTCTGTATCAGGCACCATGATTTCAACACCAGGGTAATGATCGTCAACAAAGCCGATACCCATATCCACCATTAGCCATTTACCATCCAAATGATACAGATTTAGATTCATTCCAATTTCATTTGATCCACCGATGGGAATGAAAAATAAGCTATCTGGTTGAGAAGAAAAAGAAAATGTCATAGATCCTATTACTGGTTATGTTGATAATAAAGGGCTGCCAGACCATAAATGGTCAAATTTGTAATAATATGGTCAATGCGCGGCACTGCTTTCGCGTAGAGTGGGGCAAGTCCACCAGTCGCAATCACTTTGCTTACGTCAGGACATTCCTCTGCAATACGCGTTAACACACCATCAACCATACCCGCGTAACCATAGTATATACCTGACTGCATAGCAAGCACCGTATTACGTCCAATAACATGCGTTGGAGCATCAATACGAATACTGGGCAGTCGTGCTGCGGCCTTTTGCAATGCTTCCAGTGATAAATTAATACCGGGCGAGATCACCCCGCCAATATATGTACCTGCATTATTAACGACATCAAACGTAGTAGCTGTGCCGAAATCGACAATAACCAAACCACAGCCATAACGCTTCCATGCCTCTGCCGCATTGACCAACCTGTCAGCTCCCACTTCTTCCTGATGTTCTACATCTAGCGTAAGAGGAAAATGCTTCATCTTACTGCTGATAATAAATGGACTTAGCGAAAAATAATTTTTACAACATTGCACCAGTTCAAATTGTGTACGTGGCACCACTGTTGCCATAACGACCGCATTAATGTTGATGCTATTTTGTTGGGTTTTCAGCAAGTGACACAGCCAGAACCCGTACTCATCTGCTGTGCGATTAGGATTGGTTGAGAGCCGCCACTGATTAATCAGTGTCGTTCCGTCAAATAACGCAAAGACAGTGTTTGTGTTACCAACATCAATCGTGAGCAGCATATTGCCCCTGCATTGAAACATCTCCCGCAGCGTAAACAGTGGTTGCCTGTCCTGGAACAGTCATTTGCAACTCGCCCTTTGATGTAATACCACTAAACACCCCTTCTACCGTTTTATCAGCCAATTGCAATGCAATCGTTTCGTTCATAAACGCTGCACGCTCTTGCCAGCCTTTACGGATAAATTCAAACCCCTCTTCCAACCACTGGTCATATAAGGGTTCAAAGCAATTCAAAAAATGCGATAACATAATTTTTGGTGTAATAATTTCCAGATCAGCATTGGTTAAACTGATGCTTGGGTACTGAACATTGTCAGGAGAATGCAGCACATTTATGCCCACACCAATAATGACCCATAAAGCCCCATCTGGCATTGGCAATGTCTCTAACAGAATCCCGCCAAGTTTTTTACCATCTAATAAAATATCATTCGGCCACTTCAATGCTACACGATGTGTCTGCGCTATCATTGGTTCAAGCGCTTTAGCAATGGCCAGTGATGTCACGAAAGACAATTGTTGAAGATGTATCTGATGTGCCATTGGGCGAAGCAGTAACGAACAATGCAAATTACCTTTCGGTGAGTGCCAGTTACGTTGCAATCTGCCTTTTCCATGTGTCTGTTCTTCTGCCCATATCAGCGCGCCATGCTGACCACCAGCTTTTGCAAGGCGCTTCGCCTCTTCATTAGTGCTGTCTAATGAGTCATAGGTCAAAAGATGGTAACTATCAATGAAGTGTAGTGCAGATCCGGGCATTTACGGAAAAAGTAATGCTACAGCACGACGAGCAGGTTCAATAATCAATGTCGGCTGAATCACAAATATATTAATCATGAGAGAAGCTAGCAGCACATAAACCGGAACAGAGCGTAGAGAAACTTCGTCAATCTGTCCTTCCTGCTCATCAAAATACATGATCTTCACTAAACGAATATAGTAAAAACAACTAACCACACTAGTGATAACAGCAATAATGACCGTTACAGTAAAACCAGCTTTCAATGCCTCGTTAAAAATGAATGCCTTTGCGAAAAAACCAGCGAAGGGCGGAATACCTGCCATGGAAAACATCAGAATGGCAATAGCGAATGACAGCTTAGGGTATGAAACAGATAAACCCGATAATTCAGACAGCTCAACAATCGGCTTTCCTTCTTTATTCAACAGCATCAGGCACGCAAATAACCCTAAACTCATTGCAGCGTAAATGCACAAATACACTAAGGTAAACTGGGTTGAAGATACGGTACCGGCCATGACACCCATTAAAATATACCCAATATGCCCAATGGAACTATAGGCAATGAGTCGCTTTATATTATGTTGCACTATTCCGGCAAATGCCCCTACGATCATTGATCCGATGGAAGCGATAAGCATGACCTGCTGCCAATAATGTGTAACCTCGACAAAGACGCTGTTTAGCAGCTGTAACATTAGTCCGATTACCGCAATTTTGGGTGCTGTAGCAAAAAATGCAACAACAGGTGTAGGCGCGCCTTCATACACATCTGGTGTCCACATGTGAAAAGGCACTGCTGATATTTTAAAACATGTTGCCACTAATACCAGAACTAATCCTACGGTGACGCCTGTCATATGGATAGAAGAGGAAAAATCAATCGATGCAATATCATCAAACGCCAAAGAACCGGAGAACCCGTAAATAATCGACATACCAAAAAGCAAGATACCAGAAGCAAGCGAGCCTAGGACAAAATATTTAAGACCAGCCTCTGAAGACATTCCATTATCGCGTTCATATGCTGCCAGCACGTACATTGATAAGCTAGCCATTTCCAATGCCACATAAAATGAGAGCAGGCTTTTGGCAGACACTAATAACATTAAACCAATAGTGGCAAGCAACATCAACACAGGATATTCATTATGATTATGCGGCAGTGTTTTGAACCAGTTTGCAGATAGCAGCAAACTAAAGAAAGCAGAAAGGAGGATCAGCAGCTTCAAAAAGGTGGTAAAGGCATTAATATGGTACATGCCCATATATGAAACGTTGACAGATAGCTGAGTCGTATAAACAGATGCACCTGAAGCAATTAGTGCGACCAGAGACAGCCCGACCATCCATGTGCCAACCGGCTTGCTGATATATGCTCCTATCAGCAGCAATATCATTGCTGATATAGTAAGTATCAATTCTGGTAATAACGCATTAATGAAGTCAACAGACACTACAATCTTTCCCCGTAAAGTTTAATAACATCAGTCTGACTATAGAGGTGCATATGATCCAGCAAGTTATTAACCGCAGGAGACATATAATCCAGCAATATAGCAGGATACACACCGCAGATAAGCACCAGTACAGCAAGTACGCCAAGCATAGAACATTCCATCCAGTGAACATCTTGAAGTTTTTTCAACTCGCCTTTAACAAGTTGTCCAAAAACTATACGACGATAGAGCCATAATGCGTAAGCCGCTCCAAGTACCATTCCTGTTGCTGCAAAAAGAGCGACAATATTACTAACTTTGAAAATACCAATAATGACCAAAATTTCACCAACAAAGCCACTAGTGCCGGGCAACCCAATCGAGGCCATTGTAAAAAATAAGAATAGCACTGCATATTTCGGCATGACTGACACTAGACCACCGTAACGATCTATGTCTCGCGTATGCAACCGATCATACACAACTCCCACACATAAAAAGAGTGCGGCAGAAATTAAGCCATGGCTCACCATTTGCACAATGGCACCTTCGAGTGATTGCTGATTAAAACCAAATAAACCAATAGTTACAATACCCATATGCGCTACGGAGGAATAAGCAATTAGTTTTTTCATATCCTTTTGTACAAGGGCAACTAAAGACGTATATACAATAGCCACAGCACTCAGCGTGTACATTAAGGGAGCAAAATACAACGAAGCATCTGGCAGCATGGGTAATGAGAATCGCAGGAAGCCATACCCTCCAATTTTAAGCAGCACGCCTGCTAAAATAACCGAGCCAGCAGTAGGTGCCTGAACGTGTGCATCAGGTAACCATGTATGTACTGGCCACATAGGCATTTTAACCGCAAACGATGCAAGCATTGCTAACCATAAATAACGCTGAATATCTATGTCCAGTTCCGAAGCACGCGCTATGAGTAGCGGAATTTCCATCGTTCCAAATGACAGGTACAGATAAAGTATAGCAATAAGAAAGAATACAGACCCAAGAAGCGTATAGAGGAAAAACTTAAAGGATGCATAAATACGGTTTGCACCCCCCCATATACCAATAATAAAATACATAGGTATAAGAACTGACTCAAAGAACACATAAAATAATATAGCATCTAACGCACAAAACGTACCAATGACCAGTGACTCAAGAAACAGGAACGCTACCATATAGTCACGTACACGATGTTTAATTGTGTTCCACCCGGCCAGCACGCAAATAGGCATCAAAAATGTGGTTAGTAGCACGAGGTAAATAGATATACCATCTATACCGAGATAGTAATGGATACCTAAATTTTCAAACCAGCTATATTTTTCAACAAACTGAAATCCTTCTACCTCAGTGTCAAATTTTTTCAACAGTAACAGTGAAAAAAGGAAATTAATAACTGTTGTCCACAGTGCAGTATTTCTAGCATTTTTAATCGTAACTGCTTCATCACCATGCACAAATAACGCAATTAACCCGGCACCTGTCAGCGGCAATATAATCAGTATACTCAACAGCACATTATCTATCATGATGCCATTCCTAAACGAACAAACCACACAAGTAAAGCGACAACACCGCACATCATGATGAAGGCGTAATGATGGATATATCCATTTTGAAATCTGGACAACACTTCGCTGATTTTAAGTGATGCACCACTTGCTCCATCAGGTCCCAGACGGTTAATTACTGCTTCGTCACCACGCTTCCAAAACACCTGACCAATCTTCAATGATGCTTGGACAAACAGCACATTATATAGCTCGTCAATATACCATTTATGATACAGGAACTGATATAGGCCTTTGGCATTATTTGCCAAGCGCTGCGGCAAATGCGTTTTTGACACATAAAATAACCAAGACAATCCGAAGCCTGAAAGCGCCACAAGTAACGGCAGCCATGGAACCCATTGCGGCACGTGATGCGCCTGATCCAGTATACCATCTTTTCCGCCAGTCACCACAGAGCCTTGCCAGAAGTCACCATCTGCATCTACCATACCTAGCATATTTGCACCAATATAACCTGCAAACAGAGCGCCAAAGGCAAGTACAATAAGGGGCACCGTCATGATTTTTGGTGACTCATGCACATGACTCATCGTTTCCTTAGACGCACGTGGCTTACCATGAAACGTCATAAACAGAAGGCGTCCTGAGTAGAACGCAGTAAAAAATGCAGCGGTTATCCCCATGATAAAAGCAAATCCTGCGGCGGTACCTTCTGCTGCATATGCAGCTTCAATAATTAAATCTTTAGAATAGAATCCGGCAAAAAACGGGATACCTGTAAGCGCAAGCGAGCCAATCCACATGTAACCGTAGGTAACAGGAAGCATTTTGAACACTCCTCCCATACGTCGCATATCCTGTTCATCAGACATTCCATGTATGACTGAGCCAGCGCCAAGAAACAGTAACGCTTTAAAAAATGCATGGGTCATCAGGTGAAACACAGCAGCGGGGTATGCCCCTATCCCACACGCAAAAAACATGTACCCTAATTGCGAACAGGTTGAGTAAGCGATGACACGCTTAATATCATTTTGAACCAATCCAATACTAGCCGCAAAAAAGGCAGTAAATGCGCCGACCACCGTAATCAGTGTAAGAGCGGCTGGAGCAAATTCATATAGCGGAGAAAAACGCGCAAGTAAGAATACGCCTGCTGTAACCATTGTTGCCGCATGAATGAGAGCGGATACAGGTGTAGGCCCTTCCATTGCATCAGGTAACCATGTGTGCAAAAGAAATTGCGCTGACTTTCCCATACACCCAATAAAGAGTAACACACCGATAATATCTAATGCGCGTGCATTGATACCAAAAACGTTATAAGTTAGCGTATCGTACCCGGCAATCTGAGGGAAAATTTCAGTGAACGTCACGCTATTAAACACCAGGAAGACCATAGCGATACCCAGTGCTAAAAACACATCCCCGACACGGTTAACAATAAATGCTTTCATGGATGCAGCATTCGCACTGTCTTTGTGAAACCAAAACCCGATCAAGAGATAAGAACTAAGACCTACGCCTTCCCAACCAAAGAACAACTGAATAAAGTTATCTGCTGTTACTAACATTAACATGCAAAACGTAAAGAGCGAAAGATACGCCATGAACCTTGGTTTATGCGGGTCATGGCTCATATAACCAACTGAATAAATATGTACGACAGCAGACACCCACGTTATAACGATCAACATCACGGCGGTCAGCATATCAATACGCAAGCCCCAATTCGCAATAAAATCACCCGAATGTATCCATTCAAGTAAGGTAATATCTATTGGTGCCGTTTTATACACATGCATAAATATAATGGCCGAGCCTATGGCACTCATCACCAAGCCAGCACATGAAATCCCCTGAGCAACACGATCACTGATAACATGAATGCGAGAAGCAATAATGATACATGAAAGTAATGGCAAAAAGACGATAAGTTTGGCTAATAGTTCCACAAAATCATCCTTTTAACTCGTTGATGTCCTGCACAGCAATGGAGTCATGATTGCGAGCAAAAATCACCAATATAGCGAGGCCAATTGCGGCTTCAGCAGCGGCAATCGTTAATATAAATATGACGAATATTTGCCCTGCAATGTCACCAAGATGAACCGAGAAAGCCGTAAAATTAATATTGACCGCAAGCAACATAAGCTCGATAGACATTAGTATGGTAATAACATTTTTCTGGTTCAGAATAATACCGCAAATACCTATTACAAATAATACGGTAGAAATAGCCAGATAATGAAATAATCCTATATCAGCAAATAGTACGTTCACAACTCTATTCCCTTACCCGTTTGAATATCAACCAACTCAACCGATTCACTACGCTGACGACGCAATTGCATTGAAATATTTTGACGTTTCACTGATGCCTGATGCCTTAATGTCAGTACAATAGCTCCAACCATTGCAACAAATAACACCATGCCCGCCACTAAAAACACGTATGCATAGTCAGTGTATAATACAAGGCCAATTTGCTCTGCATTTGTGACCTCTGGTTGCGGAAGCGGCCTGGCATTTAAGGAAGGCTTAGTTACCCAAAGTTGGGGAGTTGTATAAGAGATATACATTACCGCACCAACGGATATCAGAAAAGAGAGGGACAATATTAAGCCAGCCGGCAGATAACGTGAATAGCCCTGTCGCCATTTGGCAAAGTCGATGTCCATCATCATAACAACAAACAAGAACAGAACCGCCACTGCGCCGACATATACAATAACCAGTGTCATGGCGACGTATTCCGCACCAATCAACACAAAAAGAGCAGCAGCGTTGAAGAAAGCGAAGATCAAAAACAACACGGAATGCACAGGATTACGTGAGGTAATCACCATAATGCCAGAGAAAAGCATTAGAGCAGCAAACACATAAAATACGCTATTTAAAACCAAATTTTCCATAGATACGATCACAATGAAATTGTATTATCATGCGCATTGAACAAAACGCAAGCAAAGTTTGAGTCAGGCATCATTTCTCAATCATTTTATCTGTAAGGTGCGTCAGCCATCAATGATGCGGCTAATTGAGGCTCCCAACGCTCACCATTATCTAACAATTTTTGCTTATTATAAAACAACTCTTCACGTGTTTCCGTAGCGAATTCAAAGTTAGGCCCCTCAACAATAGCGTCCACAGGACACGCTTCCTGACAAAACCCGCAATAAATACATTTTGTCATGTCAATATCATAACGGGTTGTGCGGCGCGATCCATCAGTTCGTTCTTCCGCTTCAATCGTGATTGCCTGCGCCGGACAAATAGCCTCACACAATTTGCAAGCAATGCAACGTTCTTCACCGTTAGGGTAGCGTCTTAATGCATGTTCACCACGGAATCTTGGGCTTAAAGCACCTTTTTCATAAGGGTAGTTGATAGTAACTGGCTTCTTAAAGAAGTATTTTAACGTCAACCAGAAACCTAGCACTATTTCTTTCAGAATCAACGACTTGGCGCTTTGAATAATCACAGACATAAAGGCTCTTATACAGGAAGAAGGTTGTTATATTTCAGGTAGGATGCAGTTAGCACAACCCATAATAAAGAGATTGGCAAAAAGACTTTCCACCCTAATCGCATCAGCTGGTCATAGCGATAACGTGGCAAGGTGGCACGCGCCCATATGAAGACATACAATAAGAATACTACTTTTAATACAAACCATATAATGCCCGGCACTGCACTTAACCATGCATGATCGAATGGTGGCAGCCACCCTCCTAAGAACATGACAACAGTAATGGCGCTCATCAGAATCATGTTGGCATATTCACCCAGAAAAAACAGCGCAAATGTCATAGAAGAATATTCCACGTTATATCCAGACACCAGCTCTGCCTCGGCCTCTGGCAAATCAAACGGATGACGGTTCGTTTCTGCTAATGCTGAAATAAAGAAAATGATAAACATCGGGAAAAGCGGGGAAAACGCAAACCATCCCTGCTCTTTTTGCGCTAGTATAATATCAGTTAAGTTGAGTGAACCAACCATCAAAAGCACTGTAATAATCACTAATCCAATAGAGACTTCATAGGATACCATTTGTGCAGCAGACCGGATAGCGCCTAAGAAAGCATACTTGGAATTACTCGCCCATCCAGCCATGATAATGCCATAAACCCCAAGAGATGAAATGGCAAAAATGTATAATACACCTACATTAATATCAGCCAAAACAAATTCTGCATGTACGGGAATCACTGCCCAGCCAAGCAATGCGAGCATAAATGTGGTCATAGGCGCAAGGATAAAAACAGCCTTGCTCGATTTAGTCGGGATAATTACTTCTTTCAGAAAAAGCTTTAACCCATCCGCAAGCGGTTGAAACAGCCCAAAAGGCCCAACAACATTGGGGCCTCTTCGCAATTGCATTGCGGCAATGACTTTGCGTTCCATATAGGTCAGGTAAGCAACCGATAATATTAACGGTATTGTAACCATCAGAATACGTAAAAGCTGCTCAAACAGCGGCATAAATGTTTCGAGCAACATTTCCATTAGGCAGCTTCCTTTGTCTGTTGCATAATTTCACGGACACATGCGGCCATGGTGGGCGATACTCTGCTAATAGGGTCTGTCATATAGAAATTCTCTATCGTATGATAGAATGGTGCTGAGTCAATTTTTCCATGCGTTACCTTGTCCGTTGTATGTAATGAAAGCATAGGCACCTGATCTAATTCAGATAAGTGAGGATACATATTATGCATGTGCTGGCGCATCTGGCCTAATGAGTTGTAAGGCAGTGAATGGCCAAGCCTATCTGACAAGGCGCGGATAATCTGCCAGTCTTCTTTTGCTTCACCCGGAGCAAATGTTGCACGTGCCGCGCGTTGCACGCGCCCTTCCATGTTCACATAAGTGGCATCTTTCTCCGTGTAAGCAGCACCTGGCAAAATCACGTCTGCCCGCTCGGCTCCTTTGTCACCATGATGTCCCTGATACACAACAAATGCATCAGACAGATAGCTTGTGTCAAATTCATCCGCTCCCAGCAAATAGACAAACCGAATATCTTTTGATGACACGGCGTCCATAATACCAGACAACCCTGTATCACAAACAAACCCAACATCTATTCCACCAACACGCGCAGCAGCATGATGCAACAAATTAAACCCATTCCATTCATCACGTACTGCATAATGCGATGCAAACTGCTTTACATGATGATAGATAGACTCACTATCAGAACGTGTTAGCGCAGCCATGCCCATAATGACCATTGGATAGTCTGCCTGCTCCAGCACATCACAGATATCATGCTTTCCTGTCATCATATCGCGTAACACTGACGGATCAGACCCTAAATGCTCTACGGGGTACGTTAAATCGTACGATTCACCAACAGAAAATAATTTTAATTCTCCTTCAAGATAACGCTTGCGGATACGGCTATTAACCAGCGGTGCCTCACAGCGTGGATTCACACCAACCATCACAATTGCATCAGCCTGCTCTATACCGGCAATCGTACTATTAAACAAATAATCCGAGCGTGATATTGATGGCAGGTAAGCCCCATCCTGACGGCATTCCACTGTATTGCAGCCTAAATTATGCATTAATTCTTTCAGTGCTACCATACTCTCAACGCAGGCAAGATCACCAGCAATCGCGGCCATCTGACTGCCCTGCAATCCTGATGCTTTTTCAGCAATCACATTAAACGCTTCTTCCCACGAAGCAGGAGTCAGCTTGCCTTCACGGCGCACATAAGGACGGTCAAGCCGTTGCGTTTTCAACCCATCGCATGCGTAACGCGTTTTGTCCGAAATCCACTCTTCATTGATGTCTTCATGGAGTCGTGGTAAAACCCTTAACACGGCGTTCCCGCGAACATCCACACGAATATTGCTACCCACCGCGTCCATTACGTCAATGCTTTCAATTTTCTTTAATTCCCATGGACGAGCGGCAAAGGCATAAGGCTTTGATGTCAATGCGCCAACGGGGCATAAGTCGATGATATTGCCAGACATTTCCGAATGCAACGCCTGCTCAACATATGTTGTTACTTCCATACCCTCGCCGCGCCCGGTGGCACCAAGTTCCGGAACACCCGCAACATCCTCCATAAACCGAATGCAACGAGTACACTGAATGCAGCGTGTCATGTGCGTTTTAATTAAAGGTCCCATATACTTATCTTCTACGGCGCGCTTCATGTCGTCATAACGGCTATAATTCTGACCATAATACATAGCCTGATCCTGCAAGTCACACTCGCCGCCCTGATCGCATATCGGGCAATCAAGCGGGTGATTAATCAGCAGAAACTCCATCACCCCTTCACGGGCTTTCTTCACCATTTCAGAATCAGTGCGCACTTTTGGCGGGGAACCATCACGTCCGGGGCGCATATCACCGACACCCATGGCACAGGAAGCAACCGGCTTAGGCGCACCCACTGCTTCAACAAGGCACATGCGGCAATTACCGGCAATTTTCAAACGTTCATGATAACAAAAGCGAGGAATCTCAATACCTACCTGTTCACAGGCCTGAATCAATGTAAGGCCATCCTCAAATTCGTAATCTGTACCGTTAATATTCACAGTAGGCATAGTGTATTGTACCGTTTATGTTAGGTTATGCAGCATGAGAACTATAGCGTTCTATTCGTGCTTCAATTTCGGGTCTAAAGTGCCGTATAACCCCTTGAACAGGCCATGCAGCAGCGTCACCGAGTGCGCAAATCGTATGGCCTTCAATTTGGTAAGATACGTTGAGCAGCTTGTCAATGTCTGACTTCTGCGCACTTCCATCGGCCATACGCTCCATCATACGCCACAACCAACCCGTACCCTCACGACACGGGGTACACTGACCACAGGATTCATGCTTATAAAACTTTGACAGCCTAGCAATTGCTTTCACAATATCCGTGCTTTTATCCATCACAATCACCGCCGCCGTTCCAAGACCAGACTGCACAGCACGCAAACTATCATAGTCCATCAGCACCGTGTCACAAATGTCACGCGGAAGCACCGGAACAGAGGAGCCACCGGGTATAACAGCCAGCAAATTATCCCATCCGCCGCGCACACCACCAGCATGTTTCTCAATGAGTTCGCGTAACGGAATGCCCATTTCTTCTTCTACATTACATGGATTATTCACATGTCCAGAGATACAAAACACCTTTGTCCCAGCGTTATTTTCGCGCCCCAAACCAGAAAACCATTCAGCACCACGACGCAAAATTGTTGGCACCACAGCAATAGACTCAACATTATTGACAGTCGTTGGGCACCCGTACAAACCTGCACCGGCGGGAAATGGCGGCTTCAGGCGTGGCTGCCCTTTCTTGCCTTCCAAACTTTGAATTAGTGCGGTTTCTTCGCCACATATATATGCGCCAGACCCACGATAAACATATACATGACACGGCCACCCGGTGCCACATGCATTATCACCCAGAAACCCGGCGTTATACGCTTCGGAAATTGCATGTTCCAGATGATCCGCTTCTTCATTGAACTCACCACGTATATAGATGTAACAAGCCTGAGCCTGAATCGCGAAGCAGGCAATCAAGCAGCCTTCAATCAGCTTATGCGGCTCGTGACGCATCATGTCACGGTCTTTACATGTTCCTGGCTCACCCTCATCGGCATTGACCACCAGATAATGCGGGCGATCCTTCACCTCTTTAGGCATAAACGACCATTTCATGCCCGTGGAGAAACCAGCCCCCCCGCGGCCTCTAAGGCCGGAAGCTTTTACCTGATCAATAATCCATTCACGACCATTGCCAATAATGGCAGATGTGCCATCCCAGTCACCTCGCGCCTGAGCGCCGTTTAGCTTCCAATCTTCAAGCCCGTAAAGATTGGTGAAAATACGATCCTTATCTTTTAGCATAATCCACTATATATTTGATTCACCATTACCATGTGTAGCACTGGCAGGCTTAAGCTGGCAAACAAAAATCCATCCTAACGCCATTTTACACACATTTTTTATATAATAGAACACTTATATATTTCAAGCAGCCTGCTGTGCAGGTTCTGCATTAATATGATACATATGCACATCACGTTGTGGGAATGGGATAGAGATACCTTCTGCATCAAAACGTAATTTAACGTTTTCCATAAAATCCCAATATAGCGGCCAGTAATCAGCGGCTTTCACCCATGGACGTACGGCAATATCGACAGAGCTTTCCCCAAGTGCATTTACCATAATCATTGGTTCTGGTTCCGGCAGCACACGATCATCGTTAGCCACCATTTCTTGCAAGATGTCTTTTGCTCTTCGCAGATCATCATTGTAACCGATCCCAAACACCATATCTACGCGGCGTGTGTCACGAGCAGAGTAATTGGTTATTACTCCATTAATTAACGAGCCATTAGGCACAATGATTTCTTTATTATCGGCACTACGCATTCTGGTGGTAAAGATATTAATTTCTTCCACTACACCCATAATACCCGCTGCTTCGATAAAATCTCCTGATTTAAACGGACGAAAGGAAATAATCATCACGCCAGCCGCAAGATTTGAAAGCGACCCTTGAAGAGACAAACCAATAGCCAGACCCGCTGCTGCAAAAATGGCAGCCAGAGAGGTTGTTTCTACACCCAGCTTACTCAGCGCAGCAATCACAACAAACGCTAAGGCCAACACATTTAGGATATTACCTAAAAAGGAAGCAAGCGTCTTGTCTACGTTGCTTTTCAGCATTGCACGTTCAATGAAACCAACCAGCTTTTTCGCCACCCATTTTCCGATAATAAAAATGGCAATTGCCGCAAGAATATTGATACCCCAATCCAGCCCTTCTTTTGCCAGAAATTCACGTACTTCCTGTAGTGTCTCAGTTGAGAGAAATGCATCCATGCTAACGTCCTTTTGTCCTGTAATAGAACGTTTGTCTAAAGAAAATAGATGCTTATTGCAAGCAGTATGTTACACTGTATTTACAGAAATACCATGCAATCTCATTGCCTCGGGCAATGTATCGTCAATATGAGATGGTGTACGCCCTATACGCAACCATAATGCTGTTGCTTCATTAGTAACAGCTATATCAGCGAAAGATGTTGTATAATAATGCTGTGCCTGCCCACCTGTTGAGGTCGCCGCGCTTGCCACTCCATACGATACATCTATAGGCTGGCCATCCATTGCATTGACGGTCTGAATTTCGCATCTAACCTTTGCATTGGCATTGGTTTGCGCATTTGCATGACTCCAATGACACCCTACACGTAACGTATTTCCCGTAAGCAGCTGCGGTAGTAACAATAATGCTTGCGCGTAACTTGTTCCAGAGCTGGGGAAGTTTAATGTGGTAATGTCTGGCTTATCAGCACCCAGTGCCACGGTGGCTAAAGGGCTACAACCATTTTGCATGGCAGGCTGCATGGATGTGGCAGGGATATGCTGAGGCGATGTCATAGCCTGCCACCCCAACACGGTATATCGCATCATGCGCTGTGCAGATTCCACCCATAGAGCAGCGCCAATACGCGGCTGAATATATCTCCAGATTTGATCGAAATACGCTACATGGTAAGCATATCCCTGCCATTCCCCTGTTGGGTTATCTCCAATTAAATGGATGTCTCCTGTTTGCGGATTAGCAACCGGCACCTGTAGCCCATAGGTTAAAGCACCTGTATATAACAAAGCGTCCAGACGCATCAGTGATTCATTAACAGTCACTTCTTTTTGAGCCTGTGAGGCTTCCAACATGGGTAAGAAAAGATGGGGAGTTGTAGTCATAATAGGTATGCTTCCTGATAACGTTTACGATGATACCTATTAGGAACAGACCAAACACCAATCGGGAAGAGGCGAATTCTACATTGGTATCTTGCATATTTTCTGCTATAGTACAGACATCATAGAGTAAACTAGGTGACAGGATCCGCCCATGACAACAATGGAAGAAGTCAAACGACAAATTGATGCCCTGCCGCATAAATATGTTTTCTATACTAAGAAAGAAATCAAATACCTGCCGGAAATATTGGTGCAGGGCGAAGAAATACGCGCACTTACCTCAGGGTTCAACGAAAACCGTACCGTGTTAGCAGTATGCACAAACAGGCGTATCCTTTTTATTGATAAGGGATTTTTCTTTGGCTTGAAGCAGTGGCAAATTGCTTTGGACAGAGTACAATCCATTGATGGTGATTACACAATTGGGTTTGGCACGATCAGAGTCTGGGATGGAGCAGCACCTATTAGCCTGAACATGGTGTGGGCAAGCAGTATTGACCCATTCATTAAAACGGTACGTCAGGCAGTAGATGATTTTCGACGGCTGGCTTTTCAGGAAGTCACAAACGCTGCACACCAGCAACGCGCGGCGACGGCGGCTGCACCGGCAGCTGTAGACGTAGCCAGTCAGATTGAGAAATTGGCACAGCTTAAAGACGCTGGCCACTTGACTGAAGCAGAATTCCAACATCAAAAACACAAGCTGCTGACCTCTTAAACATAGTGCATCGCTTGTATATGTTGCAATAATACGCTAGACCAGTATGCAAGCGGCCTGATGCCGCTGGTTTCACCCTATGCAAGACACTTCCCATCTGCTGGCCTCACGCAGGTTTCTTCCTTTATTCATCACGCAGTTTTTAGGCGCGTTTAATGACAATGCCTTTAAGAATGCGTTTTTAATCTGGTTTACCTATGACATGGCAGACCATATGGGAATGGATGCACGTATCATGGTGACGCTTGCTGCGGGATTATTCGTACTGCCCTTCTTTTTGCTGTCTGCCACCGCTGGAAGGCTGGCGGATTGCTACGATAAATCGCGGTTAAGTCGCTACATTAAGCTTATTGAAATCGTACTGATGATTGCATGTAGTATATGTTTCTATGTGCAAAGTGTTTACGGATTGCTGGTTGTGTTGTTCCTCATGGGAATGCAGTCAACCTTCTTCAGCCCCATCAAATATAGTCTGATTCCCGAACATTTACACAAAAATGAACTAATTGCAGGTAACGGGCTAGTAGAAGGTGGCACATTCATAGCCATTCTAATAGGTACGATTTTCGGGGGACTCATCATTCGACACACTTATGGGTTGGAAATACTCTCTGCTTGCCTGATTGGATTTGCTGTTATTGGCTGGATTTCCAGCCTGTATATTCCGTCTACTGTCCCGCGACTATGTACCGCCCCGCTACATGCGAATATTATTGCTGAAATACGCCATGTCCTTAGCCATGCAAGACGGGAACCTATTGTGTGGCAAGCCATTATGGGCATTTCCTGGTTTTGGCTGGTGGGCATCACCTTTATCACCCAGTTTCCGACCTACACACAACGCGTGGTTAGCGGAGATGAAACGGTTGTTACCTTGTTCTTAACACTCTTTTCCGTAGGCATTGCCGCCGGATCTGTCTGGTGCAACCATTTGCTCAAAGGCGAAATTAATACCCGTATCGTACCACCCGCCTGTTTTGGCATGGGCGTTTCCATTGCTGTATTTGTGGTATGTTCTTACCAGTTCATGGAATATGCGTACGCCATAGACTATTTGCGTGGCGCTCAGGAATTTACGGAAGCAGGCATTTATGCATGGGGCATTATGGCCGCCATATTGCTTTTATCCGTATGTTCTGGCCTATTTACCGTACCGCTTTACGCCATGATGCAGCATAGATCCCGCCCACAAGTGCTGGCTCGTGTGATTGCTGCTAATAACATCCTTAACAGCCTATTTATGGTAGGTGCTAGTTTGTTAGCACTATGCGTATTTGAATTGGGGTTTACTTTACTGGATTTACTGATTGTGATAGCGATAGCGAATACGATTGTCTGGATGATGCTACGGCGGCAACCAATCACGTAAATATTGCGAAGATATGAGTAAAACGTTGCTATTTTTGCAATATATAGTATAATTAATACTTCAGTTCTTTTGGCATAATATTCATTATGCCGACCCACGTAGTTTATTTGATTCTAAAACCATGAGTAATTCAAATGTTCAAAATAATTGGACTTTTACAAATTCATTGAAAGTATTTTTCGGAACAATATTGCTAGTATCACTACTAACAATTGGAGTATCAAAAAATAAAGGTATAAATTTAATATTTATCTCCACGTCGGGATATTGGTTCTATAACTCTGCAAAAATAACGAGGTTTTTTCTAAAGAAAAAATATCACGAAAAACAGTTTCTTGTCGTGTATAATGATAAAAATGAAATAGTAGGAGTGAGTTCGTTTGATTACAATGTTCTCTTAGATGGAGGCCAGACTTTACGATCTTATGAGAACTCGTTTCATCGTGTAGAAGCGGTATATGACTTTGAAAAGCTTACCAATGAACAACTCAGAAAGTTAAAACTATAGCTTTCTCAGTTGCCCTCACCCAAAGCCACCCCCCCCCCGGGAGTGGCTTTCTTTTTTTTATGGATGCACCGCCTGCACACGGTAATTTTTAGATTCCAGCAATTGCAATAACCCCGCATCTCCCGGCAGGTGTAACGCCCCTACGGCGACAAATGCACCGCCACGTTGCAATGAGGGCAATAAACGCTGCACCATCGCACGGTTGCGATCATCTACTAACCATTTCTCAAGTTTTCGGCTAACGTTTGAGTCTTGCATTGCGGCAAAAGACTGGCGTGCAATTTCCGCCAGCAACCTGAGTTCCCCGCCTTTATAATGCTCTACCATTTGCTGGCTTTGTTGCGTGTTTTCCTGCGCACCTTCAATAGATTCACGCAACATAGCAACCTGTTCACGCTGACTTAGCCTTGCGAAAATACCTAGCTGCTCTTTAACATTCTCAAGTGCTTTAACCTTAATGCGAGCACCAACAGCTTGCTTTTGCAGATAATCATCCAGCACTACCCCACTCATGTCAATATCAATAGTTTGCAATAAAATAGCTGCTGCCCACGGCTTATACCGGTCAAGAAACTTCACTGGAAACTCCGGCATCTTCTCTGTAAAGATACGTGTCAGCGCAGCAAAATCGCTATCCCCCAGCATATCACGTAACCCTTTAGGGGCAGTCGGAGCAAGCAACATGTGTTGCGCTGCCGCCATTTCATTGGCCGGATCACTTAATATCTCGAACCATGCAATGTTTGCCTCTTTAAGGAAAGGTAACGCATTATTTGCGGTGCGAATAATAGCAGGGTCACTGGAATGCATGGTTCCCAGCACATAACTTACATGCCCTTCACAATCATAAATACGGTACAACATGCTATTAAGCGGTTGCTCTGCAACAGGTATATATGCTGCATCGCAAACAGGGACGGCTATTGCAGGCAATGTCAGCACCCCCCACACCCATAAAGCGTGCCAGAGGCTACGAGCCATAAAGCAACCGTTGCGTGGCATCACGCACGTCATGCTGGCGCATAAGTGACTCACCCACCAGGAAGCAATGCATCCCGTGCCGGCGCATTGCTGTAATATCTTTATAGGTGCCAATACCGCTTTCACACACCACGATCTTGTCTGCTGGCATGTCTGCCATCAGCTCAACAGAGGTGTGAATATTTACTTCAAGCGTTTTCAGGTTACGATTATTGATACCGATAAGCGGCGTGTTCATATGCATTAATGCTCGCATTAATTCCTGTGCGTCATGCACTTCCACCAACACATCCATCCCAAGCGTATGTGCCAGTGATTCCAGTTCGCTTGCCTGATTATCCGCCAATGCCGCCATAATAAGCAGCACTGCATCAGCTCCCAAAGTGCGTGCCTGTATGATCTGATAGGGGTCAATGATAAAGTCTTTGCGCAGCGTCGGAAGCGGGCTGTGTTTCGCAACATCTTGCAGGTAAGCATTGCATCCGGAGAAGTATTCTTCATCTGTCAAAACAGACAAACACGTAGCCCCTCCCTCTTCGTAAGCTTTGGCTAATGCAACAGGTTCAAAATCATTACGAATGATGCCTTTGCTTGGTGAGGCTTTCTTTAACTCCGCGATTAAAGCGGGTTTGTCCTGTGAATTGGTACGCTTTAATGCAGCAATAAAGCCTTTAGGTGCTGCCATTTCTCCACCATTAAGGCGTTGCTCTAAATTATGGTAACTATCGCGCTGTTTATCACGCGCAATCACATTACGTTTGGTGGCAAGAATGGTTTGCAGGGTATCACTCATATTTCTTTCATAATCTCCACAAAATTGGCCAGCGTATGTTTCGCCTGCCTGCTATCAATCGCGTTCGTTGCCTGTTCCATACCATCAGTCAAGTCTGTGCATTTCCCTGCCACCACTAATGCAGCAGCACTATTGAACAACACAATATCACGATACGCGCTTTCTTTTCCGCTAAGCAATTCATGTAAAGCTTTGGCATTATCTTCAGGCAATCCACCTTTAAGGGCCTCTTCTGTGGCGCGTTCAAGCCCAACGTCTTCTGGCGTAATGATCTGTTCAGTGACTGCACCATGTTCAAGCATTACCACATATGTTCCATCTGTAGTGGTAATTTCATCCATCCCATCCATGCCATGTACCAGCCATGCATGTGTTACGCCCAGATTATGTAACACTTCTGCTAGTGGACGCAACCAGTCACGGCTATAGACTCCGAGCAACTGGCGGGTGGTACGTGCAGGGTTAGCGAGAGGGCCAAGCAAGTTAAAGATGGTTCGCAGCCCCAGTTCAGTGCGTACCGGTGCCACATGGCGCATGGCCGTGTGGTATTGCGGCGCCATCAAAAAACAGAGATTTGTTTCTTGCAGTGCTTTTTGTGATGTGGCGACATCAGCTCGCACATTCACACCAAGCGCACTTAAAATATCTGATGAACCAGATGCAGACGTAATCCCGCGATTACCATGCTTGACAACAGGCACCCCACAAGCCGCCGTCACAATAGCTGTTGCGGTTGAAATATTAAACGTACGTTTGCCATCACCGCCCGTACCACACGTATCTATAGCATGAGACGGCGCATCAAACACTAATGCCTTATGCCGCAATACGGTTGCGCCTGCGGTAATTTCTTCCACCGTTTCACCCTTCTGGCGCAACCCCATCAACAATGCCGCAATCTGCGCAGGCGTGGCTCCTCCAGACATCACAATCTGGAATGCTCGCTCTGCCAGTCCTTGTGGCAAGTCGCGCCCACATGCCAGCTCGGTTAAAATATCCTGTATCTGATTCGATCCCATGCAATGCAGATTATACAGAAGCCAGAAAGAATGCAAATACTGATAACAGAGACAGATTACATGCCAATGCTCATAAGTATTCAAACAAAAATAAAAAATAGTTTCAATTTTCTTTATTTTATTGTATTCTATTTAAGATATTTATTTGAAAGACAAGCAAGTCTTCCTTCTATCTTTTTTAAAAACAGATAGAAGAAACCTATTGTTTATACCCTATAAGATAGGGTTCCCTAATGATGACTACTCTATATTTTCTAAAGGACAATCGTGACTATTCTTCCAACTCTTATTTACTGTGGGAAGAAGCGAAACGGTTGGTTCAACAGCAAAAAATTGGTTTTTCTCAGGTTATTGTTGTAGATACGGCTGATCCATTACCAATTGACATTGAGGCCGGTTCACATGTGTGGGCACGCTTTGGTGACGAGTTGGAAGAAATGCAGCGAGGTCTACCGATACTTAAATGGTTTGAACAGAACGGAGCTATCCCTGTAAACAATTTTGAAGCAACCAAAAGGAGCGCTTCTAAGATTGCTTCTTCTCGCTTTGCATTTCAGCAAGGCATTTCACATCCTCATACGGTGTTTAAGATGGAAGACGTTAATTTCTTCCCTTGTGTTGTCAAACTGGACATTGCAAAGGGTAGTAGTGGAGTGTGGCTTGCTAGTTCGGCTAACGAGCTTGAAGTGCTTGTAAAGCGTATTTCTAAACAGTCCGGTCAACCATTACTGTATCAGGAATTTGTTCCATCTAAACCAGTGATGGATCTAAGGGTGTTTGTAGCGAGAAATGTTTTCACAGGTAAGTGGAATGTTCTGTTCTATTATAGGCGGCTTGCTGCCAAAGGAGAGTTTAAAGCTAATATTTTCAACGGGGGTACTCTTGATGAAAATATTAGCTTAACTTCAGGTCAAATTGCTTACGCTATTAGCATAGCTCAGCAATTTGACCTAGGTTTCTCTGGAGCAGATTTCTTTTTTGGAGTACATGAGAAGTTGATCTTTAATGAGACAAATTCTCGTGGTGTTATTGATGATATACACCCCAAAAATGTTTTATTTCCTATGTTTGGAGTGTAGTAAAATTTACCGCTATAATTACCCTATGGTATTATAGCGGAATTTTTTTGTTACCCTATTTTCATCAGCCGTTCCAGCTCGTCACGTATCTGGGCTGCTTCTTCAAACTCTAAATTCGCGGCAGCCTCCATCATGTCTGTGCGTAACTGCACCAGTTTTGCATCTTTGTCCATATGGGCGTATTTGCCTTTACCGCTATCGGCTGCATGTGCCATATGCGGATCAGAGGTTGGATATACGGCAGGGCGCTGGCGGTTACCACGTCCGCTACGCTCTTCTTTTGTTTCATCACTTTCAATAGCGTCCGCAATAGTGCGAATCGTTGAGCGCGGGATAATCCCATGTTCCTCATTATGCGCTATTTGCTTTTCGCGACGACGCGCTGTTTCTTCAAGTGCGGCTTTCATGGAATCGGTCATACGATCTGCGTAGAGAATCACACGCCCATCCACATTGCGCGCCGCACGGCCAATCGTCTGAATCAGCGAGGTGGTAGACCGTAGGAAGCCTTCTTTATCTGCATCTAAAATACCCACCAGCCCACATTCAGGAATATCCAGCCCTTCCCTAAGCAAGTTTACTCCTACCAGCACATCAAACGTACCAATACGTAAATCACGAATAATGTCGATGCGTTCCAGCGTTTCAATATCTGAATGCAGATACCGCACGCGGATACCATTTTCATCCAGATATTCGGTTAACTGCTCCGCCATCTTCTTGGTTAGCGTAGTAACTAACGTGCGGTATCCTTTAGCAACTGTAGCGGTAATCTCGCCATATAAATCATCTACCTGCGTGGTAACTGGGCGTATCTCTGGCACAGGGTCAAGCAACCCTGTGGGGCGAATAATCTGCTCGACAAATTCTCCCTGCGTCATGCCCATCTCAATCTTGCCAGGCGTGGCAGACACATGCACCGTTTGAGGGCGGCGTATATCCCATTCTTCAAACTTCATCGGACGGTTATCCATAGCACTGGGCAGACGGAAACCATATTCTACCAGCGTGGTTTTACGCGCACGATCCCCGTTATACATGCCGCGAATCTGTGGCAACGTCACATGGCTTTCATCAATGAATAATAGCGCATTATCCGGCATATACTGAAACAGGGTCGGTGGCGGATCACCGGGTTTAGTACCTGCAAGATAACGTGAGTAATTTTCAATGCCCTTACACGTGCCTGTCTCCATCATCATTTCCAGATCAAAGGTGGTGCGTTGTTCGAGGCGTTGCAGCTCCACCAGCTTGTTTTGTTCCTGTAGCTGGGTGGCGCGTTGTTTCAGCTCTTTCTTGATACCGCCTATCGCTTTTTCAATGGTCGGGCGTGGCGTGACATAGTGGCTGTTTGCATAAATAACCGCTTTTTCCATACTGCCCTGCCCTTCACCGGTCAGTGGATCAAATGCATAAATATCATCAATTTCATCACCAAAAAAGGAAATGCGCCATGCAGAATCCTCCAAATGTGAGGGAAACAAATCCACCGTATCCCCACGCACACGGAACGTTCCACGCTTAAACCCTATATCGTTGCGATCATATTGTATCTCGATTAATCGTTTCAACAAGCCGTCTTGTGATACCTGATCCCCTTTCGCAAGCTGAATAATCATTTCGCTATAGGTGGCAGCCGACCCTATCCCGTAAATGCAGGATACAGATGAGATAACGATCACATCGTCGCGTTCCAGTAAGGAACGTGTTGCCGAATGACGCATTCGGTCTATCTGTTCATTAATAGAGGCATCTTTTTCTATAAACGTATCACTACGCGGCACATACGCTTCCGGCTGATAATAGTCATAGTAAGACACAAAATATTCCACTGCGTTATGCGGAAAAAAGCTTTTCATCTCATGATAGAGTTGACCAGCCAGTGTCTTGTTATGTGCCATAATCATCGCTGGGCGGCGGGTATTGGCAATGATATTTGCCATCGTATACGTCTTGCCCGACCCCGTGACACCCAGTAACACCTGATCCTTCTTCTGCTGGTCAATCCCTTCCACCAACGCCTTAATCGCGGTTGGCTGATCGCCTGAGGGTTGATAAGAGGATACAAGTTGAAACGCTGTCATGCGCTTATATATTGGACGTTAAGAGGTGGTTTGCAAGTAAAATGATGAATTACGAACGCCTTTCACCAATTCACTGGCGTTTACTTCTTAATTATTCTATAATAAAAATTCACATCGCTTTGTTTTTTTACAAAGCTATAGCACACTTAGCTAATGATTTTCATTATGAGCAGTTTAACAGGTAGTGATGCACAAATGATCGCTCTTGATCTAGTTGCTAGTAATCAACAATCTCCATGCAATTGGGCGGTTGAATGCAAGATAGATCCAGAGTTACTTGTTTCCATTTTTGAAGAACAACATATTCAGGTTAACTGGATCCATAAAGAACATTACTTTATGGGGGTTAGCGGTGACTATGAATTAACGCAAGCTATCATTGAGCATAGCTTGCCAGGCAAATTCTTCATGGTTACGTCAATGATTAGAGTCACTGAGCTTGCCAAAGAACCCGCTTAACACCACCATCATGACCTTCCTCATATAGTGAGGAAGGTATTTTTTTGTTATTGCCTGGCTAATAGTGCCGCCACTACACATGTTCCCAACGTAAATCACGCCCGAGTTGATGCTGCTTTTGCGTTTCAGGGTCGATGCATACTAGCGTTACCCAGCCATTACCAAAGAGTTTTTGCAACACAGGCTGTTGTTCAATAATCGGATCAATATGCGACATAGGTGCATACACAATCGTCGTAAGCCGCACAGGCTCATGGTAGGGCGTATTGTCATTGCTGTACACAGACTGCAAAGGTAGACCATGCATCAGGTCACTGGCATTGCCCTGCATGATACCAATCTTGCCGGTAATGTTCTTAGTGATTTTACTACCCCCCCCATACGCCACATTATCCAACGTAGAGAACAGATACTGGCTGTTAATCCATTGCGCCACCACCATAGGTGCGGTCAAAATAGCGGTCAGTGATGCACCATTCGCATCTTGCTGCCAGTCATATGAATGTAAAAAAGACCGCCCCTGCAAATGAATTTGTTGGGTCATATGGCGAGGCGCTACAATAAACGCTGCGTTACGTGCCAACCCCCATTCTGGCCTTACCTGCGCCCAATCTTGCGAGCGCCTCACTGTTTGCCTGCCGGCGTCCGCTTTAGACTGCTTCACGCCCATTTCAGCCGCACGCCAGTAGCTATTATCCATACGCGCCTGATCCAGGTCACTTTTAAGGAAAGACACACGGTCGTGCAAATCTTCTGGCACATGCTGGTCATATAGTGTCACTGCATCCGTTGTCGTGTTATGTTCCGCTGCCAGAAAACAGGTGCTTTCAGGAATAATGATACCATCTTCTGCTAGTGCCTGCCGCAATGGTATCTGGTTCAGGATTGCCGCTAAGATCCTTGCATTAGGCGCACCATGACGGCCAGCACATGCTCCACAATCCAATGCAGTCGCATACGCATTATTCTGCGTTGTACTACCATGACCGCAAAACACGACTAACGGAGCGAAATCTTTTGTTAACCCCATGGTACGCAATGCACCGGATGCATAAGCGAGCTGCTGTTGCAATGGAATGACATCTATAGCAGGTGTCACGTCATAAACCGGATCAACCGCCTGACGTACAGTGTTATTGACCTTATGCGACATTGCAGGTGAGACACTACGGATACCCATCCATAAGCCATTGGCAATCCCCATCGTTTCCACCAAAGCAAACGGAGAAGTAAATGTATATTTCACTGACTGGTACAGTCTTTTAATTAATTGCCTTCTTTCATGTGTATGTTCGCAATCATCATGATTACCTACAGGATGCTCAACAACCGTATGAGCAGGTTTGAGCAGCACGGGACAGGAGGCGTAGCTTTCTTTACTAATCGCCTGTTCAATAGCCACCGGAACGCCAAAAAACCCTGCAAATCCGTACGTATCATAATTTCCCTGCGCTTCCAATGCGTGACGGAACGGTTCAGAGCGTACATCAATGCAAAAAACGAGTTGTGCATCCGGTGCAATCGCCTTGTGTGCTGTTGGCTGCTGAGATAATGTCTGAAGTAGTGACTGACGGTAGCGCGTTTCTGCTGTATCTATCTGTTGGTATACCTCACTGGCATTAGCTTCTTGCATCGCATTATCATGCCATTTCAGCAAGGCTTTAGCGTTTGGCCACATTAAGCAGGTAAGCATTAAGCGAAAGGCCAGATATGATTCTTTTGTGACAGGAAATGGATGCACTGCATCCTTTGCATCTGCCCATGCGGTGCGATACTGAATATGTGCCGCCCAGCCAGGCAGAGTAGTAAGCATTAACGTCAGAAACAGTGTCTGATGTTGTTCAGGAATCCCAAGATATAACAGGCATTCGCTAATAACTGCCTCGGGCTGGTCAGATAGTTGGTTGCACCATTCCTGCGCCTGCATATCTTCCGGCATAACCTGACGATCATACGTAAGCAATGTACGAACCGCACCAAACAATCCTTTTTCGCGTATCGGCATCATAATCGTAGATTGTCCTTCATCGAAAAACGCTTGCAACCATTTCATGCTTTCACGATTAACACGTTGCATGGGCGCGGGCATATCCGACTGCTGAAACCATGCTTGCGCCTGTTTAAGGGCATCTTCAAAGGGTAAATCTTCAAACCCTGCCAAAGGATTCACAGCAATCAGGTTTTTCAGTGGCCAAAATGGTGCTATATGCGACCAGCTTGTTTCAATGGCTTCCTGTATATTAGATGTGGTTGACACACTAGTATCATCTTGTTGCGTATGTTGCATAGAAGTTGCCATAATGTTCTCCTTAATACTGGTAATGATTATGATGTGCAGTAATCGTGTCAGGGTGCGGCTGACTTGCGTTGAGCATGGTTACGTACCCTTTGTGCTGCCATGTACGTATCGCATCTGAGAACGTACGATGACGGGTAAAAAGCATACATAACCAGCAAACAATTAACCCTGTTAATGCGATGATATGCACCACGTTCAATGGTTGCGGTTGAGATATGTTCAATGGCGCCAGCACGACATTCATTAGCTGCACACTCAGCCCATATAACCCACCCATTACCGTTGTCATTATCAATGCCATCGGTATTGCCATTACGCGTTGTTGCTGCACAACTGGCAATGAAAACTGCGCGCTAGCCATCCATGCAATAATGACTAAAAATACTGTCGTATCCTGAGCAAGAAACGGTTTTCCGCTGATAAATGCAAAAGCATAGGCTCCTGCTGCTCCACATATCAATGCAAGTGTAAACTGTACCGCGCTGGGGGAATGCCCTAAATCCAGCCGCTTTTCCTGCGCTACTGCACCGGAAGCCAGAAAAAGATACGCCTTGAACAGCCCATGCCAGCACAAATGCGCTACCGCAGCAGGAAACAATCCTAGCCCGCACTGCACGATCATAAAGCCCATTTGTCCCATCGTCGAACATGCCAGCATTCGTTTAATATCGCTTTGCAACAACTTCCAGAGTGTTCCAAGCAGTGCGGTGACAATACCTACTATAACCAAGATAGTCAGCAATAAAACATGTTCAAGCAATAACGGTGCAAACCTCGCCAGCAGAAACCCGCCACCATTCACCAGACCGGCGTGCATCACTGCTGACACAGGACTGGGAGAATTTAGCGAACTCACTAGCCAGCGATGAAACGGCCATAATGCTGACTGCGACATAGCAGCCAATATTAGCAACCCGCCGGCCAATAATGCATAAGGCGTATCAATGCTAGTTTCGAGCATTAGACTAATAGACGTCTGCCCTGTCGCGCGATACAGCAACAGCAATGCAGCTCCAAGAAACGTAACACCAAAAGCCGTGTTAATAAGAGCCAGCCTTGATGATGCCATAGCTGCCTTCCAGCCACTTTTATGCAGCATTAGCCTGGCCAGAACCAGATTGCTTCCTGCCCACCCGATAAATAACAGAAATATATGATCGGCAGTGACCATAACAGAGATAGTTAGCATTAACGTGAAAAGGCGTGTGAAAAACGCTTTCTGGCCGTTATCCCCCGCTAGGTAACGCTGTGAAAAGGAAGCAACAACTAACGTCACAAAACCAAGCAGGCAAATCATCGTTAATGCCAGTGCATCAACATAAAATAACCCGTCAAAAACTATCATATCCTACATCCTTTCTACTATGCTGTTGCGATGACTCTATAAACTATGGCACTATAAGTAAAATGATTAATTTTAATTTGAACCATAAGAAAATCTAATGATGGTATTTGATGGCATGACATTGGACTGTTTTCTTGCTGTTGCGGAAACAGGCAGCGTTACTCGCGCAGCCCATAAAGTAGGACGTACACAATCTGCAGTGAGTCAACAAATTGCTAAGCTAGAAACACGACTAGACAAAACATTATTTGTTCGTAGTAAATCTTTTACTCTCACGTCAGATGGAGAATTGCTTTTGCCCTATGTTCGCCAGATTATTGCCCTACAACATGAAGCCATTGATCGTTTCAAACAACCAGAGCTGCATGGAGAAGTACGGTTTGGACTACCGGAAGATTTCGCAAGTGTGTTTTTATCTGATGTACTGAGTGAATATGCATTGTTGCATCCGCGTATCATGCTCAACATTGAATGTGACTTAACACTCAATCTGTTTGATCGCTTTAAACGCGATGAGTTTGATCTGGTACTGGTGAAGATGAATAAGCCAGAGGATTTCCCAAACGGCATAAATGTCTGGTCTGAAACCCTGGAATGGGTGGGAAATTCGGATTTTTTTGCACATAGGCATGATAAACCACTCCCGCTAGTACTGTCACCTCAACCCTGCGTATATCGTTCGCGTGCGATTCGTTCGCTGGAAAAAAATAAAACACCGTGGCGTATTGTGTTTTCCAGCCATAGTTTTGCGGGAACAGCTGCTGCAGTTAAAGCTGGTATGGGGGTAACGGTGTTACCGCGTAACATGGTGCCGCAAGAATTACATATTATTGCATCAGATCATCACATACCGGAGCTGGATGATACGCATATCTCTTTACTGAAACATCATCATAGTAATGTCGCAACAAACTCATTTGAAACATTCGTCATCGACAAACTACGTGTGTAAGTGACTATTGCCTACTGTTAGCCGCAGCACGTTGCGGAATATCCGACGCATTCACCACTCCCGGCGGCAATCCACTTAATTCAGCGGGAGGCGTATCAATCGGGTTAGTGCCATTATTAGCAAAACCAAGATTAACGCCGCTTAAATCAATCGTATCAAATACATTTTGCTGGCTATTCGCCTGAGTGGCTTGCGGTGTTTGCTCGGGTACATCGGAATTAACCACCGCGTCTACTAGTGCGTTAGACATTGCGGCATCGGGATCATTAGCCAAATTCTCACCAAGCCACGCACTAACGTTATCAGGCGAAAACATGGAAAGATCGAACCCGGTAAACAGGTTTTGGTTTGCGTTTGTATCAGACTGTGCAGGCTGCCAGTCAGTATTATAAGCATCATAGTAAGTAGCGTTACCGTTTTTCTCGATAAATGCATCAATCTTTGATTCATCAATCTTTGTGTAGTCTAACCCTGCTGCAGTGGCGCGACCAATGGCACCCTGATGCCGGGCAAGCGTCATGCTGGCAGCTGCTTCATCGCCTCTTGCCAAATCATTCAATACATTATCTACAGCTGTAGCATCAATATATTTATGATCCATCAGTTTTTTCATGCCATCCGGCAATTCAGCACCTTCATTATATTTTTGCAGTAGCTCCTCGACTGCCTTGCTATCCCCTTTCTTAATTTCCTCAGCCAACTCTTTAGCGAATATTTTCTTTTCTTCGGGACTAAGGTTTTTGGTGAATTCCTTAAAGTCTAATGCCACTTCACGGAAGGTTGTTTTACTTTGATAATCAGCCATTGCCAACGCATCTTTCTGATCATCTGTTAGTTTTTCCCAACCAGCTTCGCCATGCTTCTGCATCACATACACGGCATCATTGACATGCTTTGCATTAGGCGTCTCGTTCTTCTGCATCTCAACACTAAGTTTCTGTAAGTGTCCGGCATTAACAACACCGTTCTCTCCTAAACCAAAACGATCACGTGCCATATCTTCCAAATGAGATTTTTCATTCTCATTCATCAGGTCAAAACCATTTAATGCAATTTTGGCCGTTTTCATGTCCAACGTAACGATTTTATCGGTAACATTCTTCTTCAGCTCATCATAGCCAATTTCTTTGTTTTCATATTGCAATAAGTCGCTTTCAATACCGTAATGCTTCACGATACTACGGTCTTTCATATTCGCAGCGCCTTCCAAAGCCTGGACAAAATCATTGTCACCACGCGAGCGAGCTTCTTGAATCAATTGCTTGATAGCTTCTTCATTTCGCTGAGCTTTCTCTTCTTTCATGCGGGAAAGTTCAGGGCTTCCATTCACAACGTCAGCAAGTATCAGTGCTTCTTTGCCACCTGACTCCATGGCAAGCGACTGCTCAATACCCGGCGTGAGGTACGCTCTGGACTGTACATTATATCCAGCAAACTGCTCATTTAATCGTCCAGCCATGCCAAACGTGTGTTGCTGAGTCGTGTTCAACGCTTCATACGCACGCTCAGCACTCATCGTGCTTAGCTGCTGTGCATCGGATTGTTGGGTACTGGTACTTGCCGTAGCAGAGGCACTATTATATATGGTTCCGAATGCACCCAAGGCACCGGAAATATTTTGAGACGTGGGATTCATTTTTGCGGTAGCCAACTGACTACGCACACTATGCAAATCCCCCAATGCCGCTTGAACCTCTTGCACTTGTGGAGAATCAGGCGGAAGTGACGCAAGTATGGCAGATAGTTCCTGAATTTGTTGAGCAGCTGCACCAACAGCACTGTCTAGCTCGGCTATTTCCGCAACAGACGCCTGCTCTGTAGCAGTGTTAACCTCGTCAAAGCTCATGCCATCACCCACAGAAGTCATTACCGCATCATTTGCAATACCAGTACCCGCTTCAATGGTAGGTGTGTCGTTAAGTTGTTCTGTGTCAGATGTTGCCATAATAATTAAATGTAGTTCTGTGCTTGATTATATATTACATGACTAATGTGAAATAATCATTACAACATATATGACAAAATGATGACAATGATGGTTATACTACTATCGCTACTATAGCGTTACTCATGACACTGTACAATACCTATTCACCTATTCTCTCAACCCTAACAACCCTAAAAACATATTTCTTTATGCTATCGTCGTGAAACTGTAACAATGTCCTGATACGATAACATCATAAGCAATGTAAATGGATGTGATATGGCTCGTAGCAACTACGATAAGACACCAAAAAATATAGGACAAGCAGGTAACGTTATGATGGATGCAATTAAAGATGGATATCGCGGTATAGGTGAATGGCTTAATGGCGATGCGAATGGAATGGTTGATAACCTTGTGAAAAGCACACCAGAAGGTGGGCGTGGTATTGTTGAATTCCTTGGTAATATGGCCTTAAGTATTGGAAAGGTTGTTTATGGCGGGGTCGGTTTTCTGGGTGGTGCTAGTGTACAGGCAGCTTCTGCCATAGGTGGTGCCTTTAATGAACACGTAGCACCAAAAGTAAAAACTGTCTTAGCTGGTGATGATAAAGGTAAGACGAACACTAACCAGAACGTTTCTCACTCTGGAACCCGGCCGGTCGCAACTAAAGCGAATGATGTGAACGAGATAAAAGCACAATCCCTCCCTGATGTTCGTGAAAGCAGCAGTATCCAACGCGGCTAAGCTGCTAACGTAGCAACGCTTTCTTTCGCTATTGTAGTGATGCGGTTCCAGTCTTTGCTGGCAATCGCATCTTTTGGCGTCAACCACGAACCACCAACAGCAAATACGGCGGGTAATGCACGGTAGTTACTAACACTTTGTTGCGTGATGCCGCCCGTTGGGCAAAAACGGATATGTGGGAACACTGAAATAAACTGCTTTAACATGGCAAGCCCACCAGCCAGTTCAGCCGGAAAAAACTTCATATGGGTAAAGCCATATTCTGCCACCTGTAAAATGTTCGATGCATTAGCAACACCCGGCAACCATGCAATCTCCTGCTCTGCGGCGTGGCAGGCTAACGCATCCGTAATTCCCGGACTTACCTGAAACTGTGCGCCAGCATCATGCGCCTGACTCATTTGCTCTGGCGTCATAATGGTACCTGATCCGGTAATAATATCCGGCACATGTGTTGCCACCTGTTCAATCGCATCCAATGCTTGCGGTGTTCTTAGCGTAATCTCTATAGAGGTAATGCCACCTTCCAATAATGCTTCCGCTAACGGTACAGCATTGTCAGCATCATCAATCACGACAACAGGAACAAGTGAGAATTGAGGGAAAAGAGAAGTGAGTGTTATTGTCATATGATCGTATTATGATGGTGAAGTTAAGGTTTGCGTTACCATAGCAGCCGCACCAATCAGCGCGTTGCGGCTATGCGATAGCATAATATAAGTAGGAATCTGTTTTACATAATCATGGAAACGGCCTTTCATTTCAAAGCGTTCCCGAAACGGGCTAGTATCGAAGAGTTCTTCCAGTTGAGGTGCTACGCCCCCACCAATGTAAACGCCGCCAAATGCTCCAAGCGTCAATGCCTGATTGCCAGCAAATCCGCCAAGCATTCCACAAAACAGATAAATCGTATCGCGGTGCATCCCCGTATCTTCCATTTTAGCACGCCAAGCAATATCCTGCGCTGCCATACCTTCACGCTTATGACCATGCAATTCTAACCGTAAATCATGCAGGTAGGTTAATCCGGTACCACTGACAAAGTCTTCTGTTCGAACATGTGCATGTTCCTTTTTTGCCAGCGCAAGCAACGCCATTTCTTCTTCTAAAATAGGCGTGAAATCAACATTACCGCCCTCACCTTGCAGCGCTGTCCAGCTTCGTCCGTTCCATAGCAACCCAGAGACACCAAGCCCTGTTCCCGGCCCCAGCACGCTGATAGGTTGGTGTTTGACGGATTTTCCTTTACCCACCTGACGTATATTTTCCTTTCTCAAATGCGGTACAGACATGGCCAATGCAGTAAAGTCATTTGTCAGTAACAACCGTTCAAAGTTAAAATGCTTACGATACTCTTCCACCGAAAAATGCCAGTCAATGTTTGTCAGGCGTATATCATCCCCATGAGCAGGCCCTGCAACCGCAAGGCAAGCCGCAACCGGTGTCTCCCCTACATCACTAAGATAATGCTCTATAGATGCTTTGAGCGAATCAAATTCGCGGTTAGGGTATTTTCGCGCCTGCATCAAATCCATATCACCGGCTTTGCACAGCGCATAACGCGAATTTGTGCCGCCAACATCTGCTACCAAATAATACATGCTTTAATGCTCCTCTAATGCCGGAAGAATGAAGCTGGCACCTTGTTCGGCAGTAGTGACGCATTGCCGCGCACTACCAAATAGTTGACGCCCTAAACGGTACGGTTCAGCTTGCGAAGTAATGGTTTGTATCTTGCGTGCTTCCCACTCTTGCTCATCCACTTTTGCTTCCAGTATACCGCTATGAGAATCCACCAGAATCACATCACCATCACGTACCTTGCCAAGCAGTCCACCTGCGGCAACTTCCGGTGACACGTGAATGGCTGCGGGTACTTTCCCAGACGCACCAGACATGCGGCCATCTGTCACCAACGCTACCTTAAATCCCATATTTTGCAGTACACCGAGCGGTGGCGTGAGTTTATGTAATTCAGGCATACCAAGTGCTTTAGGCCCCTGACCAATCACCACTGCCACCATATCGCCTGCCAGTGTACCGGCAGCAAACGCAGCCTGAAACGCTTCTTGTGATTCAAATACTCTGGCTGGTGCTTCCACCACCATTTGTTCGGGCTTCAAAGCAGAGGTTTTAATCACCGCACGCCCTAGATTGCCCTGCAATAATTTGGTGCCGCCATCTGCGCTGAATGGCTTATCAACCGTTCCCACCACTGCCGGATTGCGTGATACGTCCGGTGCCGCATTCCATTCAAGCGTTTCACTTGATGTGAGCGCTGGTTCAACAGCGTAACGCGACAGCCCGCGCCCCATAATCGTATTAACGTCCTCATGGGCAAGCCCGGCATCTAACAGGGTGCGTATGAGTAATGGCATACCGCCTGCCTGATGGAAGTGATTTACATCAGCTTCCCCATTCGGATAAATACGGCATAGCAATGGAATCACATCAGACAGTTCAGCGAAATCATTCCAGTCAATAATAATACCTGCCGCGCGTGCAATAGCAATCAGGTGGATGGTATGGTTGGTGGAGCCGCCCGTTGCGAGTAACCCGATAATCCCGTTCACAATCGCTTTTTCATCAATCACATCGTAAAGCGGCATATAGTCATTGGATAACGCTGATTGCCCAATAATACGTTGAGTCACATCCGCAGTTAAAGCATCTCGCAAGCCAGTACCGGGATTGACAAACGACGATCCGGGCAACTGCACACCCATCATCTCCACCATCATTTGGTTACTATTGGCTGTACCATAAAACGTACAGGTACCCGGTGAATGATAAGAAGCAGACTCCGCTTCCAAAAGCTCATCTTTGCCTATCTCTCCTTTCGCGTAACGTTCACGTATACGGATTTTCTCTTTATTCGGCAAACCTGATGGCATAGGTCCTGCTGGCACAAATGCGACAGGCAGATACCCATATTGCAACGCACCAATCAACAACCCAGGCACAATCTTATCACAAATGCCCAAGCATAGTGCCGCGTCAAACATATTGTGAGACAGTGCAATCGCAGTGGACATGGCAATCACATCACGGCTGAATAACGAGAATTCCATCCCCACCTGCCCTTGTGTCACCCCATCACACATTGCCGGTGTAGCCCCTGCCACCTGCGCCACCGCACCATGGGTACGCGCCACAGATTTAATGTAATCGGGGAAATCTTTATAGGGCTGATGTGCAGACAACATGTCATTATAAGCTGTCACAATCCCAATATTCGCAATGGGTTGCTTCAGCTTTTCTTTATCTTCCCCATCACAGGCAGCAAAGCCATGCGCGAGATTGCCACAAGAAAGCACGTCACGAAATGGCGAGTCTTTTCCTACTTCTTTCATCGCATGAACATAACTTTCACGGGATGCTTTACTACGCTGCACTATGCGCTTGGTTACACGGAGAATATCAGAATGCGTCATAACTATGCTGCCCAGTAGGTAGAGAGTGGTGTGTCTGTTTGTGTAATGAAATGATGAATTGGTAGTGCATCATCTGTGTTCGCCTGCTTATACACTTCATGCTTAGCATCACCGGTGATGTGCAGCTTCAGATATGGTGCTTCTAACAGGTAGCGCGCGGTTAACGTCACACGCTCAGCAGGCGGTTTAGGGGATTCTGTGATTGCCAGACATAATGTATCTTTCGTGCGATCAAGTCCTGCATCTAACTGTGGGTGCTTAGGAAACAGGGACGCTGTATGCCCGTCATCACCCATACCCAGAACCACCACATCAGGCGTTAGGCTACGTTCTTTTATCGCTGAATCCAGACGCATAGCTCCGTCATACACGGATTCCCCTGCGTTCGGCGTAAGGGAAAACACGTTAGCTGCATTCGTCAGATGTTCACGCACTAACTTTTCATTACTGTCATCATGGTCTACCGGCACCCATCGCTCATCAGCGACCATCACAGTAATATCATTCCATGGAAGATCATACGTATTTAATGCCTGAAAGAAAGGAATCGGCGTACCCCCACCAGACACAACCAATACGGCTTTATCGTTTGCTTTAATGGAATGACGCAAGCAATCCTCCACATCACGCGCTAAAGCCTGCGCTGCCTGCTCACGTGTATCGTAAGATTGTATGGCATTCACGTTTGAGTCTATCTGTGCCATGTTCGTCCACTCCCTTCATCAATTAATGTCTCTGCACCTTTTGGGCCTTTCGTTCCAGCAGCATATGGCTCTACTTTCATTTCCGTCTCTTTCCATCCGGTGAGAATGGTTTCAACCCAGTTCCATGCAGCTTCCACTTCGTCACTACGCATAAAGAGCGTTTGGTTGCCCCGCACCACATCCATCAATAGCCGCTCGTACGCATCAGGGTAGCGCTCTTCGTCAAACGCTTCGGTTAGGCTAAGGTTTAGATTAACCGGTTTAAAGCGATACCCTCCAGGCCCTGGTACTTTCGTCATCATTTGAAATTGCACATATTCGTCCGGTTGCAAGCGAATCACCAGTTTGTTTGCCATGTCGCCCACATCATCAAGGAAAATATTATGCGGCACCGGCTTAAAATTAATGACAATTTCAGAATATCTGTCAGCCATTGATTTGCCAGTACGCAGGTAAAACGGAATTTTAGTCCAGCGCCAGTTATCAACATACGTTTTCACCGCAACAAACGTTTCAGTGTTACTTTTGCCACATTCAATCTCATCCAGATAAGAGGGCATCTCGCGACCATTAATATCACCCGCAGTGTACTGCCCACGTACGGTATGTGACTGTACCGTATCTTCGTCAAAGGGACGTAGCGCACGTAACACTTTGAGCTTTTCATCACGTATGGCATCTGGCGTGGTTTTGGCGGGCGGCTCCATGGCAATCAGGCACAATAGTTGCAGCAGGTGGTTCTGTACCATATCACGCAAAGCACCAGCATCATCATAATAGGCATGGCGGTTTTCCAGTCCGGTACTTTCTGATACCGTAATCTCCACATAATCAATCATATGGCCGTTCCATACACGCTCAAAGACGTTATTGGTGAAACGCAGCACCATCAGATTTTGCACCGTTTCTTTTCCAAGATAATGGTCAATACGGTATACCTGTTTTTCAGAAAAATATTTCAATACGCTTTCATTGATGGTGCGGAACGATTCCAGCCCATATCCAATTGGCTTTTCCAGTACAATACGAACATTATCATGACAGACACCAGAGTGGTGCAGCATCTCACAAATAGAGCCATAAATATCCGCTGGTGTTGCCAGATAAAATACTTGTATTGGACGCGGATTATCATCCATGAGTTGCTTTAATGCATCAAAATCTGCTTGCACACGTGCATCCAGTGAATGATATTGCACATGCTTCAGCAATAAGTGGACGCTTTCTTCTTCCAGATCGTTAGAAGGAATAAACGTGTCGCACGCTTTTTGAACAAATGCTTCGCATTCTTCACGGGTTTTCTCAGCACGTCCCAAAATAATAATACGACTATCTTCAGGAAGCTGACCTTCTTTGAGGCGAAAATAAAGGGCAGGTAAAATCTTGCGTTGGGATAAATCTCCGGTTCCGCCAAAAACGACGATATCAGAAGGTTGCAGTTCCTGCCATTGCATAATAAATTAGTTCCATAAAACATTAAACGGACAACTACATTTGCGCAAAGTTTTGGCTTTGTCAACTACTCCATGCTAAACTAGTTATATTCCGCAGCGCACCATAGATTTAGCCGTTAAATTAGTGATTTATCGTGAAACCGATGCATTTGTTTGCGGGTTAGAAATAATGATGGGAGATAGCTTGGCATCTTCAGGTACAGAAGAAACATTTCCACCCCGCAAACTATCAGAAGCTTGCTGCAATTCACGGCTAGATTGATTATCCAGTTTCAATGTTTGTAGGGAAGCTGGTTTGTCTGGTTGAGGCGCCGGGTTTTCGATGTCCTGTGATTGCTGTTTTGCTCCACCCATGATCCCTGCCAACATACTGATCGTGGACACAATCATCGAAATAAACCCACCAAGTTCACCGCCAAGCATTTGCGATACAGGATCAAAGAACGTGTTTGCTTGCTGTTCCTGTTGTGTCAGCTGTCCGGTTTGCGCACGCTGAGTCTGATCAACTGCATTTTCCAGCTTAGCGTCAAAATATGCATCAGACCAGCCACGAAACTCACCTGCCGTGATGTTAGTAAAATTCTTTCCTGCCGGAATATCGACACCAGCTTCTCTCATTTCCATGAAAAATGCCCCAACACTTTCACGCGTCATTCCCACCTGCTTGCCATCAATGGTCAAAGATGCTTTATCTAGCGTTACATTATCAGGTGCGTTAAGCAACGCCGCTGCGGAATAAGCACCCAGGTGCATACCCAATGTGAGGGTGCGGTCATATTTTGGCACATTTGCTTCGTCATATATTTCTCCCATACGAGATTTTAATGACTGCAATGTAGTGCGAAACTGTCCTTCATTAGTGATTTGACGGTTGCTATATTGTTGTTCAATAGACTGCAATTGCTGCCCTAAAGGATCATGATTGGCAATAAAGTCTTGTGACAACGCACTGACCTGTGTTGGCGCTGTTAGTCCTGTCGCAGCCGCCGCTACCGTTGCGTCTTTCTGGTAATGGGCAAACTTATCTTTTCTGTCCTGCAATCCATTTCTACCGCCATTAATATCTTTTGTCACCGCAACAATATCGCCCTGTTGTGCAGCTTTACGATCTACCCGGTCCATCCAGTATGCAACAGACACATCCGCCGCCACTTGCGGGTTCTTTGCCATATCCGGATTGCCCACTAAGTCTACGCCTAGTTTATCACCATATTTCTGGTAATTCGCCCGTCCGGTAATCTGAATAAACCCACGCCCTTTGTAACGTGTACCATCACCAGCTTGCGTGTTACCTAAGTCTTTGCGGCCTTCATAAGCAGCACCAGAGGCAATTTCTTCATCATATTTGAAACCGCCTGTTTCATGATTCATTTGCGCCAGAAACATCGCACGCTCAGTAGCGTGCGTGATGCCAGCTTTATCCATGGCTTTGATTAGCGTCTTTTCATTAAATGCAGGGTTCTTTGACATGTCCTCATATTATCATAATCCCACGCATTAGATATGACAATTCCATGAAACTGTAGCGCAGCTTTAGGCAGCCATTTCTGTACCACCAATGGTCATGCGATCAATCAGCATGGAAGGCTGTCCAACACCTACAGGTACAGATTGCCCTGCCTTCCCACACGTTCCAACACCGCTATCCATAGACAGGTCATTACCAATCGCGCTAATACGCTGCATCACCTCAGGCCCATTACCAATCAATGTAGCTCCTTTAATCGGGTGTGTCACTTTTCCACCCTCAATCATATAAGCTTCAGATGCAGAAAACACAAACTTACCTGACGTAATATCTACCTGCCCGCCACCAAAATGCACTGCGTAGACCCCACGATCCACAGTTTCTATCATTTCTTGCGGGTCTGCATTACCTTCCAGCATATAGGTGTTCGTCATACGCGGCATAGGCAAGTGTGCATAAGATTCACGGCGGCCATTGCCAGTGACGTCCATCCCCATCAGGCGGGCATTCATCCGATCCTGCATGTAGCCTTTTAAGATACCATCTTCAATCAGCACATTATAACCACTTGGCGTGCCTTCATCGTCAATGGTTAGCGACCCGCGTCGTGAATGCATGGTACCATCATCCACCACCGTCACACCCGGAGATGCCACACGCTCACCAATACGACCTGAAAAAGTCGAGGTGCCCTTGCGATTAAAGTCACCTTCCAAACCATGGCCAACCGCTTCATGCAGCAACACACCACACCATCCGCCACCCAGTACCACGGGTAAGTCCCCTGCTGGTGCCGGTTTCGCTTCCAAATTGGTTAATGCCTGACGTAAGGCTTCATCTGCCTGCGCACGCCACGCATCTGGCGCAACATATTCTGCGTACCCTACGCGTGCGCCTGCCCCGGAAGAGCCATTTTCCATACGACCACCTGCTTCCACCACTACCGAAATATTGATACGCACCAATGGGCGTATGTCTGACACCATCTCTTCATCCGGACGCAAAATAGTGATAGCCTGATAATTCCCAATAATAGAAGCACTCACCTGCTTAACCCTGCTGTCTTTTGCACGCAAATAGGCGTCTATCTCTTCAAGCAACGCGACTTTCTGCGCGACCACCATTTCCTGTATCGGGTTAGTGTCGCTATAAAGTGACACAGGGGCGCGATTCGGCGTAAGGTTCACTTTGTGGGTTTCGGATGCACGCTGAATAGAGGAAACGGTTTGTGCGGCACGCTTTAGGGCATCGGACGTTAGTTCATTGGCATAGGCAAACCCGCATGTGTCACCGGAAACCGAGCGCAACCCAAAGCCACGCGACGTATTAAAACTGGCATTACGAATGCAACCATCATCAAACGCGATGGACTCCGTCTGGTCATATTCTAAAAACAGCTCTCCATCATCCATTCCTTTAAGGGCATTTTCCACAATCTCCCTTACAGCAGAAGATGAAAAGTCGGTAGTATCAAAAAAAAGCGCGTCTGTTGTCATAGGCTGACACTTTACCGGATTCGACCTTTCTGCGCTAGTCCTTTTGCAAAAAACGTGCATTTAGGCTATTTACATGTATACTGCTTGCCTGTACACCATAGCGGTGTTATATTATATAACGTAATACTAATATACAAAAATATGTTCATGCTACATCGAATACTGATACTATTGACCGTGATGCTGTCATTCAGCTTTTCCGCCACGGCTGAAACAAACGATATGAAGGGGCTGGCCGAACCTTGGCAAATGGGCTATCAGGAGCCTGCCACACCCGTAATGGAGCAGCTGATTGATGTACATAACTATACGTTAATCATAGCCACTCTGATTACCCTCTTTGTGTTAGGGCTGCTCATCTATGTATGCGTGCGATTCCGCAGTAGCCGCAACCCTGACCCGAGCAAAACGACACACAACACGATCTTAGAAATTGCGTGGATTGTTATCCCCATCCTGATTTTGCTTACCATCTTTTTTCCTTCCCTGGATCTGCACTATTACATGGACAAAACGCAGAAAGCAGATATGACGCTCAAAGTGACGGGCTATCAATGGTATTGGGGATATTCTTATCCGGATCAGGAAATTGAAGAATATCTTAGCTACATGAAAACAGAGGAAGAAGCGCAGAAAGAAGGACAACCTTACCTTTTGGCCGTTGATAACCCCGTGGTTGTTCCAGTTGACACGAATGTACGTGTACTTTTAACCGCTGCTGACGTCATTCATAGCTTTGCTATGCCTTCCTTTGGCGTGAAAACAGATTGTATTCCGGGTCGCTTAAATGAGACATGGTTCCGCGTAAAAGAGCCAGGCATTTATTATGGTCAGTGCTCTGAGTTGTGTGGGAAAAGCCACGGTTACATGCCTATCGAAATTCGCGCCGTTGAACAGGATGTGTTTGAGCAGTGGGTTGGGCGTGCCAAAGAAGGTGACTACGCACTCGATGGCCTCGGCATACCAGAAAACAGCAAAGTAGCAACTATCGAACTACAACCCGTCAATCGTGATACGGCATTCTAAGTAAAGGGATTTCACATATATGACTATTGCAACCGCAACACATGATGCACACCACCACGAAAATCCAACCGGTTATCGTCGGTGGCTATTTTCTACCAACCATAAAGATATTGGTACACTTTACCTGATTTTTTCGGTCGTGGCTGGCTTGCTTGGTACGGCATTCTCTATCATGCTCCGTATGGAACTGGCTGAACCAGGTGACCAGATCTTCAATGGAGACTACCAGTTTTACAACGTTGTAGTGACGGCACATGCTATTTTGATGGTATTTTTCCTTGTCATTCCTGCACTATTTGGTGGTTTTGGCAACTGGTTTGTCCCCATCATGATTGGTGCGCCGGATATGGCTTTTCCGCGTATGAACAATATTAGTTTCTGGCTACTTGTGCCATCGCTGCTGCTGCTGCTTGCCTCTTCCGTCATTGATGAAGGCGCTGGCACAGGCTGGACGTTATATCCGCCACTCTCCAATATTGTTTCTCACCCGGGTGTATCCGTGGATCTGGCTATCTTCTCGCTGCATTTGGCGGGCGTATCGTCTATCTTAGGCTCTATCAATATCATTGTGACCATCATCAATATGCGTGCGCCAGGCATGACGTATATGAAAATGCCTCTATTTTGCTGGTCTATTTTGTTGACCTCTATCTTGCTGCTACTTTCACTGCCAGTACTAGGTGGCGCCATTACCATGATCCTGACAGACCGTAATTTTGGTACGCAGTTCTTCGATCCGGCTGGCGGCGGTGATCCTGTGCTTTACCAGCATCTGTTCTGGTTCTTCGGACACCCTGAAGTGTACGTACTGATTCTGCCTGCTTTTGGTATTATCAGTGAAGTGGTATCTACCTTTTCGCGCAAATCTATCTTCGGTTATCATGGTATGGTGATTGCAATGAGTATCATTGGGCTGCTAGGGTTCGTTGTGTGGGCGCACCATATGTTTACCGTTGGTCTGGATGCTGACACACGTGCTTATTATATGGGAGCTACCATGGTGATTGCTGTGCCAACCGGCATTAAAATCTTCACGTGGATTGCCACCATGTGGGGAGGCTCTATCCAGTTTAAAACGCCTATGCTGTTCGCTATCGGTTTCATCTTCTTATTCACACTTGGCGGTGTAACTGGCATCGTATTAGCTAACTCAGCAGTAGATATCTCACTACATGACACTTATTATGTGGTAGCGCATTTCCATTACGCCATGTCACTGGGTGCATTGTTTGGGGTGTTCTGTGGATTCTATTACTGGATCAGTAAAATGTCTGGCTACCAGTATAATGAAACCCTTGGGAAAATTCACTTCTGGCTGTTCTTCATTGGTACGAATCTAACGTTCTTTCCGCAACACTTCTTGGGGTTAGCGGGGATGCCGCGACGCATACCCGACTATCCACAAGCTTACGCTGGATGGAATTACGTATCATCCATTGGTTCCTATATTGCAGGATTCAGTGCTTTGTTCTTCCTCTTTATTGTTTATCGCATCTTTGCTGATAAGATCAAAGTGGGTGAGAACCCGTGGGGCGCTGGTGCGAAAACGATTGAATGGACAGTCTCTTCACCTCCTGCCTATCATACCTTTGATACGCTTCCGCGAGTGTCCTAACCCTATGGCCAATGCCATCAACTATGAAGATAACGTGGCGCTAAATGGTGGCGCCACGCTACGTGACTACTGGACACTACTGAAACCAGGCGTCATGTTGCTAGTAGTCTTTACCGGCTTCATTGGAGGCATGGTTGCGCCGGAAGCGACCTCATGGACACAATTATTGGCTATCTCTTTTGCCATTGCACTTGGTTCAGGTGGTGGAGCTGCTATCAATATGTGGTACGATGCAGACATTGACCGCATCATGAAACGTACGGCTAAGCGAGCTATTCCATCAGGAAAAATAGCCGAGTCTGACGTGCTAATAGTTGGGGTAGCGCTTTCCCTTCTCTCTGTTGCTATGTTAGGATTAGTGAGCAACTGGCTAGCGGCGGCTATACTTGCTTTTGCCATTTGGTTTTATGCCTGCTTTTATACGATGCTACTTAAAAGGCACACTGTACAAAATATTGTGATCGGTGGATTAGCAGGTGCATTGCCACCACTAATTGGCTGGATGGCCGTATACCCTACCCTATCTCTTGAACCAGTATTGTACGTACTGATTATTTTTCTATGGACTCCGCCGCATTTTTGGGCGTTGGCATTATATCGCAATGAAGATTATCGTGACGCATCCATTCCCATGCTGCCAACCGTTCGTGGTGAAGCATCAACACTACGCCATATTCTTGGCTATTCTTTATTGCTGGTAGGAGTATCGTTGTTACTTCCTGCTCTTGGATATGCCTCATGGATATATGCAAGTGCCGCATCCATCCTTGGGGGACTATTTATATTAAAAGCCTATCGTTTATGGACGTCACCCAACAATAAAGATGCTATGAAATTGTTTGGCTATTCGATTCTCTATCTATTTATTCTGTTTGCTGCTATTGCACTAGACAAACTGCTTATTACATAATCTCTATGACCCTATTAACACCGTACCTAACTGCATCTTCTCTTACCCATGTTGAACAAACCTTCTCCCGTTCAGAATTGATTATATATATGGGTATAGGCTTTATGCTTGGTTCTTTTGTAACCATTTTGCTACTAATCACGCTAGATTTATTTCGTATGTATAATCAGTCTCGTCATCATGATGAAGAGCAGGAAGATTAATGCCTCATAGTGAAGTCCATAAAAACAAACGCCTGAAGAACTGGTTATTGCTGGCAATTCTAATCATTATCATGGTAGCACTGTACCAGTTTTCGCTCTATCGTTTTTCCCTGCTTAGCGCATAAGTTACGCGTATCTGAAACATGCAAAACGCAACTACACATCGTAAAAACCTCTCACTTATGGTGAGCCTGATTTGCGTGGTGGCAGGTATGCTTATGCTTAGTTATGCGGCTGTGCCGCTTTATAGCTTGTTTTGTCAAATCACCGGTTACGGTGGAACGCCTGCTCAGCTAACAGACGCTGAAATGAGCAAAATGGTTGTATTAGATCGTGAAATTCTGGTAGATTTCAATACGGATACCGATCCTTCTTTAGAATGGACGTTCAAACCCTTACAACGCAAAATCAACGTCCCTATAGGCAAACGCGTGCTGGCATTTTTTGAAGCCAAAAACAATGCCAATATTCCTATCGTAGGAACGGCGACTTTCAACGTAACCCCTTTTAAAGCCGGAGGGTATTTTGTGAAAACACAATGCTTTTGCTTTGAACGTCAGCGTATAGAAGCAGGGCAAACCATGCATTTTCCTGTCTCTTTTTATATTGACCCGGAACTGGATAAAGAAGAAAATCTGGACGATATTACAAATATGACCTTGTCCTACACATTTTTTCCGGTAAAAGAATGATAGGTTTTTTTAACATTATAGTGGTAACACTATTATATAACACAGATGGTACTCTATGAGCGCGACACACGAAAACTCCCATCCTTATCATGTACTTGATCCAAGCCCCTACCCTATAGCCACGTCATTCAGCCTTCTTGGACTTGTCGTTGGTGGGCTGATGTGGATGCGAGGTCACGATTATGGAATGCCCGCTACTATGTTAGGGCTGGCTGCTATAGTCGCATGTTGCTTTTTCTGGTGGCGTTCTGCCATTCGTGAAGGATTGGAAGATAAAGCACATAACCCCGTTGTTCAAAATGGACTACGTTATGGAATGGCACTTTTCATTATTTCAGAACTTATGTTTTTTGTGGCGTTTTTCTGGGCATTCTTTAATGCCAGCATTCTTCCCAAAATCCATCTTGAAGATACATGGGATATTCTAACGGCCACTGCCATGTGGCCGCCCGAAGATATAACTACCTTTAATGCGTGGGATTTGCCCTTTCTGAATACGCTTATTTTGTTGCTTTCTGGTACAACAGTCACCTGGGCACACCATGCATTGCTGGAAGGCAATAACCGTGATGTCGTGCGTGCATTGACCATCACGGTGGCACTGGGTTTCATCTTTTCTTTATTGCAAGCACTGGAATATTCCCATGCGGAATTTGCTATGAATGACGGGATTTATGGTGCCACTTTCTATCTGGCAACAGGCTTTCACGGATTTCATGTGATTATTGGAACCATCTTTCTGGCAGTAAATCTTGTGCGCGCCAGAAATAACACGCTCACAAAATCCGGGCATTTAGGATTTGAATTTGCAGCATGGTACTGGCACTTCGTTGATGTCGTGTGGCTGTTTCTGTTTGTGTTTGTGTATTGGTGGGGAGCATAATTGTTAGCTTCGTCAATATAGATGTCACTACTGAACACTCTTTGCCCTGCCTGCGGTCGTCACTCAATGTTTAGGAACTTTATTGCTTTCCATGAACATTGCCCGCATTGTGACTACCCTATTAGTGACATAGATATTGGAGATGGCGGTGTCTTTCTCGTGATTACTATCATGGGGGCATTGCTCATGGTCTTAGGTACAGTTATTAAGATACGCTACGCGCTATCACTATGGACACTTGCCTATATCTTAGCACCCCTAACGATCATTAGCTGCATCGTAGCGCTACGTTTTAGTCGGGCTTTTATGCTGAATCTTATTTACTTGCAAGAACAGGGAAGCAGCTCATGACCATGATGCGTGACCGCCGCCGTGAAGCACGTTTGCAACGTGAGCATGAATCAGATGTGATTCAGGAGCAGTTGGAGCAACGCACATGGCATCCACCTCACCCTGTTGCATGGGCATGGTTACTTGTCTCAACACTTCTATTGTTTGGCCTCTCTTATTGGCAGGTTGAGCGTATGATATGGAAAGAAGGACTACTTGCAGATATAGATAAACATCAACTAACCCGCGCATATGGTGGCTTACCTGAAGATAATGCCATAACGCAGGAAACACTGTCTTTTGGCCGCATCAGACTGGAAGGCACATTTTTGCATGAGGACGAATTGCACCTTGCTGCACGGTATTATCATAGCCAGCTCGGTTATCATATTTTAACTCCGTTTATGCTTACCGATGGGCGAATGATCCTAATGAATCGTGGCTGGGTGCCTGTAGATCAGAAAGATGCGTCTACTCGTGAAGTGGGGCAATTGTCAGGAGTGCAGCACATCACGGCCATGGTACGCACAGATAATGATCGCAACTACTTTACACCCGAACATGATATAAGCGATAATATATGGTTCTGGAAAGACCTTGATACGGCATCAGACGTAACAGGGTACGATTTTGTACCTGTCAACATGGATGTACTCTATACCAAACCCGCTGGTGGACTCCCTATTCCATCAGATGGACTGATACGCTTAAGAAATGACCATCTATCATATGCAATTACTTGGTGTTTAATTGGAATTAGTGGTATTATTATCTTTATTTTTTACCACTACCGTCAACCACACTCACCTACATAAAAATACCGCCATATGGAACGATACAGCCCACACTTGTCTTTTATTGATTCACGATACGAGCATATGAAACAGCTTGTACATGACTGGTCTGCCATTAACTCTGGCAGCTACCATGTAGAAGGACTTGCACGCATGGCCACGGTTCTGCGTGAAAACTTTATGTGGCTGGATGCAGAGATGGAAGACATTGATCTTGTTCCTGCACAACAGGTGAACCAATCGGGTGAGCTGGAAAATGTTCCGTTAGGCAAAGCACTACGGATGCGTAAACGTCCTGACGCACCTATTCAGGTATTCTTCTGCGGTCATTATGACACAGTTTTTGGTAAGGACCATCACTTTCAACAACCAAAGATCGTTGATGATAACACGATTAATGGTCCGGGCGTGGCTGACTTGAAAGGTGGGCTTGTTGTCATGCTAAAGGCTCTGGAAGCTTTTGAAAAATCGCCTTTCGCAGATAAGTTAGGCTGGGAAATCTTACTTAATCCGGATGAAGAAATAGGATCACCGGGTTCGGACGTTTTACTGAAAGAAGCTGCATCCCGTCACCATATTGGGCTTATCTATGAACCTTCATTACCTGATGGTACATTAGTGAGTGAACGTAAAGGGAGTGGGAACTTTTCATTAGTGGTGCGTGGGAAATCAGCTCATGCTGGTCGAGAGCATCATCTGGGTCGTAACGCGATTGTCATGCTTGCTCAGGCAACGCAAATGATTAATGATCTTAACGGAAAGAAACCCGGAGTCACCATCAACCCTGGTATTGTCGAAGGAGGGTCAGCGCTAAATGCCGTACCTGATCTTGCTATTATGCGGTTTAATATCCGTGTCAAAACACAGGATGAGCAGCAATGGGCAGATAATGAACTATTAAAGATTCTGGCCTTGCTTGAAGAAAAATATAATCCTGATTATCAGTTTTCCTTGCATGGAAAATTCACACGTCCACCAAAGCGTTTAAAAAGTGGCGATAAGGCCCTGTGGAACGCACTGGTTAGTAGTGGAAATATGCTAGGGCTGCAATTACAGTGGCGCGAAACAGGAGGCTGCTGTGATGGGAACAATCTTGCTGCATACGGACTGAGTAATATTGATACGCTTGGCGTACGTGGTGGAAATATTCATTCTGACAAGGAATATATCCTTTTAGACAGCTTAAAAGAACGCGCACATTTAAGCGCATTGCTCTTAATGCGGATTGCTTCGGGCGAAGTATCTATCTAGGGTGCGTATTGATACGTCCTAAGGATAAAGATACTCTCCTTCCTTCCAGCCAGTGTTATCTGCATTGCGTGTGAACACCGCCCGGTTATGCAAACGAAACTCACGCTGTTCCCATAATTCTATGTGATGTGGCACTACACACCACCCAGACCAGTAGGGTGGACGTGGCACTGTCTTTCCATCAAATGTCTGTCGCATTTCCTCTATCCGGACATCCAACGCATCGCGTGATGGCAAAGGAGAGGACTGCAAAGATGCCCAAGCCCCCAATTGTTTTTCGCGCACACGTGAAGCAAAATAGGCATCAGCTTTTGCATCATCAACCAGCGATGCTCTTCCTGTAATACGCACCTGACGATCCAGCGGTTGCCAGTAAAAACATAATGCCACATCTGGACGCTGCTGTATCTCACGGCTTTTACGACTTTCAAGATTGGTATAAAAAACAAACCCGTCTTCCCCATGTTCCTTTAGCAACACGGTACGAGAAGATGGAACGCCATTTGCATCCACCGTTGACAGGCACATGGCTGTTGGCTCGAGAATGTCTGGGTACGCTGTAGCATCAGCTAACCACTGATTGAAAGTGGCGACAGGAGAATCGTCAATATTCATAAATTCAAATACCTTACGTGCTATATGCAATGCGTTGATTATTTCGCTTGTCAACTGCAGTGTCAACTTACTATCATGCAACCGTATTGTAGAAATAAGGACTGCATAAGCATGACATTTCGTAACAATACATATGACTAAGTCTTAAGGAGAATTATTATGTCGATGAAATCTTTTGTAACAAATAGCCTTGCCATTGCAGCAATGACAACAACTGCAACAGCTATGACAGCGAACGATGCTCAGGCAGCAGATAAAGAAAAATGTTACGGTGTGGTTAAAGCGGGCATGAATGATTGCGGCAACGCTTCTGGTACGCATAGCTGTGCTGGTATGGCAAAGAAAGATGCTGATAGCGGCGAGTGGGTTTATGTGCCTAAAGGTCTATGCGACAAACTAGCTGGTGGCTCTACAACGAAGCCAGCGAAGTAATTCGTTACGTTTATGCCGGAGTCCGATACTGTATCATGTGTAACACATCATATTGGTGTTGGGCTTCGGCATCCTCATTATGAGGATTTTCTGCGTACGCGCCAAGACGTAGCGTTTTTGGAAGTGCATTCCGAGAATTACTTTTGCAGCGGTAAAAACCTTGTTATCTTACTTGATATTGCACAGAACTATCCACTCAGTTTACATGGTGTTGGGCTGTCTCTTGGCTCACATACGCTACCCGATACCACGCATTTGCAGCGACTAAAGCGCTTAATTAGCCAGATCAACCCTACCTTTGTGTCAGATCATGTATCGTGGAGTGCTGCTACCGATGCGCAAGGACAGATGATCCATACGAATGATCTGCTCCCCCTTCCCTATACTGAAGAATCTTTGAACATTATCTGTCGCAACATTGACCACGCGCAACATGCGCTAAATCATAGGCTGTTAATTGAAAACCCTTCAAGTTATGTGCAATTCGATCATTCCACTATGGCAGAGCAGGACTTTTTACGCAAAATCGTGAAGCGAACCGGATGCCAACTAATTCTTGATGTGAATAATGTGTACGTGCAGTCATACAACCACGGCAACCTACCTGAGCAGTACATAAACCACTTACCACATGATGCTATTGCTGAAATACACTTAGCAGGGCATGTGAAGCGAACTGTTGAAGACACGTCTTTGCTTATTGATACCCATAGCCAGCCTGTATGTGACGAAGTATGGTCGCTATATTGTCACGCAATCGCTTGTGCTCCGCAAGCATGGACGCTGGTTGAATGGGATAGTGACATACCACCGCTCGATATATTGCTGGATCAGGCACAAAAAGCAGCTTTACTGCACCATAAAACGTTAACGCGCTATGATACATGACATCTTTAGCACAGTTACAGCATGATTTTATAGCGCGGTGCCTATCACGTAGTGCAGATATACCAAAAGCCATTACCGCAAAGAATATGCCTATGGCACACGCGCGTATGGATATCTACGCTGATAATGTTCATCATATTGCTATCACCTCACTTGCTTCCACCTATCAGGCAGTTAGCTCACTGGTAGGTGAAGAATTTTTTACCATGATGGCAACCAGTTACTTCTCGCATCATCCACCTGTTTCAGGATGCCTCTATGATTATGGAGGAAGTTTTGCCAGTTTCATCAAAACCTTTCCCCCTGCCCAGCCATTGCTATATCTTTATGATGTTGCTGCGTATGAATGGGCATGGCACTCAAGCTACATTGCCGGGCAAGATACGCCTGTGTCAGTCACTCACTCACATCACCACTATCATTTACGCAACAACGTTCAATTGCTTCATTGCACGTACGATGCAGACGCGATCTGGCAATTTTGTATAAAAGACAGCATCACACCGGATATTGCTCTCTCAGATCATTATTATGTCGTACATCGCCCCGAACTGGATGTGTCCTGCCTGCATATCACTAAAGAGATATTTCAGATACTATCTCACTTCCGTCAGGGATCGACACTAGCAAATGCAATAGACGACAAAACCCAAGCGGATCGATCATTTCACTTGAGTGCGATACAAAAAACACTTATGACACTGCAATTACTGACTACATAAGGACATATCCTGTGAAATTTCGCCGCCTGTTTTTCCGTGCTTCCGATAACATTTTAGAACCGCTTATCTTGCTACTGACCCGTTTCTATATGTTCGATGTGTTTTACTCTTCGGGTAAAAGTAAACTGGATAACTACCTTAATGATAATTGGGATACGACAGTGCAGTTATTTCGCGATATTCATCCCGTGCCGTACCTCCCTACGGAGATTGCAGCCATTGCTGGTACAGCATCGGAGGTCATTCTCTCTTGCCTGCTGCTCATAGGCTTGCTCGGGCGGTTTGCTGCACTTGGATTGCTAGGAGTCACTGCAGTCATTGAGTTATCCTTTATCTTTCAGGATCCCGATTACACAACGTTCGATGGGCATATTATGTGGGCATTACTGCTAAGTTTTATTGTGATACGCGGGTCTGGCACAATATCTTTAGACACATTGGTGTCTGGACGGTTCGCGCCAAGCAAAAACTACTAACATAAAATGACCTTCATTAAATCTTCATACTGGAGTTAACGATTCTTTATGACTTTTGAGTCAGACTATGTTACATCTAGTGGTCAGATATTATACACATGATTTAACCATACAGATACCGGAGAAAAAACCATGAGTGATTATACAGCAGACGATGTGCAGGCAGCCGTTGAAACGATCAAGGAGCTACAACAGCATAACTACCATCCGCATATTGCTGGCCATGAAGATAAAAGCCGACAAAACTATGCAGCCGTTAATGCTGCTACTACTGCATTAGTTGAAGCTCTGCAGGGTAGAGAAGATATTATTGTTGATCCTACGTTTGTATTTGCCAATGAACGTGACACGAAAAATGAGATTATAACCGAACAAAAAACTTCCAGGCACGATACAAAAGCCAAATACGATTCGCCCGTACGATTTACTGACGAAAACGGTGAGCCTGTTAAAAACAGCCATGACATGATAGAATTTCATATTAAAAGTAAGTCAGATGCCATTGATTTACCTGATGATTTACAGGTGACGGTTCCAAGAGAAATACTAAACAATAGTGAAAGCTTATTTAACTTAGCGGTAGAAGGAAAGATCTATACTGCAGACGAGCTGAATCACGAAGAGGTTGTAAAAGGGTACCTAGAAAGCGATGAAGGTATCGCCATGGCTAAAACTCGTGATGCGCTCAATCCAAAAGAACTATCAGAAAAGTTTGTTGAACTTGAAGGAAAATTGCTAGACATGGACATTGTTAAGGATAATCTCGAAGCTGGGCTAGAGAATGTAAATCCAGATAAAGTCACACTATTGAACGCTTCAGAAGTTACACAGACGGCATTGGCTGACGCATCACCCGCGCTTCAGGAAAAGCTCAATACCGAAATGAGTGCAAGTGCCGAGCAAGTTGATAAGCTGACTGTTGCGGCTAAATCAGCTAGTGCCGAGCAAGAATCGTCTATAGCAATGTAGACAGACAAGGAGATAAAATGGCTGGGTTTGCCGCGAAACTACTTCAACAACGAGCATTAATTTATGATTTACGCTGGACAGATAAAAGCAGCATGTCACTCTATGCCATTTTTGAGGTAGAGCCAAGCAAACACCAGTCATTTCTTTCCCAGATAGACTCTGACAAAACGTTTAATCTGAAACATTACGGAAAAATTCTTCACTCCGGAGTGAATGAACCCTCAGAGGCATTAAAAGCTGAATTACATCAAAAATACGGCATGTACTCGCCTAAGTAAAAATACCTTAGCCTGTAAAGAGATTATTAAAAAAATGGCTGGTAAGATAGGGCACTTATGAATGTCCAGACTTTTACCGCCAGCACTATACATTACGCCATGGAAATGATACGTGAAGCCATGGGTGATAATGCAGTCATTTTATCTACGCGCCCACTGGACACTGGTAATGGTGTCGAGGTAGTGGCAGCATATGACATACCCGAGGAACCGCTACCCAGTACATCACTATATGTTAAGGCACCAGAACCTGCTGAGGATTTTGTCAAAGATGTACCACCTCACCTATCTATATTTATGCCAACCATGCAAGCCATTTTGCGCCACCATGGTGTCAACGATGAAACAGTTAACTATCTAACTAAGTCTGCAAGCCGTCTGACCCTGCATCATGCAAACTATTATCGCCATTACCAAGATGATACCGAACAATGGATGACCGCTTTAATGGCAGAAGCGTTTGCCATGTCTCCCTGCAATCTGCACCATGATAGCGTCCGTTACATATTGATTGGCCCTCCCGGGGCTGGGAAAACACTAACCGCAGCTAAAATTGCCGCCTATTGTGTCAAATATAATCGCCCGGTTCATGTTATCACTACAGACCATAAACGGGCGGGTGCAATCGAGCAATTGGCAGCCATTACCAATATTTTAGGGCTGGAATTACTTGTGGCAGACAACCGCGCAGCACTGCAAGCCATTCTGGCTGGTATTTCTCCTACTGATACCGTCATTGTAGATAGTGCAGGTGCTAACCCGTATGATTTTCAAGAATTAAAGCGATTGGCACATTATGCATCATTGCCGCAATTAGAACCGGTTTTGGTCTATCCTGCCGGAAGTGACCCTATGGAAGCAGATGAAATAGCGCGTGCCTTTTCGTTTCTTGGTGCGCAACGTATGATTATCACGCGCATTGATGCAGCAAGACGTTTTGGCGGCATCTTGAATGCTGCCTGCGCTGCAAATCTGGCATTGGCACATTGCACCGGCAGTGAACGTATCATGGGTACCTTCACACCCTGCACCCCTGAATATCTTATGAAACTTTGTATGGATTTTCAGCCAGCTTCCATGCCGCTATATGCAACTGAATCAATGTCAGACCATCACGCAGCCTAATGGATCAGACAAACATGACGCCCCATAATAATGTAATTGCCATTGCTTCAGGTAAAGGCGGCGTAGGCAAAACATGGTTGGCCGTCACGCTTTCATATCTATGTGCGCGACATGGACGTAATGTGTTGTTATTTGATGGAGATGTTGGTCTAGCTAATGTTGACGTTCAACTTGGGCTCATGCCAGAACAGGACTTGCAAACAGTCTGTCGGGGTCGCGCTAACCTGCGAGATATTGTGCTATCCCATGAAACAGACTCAGGCAGTCACATAGACATTATTGCAGGCCGTTCCGGTTCAACAACATTAAGCCTTCTGAAAGAGGGTACGCTTAAAGCAGTACAGCAGGAGCTATTGAGTCTTTCAACAGAGTATGACACAGTCTTTATGGATCTGGGTGCAGGCATTGAGCATTATGTGCAATCTATGGCAGCAATTGCCGCCCGGTGCATTGTCGTGATTACCGATGACCCAACGTCTCTCACCGATGCTTATGCTTTTATCAAATTATGGGTAACAAAATTACATAACACACATGTCGAAATTATCGTCAATCAGGCACAAACCCATAAAGAAGGCGAGCGTACCTTTGAAGGCTTATGTAGGGCGTGCGAAAACTTTTTAAAGATAACGCCTTCACTGCTAGGGATTGTTCGTCGCGATAATAAGGTACGCGATGCTATTCGCGCACAACGCTGCATTGTAGACAAAGCTCCATCCAGTTTAGCTACGACAGACGTAGCGGCGATAGCTGTAAAACTGTTTCAGCGGTAAGGGTGACATGGAAGGAGCAGGACATATTCACGGGCTGGCCTCTATTGTGACAGGGGATAAGGTCAGTGCAGCGCAACAGGTAAGCAGCACCACATTAAATAATCAGTTTCTGCAACGATTCACGGCTGGCACGGTGTTACGTGGAATTGTTCAAAGCACCAGCGCCAATAATCAAGTCACGATCAATACGGCTCATGGTGACATCACTATTCATACCGATGTGTTTTTAAAGCGGGGTGCTGACATAACGATGCGGATGCAACATCAGGGCGGTGAGCCACATGTGCGCATCATCAGCGTAGATGGACAGCCATTGCCACGCTACCTCCATGCCCTTCAGAAACAACATAGTGCCTTGCCGCAAGATACGATTAAAAGCAACTCCACACTGGTACAACAAAGCACTGCCACCCCTCACACACCAGATAGTACTGCACCACAACAAGCAAGTGGCCAAACCGAAACCATACACTTAAGCTATGATGCGAAACATCACCCTACGTTGCGTGGAGTGTTCTTAGGAACGCCAGATATGCGATCTATTTCAGAGGGTGTACTACCACCGGACTTACGTCAGGCTGTGATACAAGCGCAAGCTGGCACATCTTTGCAGATACGTATCACTAATATTACTCTGCCGCCGCCAGCAACATCACAACAATTAATGCCGCCACAAGCAACCGTAACTACCGCTACTCCTTCTGCAATACCAACAACTCATCTTCCTATTGCTCAGCCAACCACATCATTAACGCCAGCTTCAACATCCGCCAGTCAATTTGTGAATGTACCCGCAAATCCGGCAACGCTAACGAATGCAGCGAATCACATAGCGACTGCACCTACTGTCCTAGAAGCCGTCGTAGTGAATGCGAGTAATCCCAGAGAATTAACGCTTAATAGTTCACTGGGGCATCTCAAATTGTTTGTTGCAGACACCATGCCCAAAGGAACCATCATTACTTTCACGCTGGAACAGGTTACAGATGTACGAAGTCAGCCAACAAAGCAGCTAGTTCCTCCTCCAGCTGCTCTATCATCTGAAACGCTAGACGCACTGCGAGACATTAAACCTGCTGCATTTGCTACTCATCCTGCATCCTCCCCTACCCTGTTTCCTCCCCCCTCATCCGTACCGCAACAAGGTGTGATGCTTGGGAGTGAAATGCTTTTCTTGCTGATGGCACTGAAGCAGGGAAGTATACGCGAATGGCTGGGAAACGCAGCAATGCAACAGTTGGATAACACTAAACCTGCTTCATGGATGCAGCGCGCTACAGCAGAATTCACGCAACTAGCTACATTACCGCAAGACATGCGAGACGGTCAGTGGCATCAGGCAACCATACCGCTTTACCACGACGATCAGTCACAGCGAGTTGCCTTTTATTTTAAGCAGGAACGTCATGAAAAACACCGCCGCGCTCGGCAGGATACGGATCATTTTATGGTGGATATTACCTTGTCTCATCTAGGCAGAATACAGCTTGATGGGCTGATTCAGCAACGCGCTGCCTCAACGCAATGGGATATGGCCATCCGTACTCAGAGCAGTCTTCCATCTGATATACGGCAAGGTATTATGGCCATCTATGCTGAAGCACAACACATTAGTGGCTTTTCAGGTGGACTGCGTTTCTTGCATGGAGATAGCATCTTTATCATCCCGCCAATAACATCAACGCCTGACGATCAGGATATACTTTTAGTGTAGCATCTATCTCTTTGGCTTGCATCTGTCAGGATAGAACCGATAACATAGTGCCTGAATCACAACATACAGGTTATTTTGCTATGGGTGTACTGCGCTTAATATTGGGGGATCAGTTAACAGAAACAATCTCAACTTTACACGATTGTGACAAAGCAGCAGATGTAATTCTCATGTGCGAGGTGTGGGATGAAGCAACCTATGTGAGGCACCACAAAAAGAAAATTGCCTTTCTTTTTTCTGCCATGCGGCATTTTGCTCAGACGTTACAAGCAGCAGGATATACCGTGGAATACACCACACTCGATCACCCTCAAAATGCCGGATCATTTACAGGAGAAGTGAAACGTTTACTGGAGCAACGGCAATGTGAAAGGATCATTGTGACACATCCCGGGGAATATCGTGTGCTGCAAGAGATGAAACGCTGGAAAACGGACATGAATGTTCCTGTAAATATCAGGCCAGATAGTCGTTTTCTCTGCACACCTCAGGAATTTTCAGACTGGTCAGAAGGACGTGGCCAACTGCGTATGGAATATTTTTACCGTGACATGCGCAAGAGATACAACATTCTAATGGAAGGCAACGAACCTGTGGGTGGCAAATGGAATTATGATGCACAAAACAGAAAGCCTCCCAAAGAAGCACTCAATGTTCCGGCTCCTTTTTACTCTAAACCAGATGAGATAACACGAGACGTGATGACGTTAGTTGAATCGCGCTTTGATGACCATTTTGGTGATATGGAACCGTTTTATTTTGCCGTTACGCGAAGTCAGGCATTGCAAGCACTTAAGCAATTTATCGAACAACGCCTGCACCATTTTGGTGACTATCAGGATGCCATGATTCAGGATGAACCGTGGATGTATCACGCGCATATCGGCTTTTACCTAAATTCCGGATTGCTCCTGCCTCTTGAATGTGTACAAGCCGCAGAAGACGCTTATCATCAAGGTAAAGCACCACTAAATGCAGTAGAGGGTTTTATCCGTCAGATTATTGGCTGGCGGGAATATGTGCGCGGCATTTACTGGCACAAAATGCCAGACTATCAAAAGCAGAACTTCTTTGACGCAACGCGTGATCTTCCTAATTTTTACTGGACGGCACAAACGAAGATGAACTGTATCCGTCAATGTGTAATGGAAACAAAACAACATGCTTATGCACATCATATTCAACGGCTCATGGTGCTTGGGAATTTTGCACTACTGGCAGGTATCCATCCCGATCAGGTGAATGAATGGTTTTTGATTGTCTATGCAGATGCGTATGAATGGGTGGAATTGCCCAACGTATCAGGGATGATATTATTCGCTGATGGAGGGTATCTGGCGAGCAAACCATACGCAGCAGGAGGCAGCTATATTAATAAAATGTCGAATTATTGCAAACAATGCAGCTATAAAGTAACCAAGAAAAATGGACAGGATGCGTGTCCGTTCAATTATCTTTACTGGAACTTTCTGGAACATAACAGGGATAAACTGGCATCCAACCATCGCATTGGTATGATGTATAAAACCTATGATCGCATGAGTGAAGAAAAGAAACAGGCTATTACGGATGATTCTGAGCGCTTCTTTGGCAATATCGAAAATAATGCCTTAGTGTAGGTAAGCAACTTAACGCTTCACAAATATCAGTCGTTCTTTTGGATGACGGTCAAACAGATTCATGCCGTTTGGCATAGTTTCAGCGCTACCTAAAAACAGATAGCCCCCAGAGGGCATCACGCTGGCAATATGCCGAAGCACTTGTATCTTTGTTGCATCATCAAAATAGATCAACACATTGCGACACAGGACAATATCAAATTGCCCATGCCTGCGCGGACTTTCCATCAGGTTATGTAAGGAAAACGACACCTTCCCGCGTATCGTATCTTTAATCTGCCAGCGATTCCCCGGAAGCTGATTAAAGTAACGCATTAACATAGGAGTTGGCAGGCCGCGTTGCACCTCAAACTGGTTATAGATACCATTCTTTGCCTTATCTACCATCTGCGTATCTATGTCGGTTGCTTTGATGGTAACGCGCGCCAGCCCAATATGTGACTGATATTCCTCTGTATGCATAGCAATGCTATATGGTTCCTGCCCGCTGGAACAGGCAGCACACCAGATATTAATTGGTCTGGCCGCTCCATGTTTTTCTTTTAACTCTGCAAGCACAATGTAGCGCAAATGCTCAAATGGCTTATTGTCACGGAAGAACATAGACTCGTTGGTGGTCATGGCTTCAATGATAGACTGCGTTAGTGCTTCCGGCGGCGAACGCTTCATTAACTGACTGACAAAGCTGGAGAGATCCTTATGTCCTTCTTTACTTGCAATAGGCAGCAATCGTGATTCAAACAGGTACATTTTATCCTCTTTCAGATCAATGCCTGAGCGTTGTTTGATCATTCGATTAAGAAACTGAAATTCTTGCGTTTTCATCAAAAAGCCCCTGAGAATGCACGCTGAAGATAACCGGGTATATCTTGTAAGGGTAAGATAGCTGAAGCGATATTTGCTTCTGTCACTGCTCGTGGCATTCCCCAAACGACACTACTGTTTTTATCCTGAGCAACCACGGTTCCTCCGGACTGATGCACGGCTTTCGCGCCTTGCAACCCATCATGCCCCATACCTGTTAATATGGTTAGCAATAACTGTCTGCCATAAATGCTATTGAGTGACATAATCATAGGATCAGCAGCAGGGCGGCAGAAATTAACCATTTCGTCTTGATTTAACTCAATCACCGTATCACGGCCTTTTCGCACCAGCACCATATGGTAGTCTCCGGGTGCAATATAAACATGCCCGGGGCGAACAATATCGCCATGCTTACCTTCCTTGCAGGTTTTTCCACTGATAGCTGCCAAATTAGTCGCTAAAATCGTGGTAAATGTTGCAGGCATGTGCTGCGTGACAAAAATAGGCGTTTGTGCCAGACACCCTTTTAATTCCTTAAATATAGAGGATAACGCCTGAGGGCCACCGGTAGATGAAGCAATGGCTAAAGCACGAGGAGCAATGGATGGATAACGAATCTGTCCGGAAGATGCTGGCACAGCCGTCTCAGCCTGACTTGTTTTCGTATTTACGTACGGTATAGATGGCGCCAGATGCTTTGTTTGAGTCGATGACGAAGCAGCAGAGAATTGAATAGGGCGTCCCGCTAACGCACGAATCTTATGAATAATCTCGCGTGAGAATCGTTCCATATCCTGCTTATCTCCGGCACCCGGTTTTTGTAGATAATCCGATGCTCCTTTTTGGAGAGCTTCCAGACTGATTGCCGCGTTTCTGGCTGTCAGCGTAGATGACATTAAAATGCGGGTTTTTGGAGAAGCTGATATGATTTCTGGCAGGGCTTCCAGGCCATTCTTGCGCGGCATTTCAATATCTAAAATCATAATATCCGGTTTATGCTGCTTTGCATATTCGACCGCTATCATCCCATCTGAGGCAGTTGCAATAATGTCAATATCCGGATCGTTTCGCAAAATGCGCGATACCACACCTCTGACAATAATGGAATCATCAACAATGATGACACGAATAGGGGAGGATAACGCCAATTTATACCAACCCTAACATGCTTAATTTTGATTCCAGGATATCCTTGTCAAACGGCTTCATCACATACTCATTAGCACCAGCATGAAAGGCTTGTTGGATATTGGCCAATTCTGTCTCTGTTGTGCAAAAAATCACTTGCGGAATATCTCCGTTTTCCTGCTGTCTTAACCATTTGATAAATGCAATACCATCCATTTTCGGCATATGCCAATCCAGCAAAATCACATCCGGCATAGCTTCTTGCACTTTGTGTTGAGCATCAATACCATCTACAGCTTCGCTTACGTCAAATCCTAATTCGCGAAACATTTTAAGAGATATTTTACGGACAACCGTGGAATCTTCAACAACAAGGCAGGTTTTCATCGGTATCATGCTCCTGCATAAAAGTTTAATAACTCATCGACATCAAATAATACTAATAACTCGTTATCCAGACGACATACACCAGAAGCAATGTCTCGCCATGCTGCGTGCATATTAACAGGTACCTTATCAACGTCTGACTCAGTTAATGACAACACATCACCAACCGAGTCCACCATCAGACTAAATAGTTCATCATTATATTCGATCACAACGTGCATATATTTATCTGTATCACTTTCTGCCTGCATTCCAAGGCGCTTATACATATTCAGTACTGTTACAATCCGCCCACGCAGATTAAGTGAACCTTCAACCACGTGAGGGGCTAACGGTATCTTTGCCACAGACTGATCGCGTACAACATCCTGCACGAACGTTACAGAGGCACCAAACAACTGACCATTGACACGCATGGTCACATAACTTTGCTTCTGATCCTGAACATCATCTATAAATTGGAGCACTGCTTCCTGACTCGCTGGCATTATGCACTCTCCTTTGCTGTTTTAGCCTGTTCCTGAGCAATAAAATTTAAGAGTTTCTCACGCTCTGTTTTTAAAACATACCCATTCATGCCACATTCTCTAACACGTCTTTCAACGGAATCGTTTGTGGTAGATGTGAAAGCGTAAATAGGCAGCTTATTGTATTTCGGGTTAGACCGGATCATCATTGCCAACTCGAACCCATCCATGACAGGCATTTCAATATCTGTCACAATCACGTCAAACTCTTGTTTTTCCAATAGTTTTAGACCATCTTTAGCACTCGGAACAGCAACCACCTGCAAACCGACTTCTGCAAGAAACGGTACGGTCAGATTGCGAAAGAACATACTATCTTCTACTAGCATTACACGTGTATCCTGAATCTTGTGATCCACCATGATATCGCCCACTTTACCTTGCCTCATAACGCTGGAGAGCAGTTTCCCAACATCGAGCATATCGGTTGAATGGTTATTCATGACTATCGTTCCATGATACATATCATCATTCGATGCAAGCTGTACCATAGGGTCTGCGGTAACAATATCGGAAATCTCTTTGACTACTAGCCCGACAGTTTGTCCATCATAATTAAATACAATCACTTCACACTGACCTTTTGCCGGAATGACATGATCCGGTGTGGTCGTTAAACACATTAGATCGCCACGGTACTGTACAACAGGTAAACCATTAGAATACTCAATATCATCAACGTTAATCTCTTCCAGGCGCGATACCAGTTCCAGAGCAACCGCTTTTGGCGTATGACCATCCGTATTAAACAGCAGGAAGTTTACCTTACGGTTTTGCTTACTACTTGCAGGCTTGTTGAGTGTCTGGGCTTCCAGTTCAGATTCCGTTGTTTTTGAAATTCCGTTTGGATCCAGAATCATAATCACACTACCATCACCCAGTACCGTATTTCCCGAATAAATAGGGATATCCTGCAAGCAACGTGATACGGGCTTCACGACAATTTCTTCTGTGTCGTGAATAGCGTCAACAATCAGGCCGAATTCACTTCCTCCCACCTTACAAACGGCAACAAAGGCCTCTTCAAAATTAATTTTATCTGCAATATTAATCTTAAGCACTTGCGCCAGTGAAATTAGTGGTAATAACTTCCCACGCAAGCGAAGCACAGGCGAGCGGTTTAGCGTCTCCACTTTATGGCCACTTTCTTCATCGGTTTTGACTAATTCCACAACATTGATTTGCGGCAAAGCAAACCGCTGTTTCGCTGTTTCCACAATCAGTACTGATACGATAGCCAGTGTAAGCGGTATTTTGATATGGAATGTAGAGCCTTGGCCAGTAAACGATTCTAGTTCTACCGTTCCACCGATTTTTTCAATGTTGGTGCGCACCACATCCATACCAACACCACGACCAGACACACTTGTCACATGTTCCGCAGTAGAAAATCCAGGCTTAAAGATATACTGAATGATCTGGTTTTCATTCATCACATCCAGTTCTTCCTGCGTACCAAGACCATTCTCAAGAATCTTTTGCTTCACGCGGTCAACGTTAACCCCACGACCATCATCAGCAATTTGAATGATAATATGTCCACCTTCATGGAACGCACTTAATGTGACTGTACCTTGCTCCGGTTTATCGTTAGCCACGCGATCGTCAGGTCTTTCCAACCCATGATCGCAGGAGTTACGTACCATGTGCGTCAGCGGATCTTTAATCATCTCTAAAAGCTGGCGATCCAGCTCTGTTTCAGAACCAATCATTTTTAGTTCGATTTTCTTTTTTAATTCAATAGATAAATCACGAATGAGGCGAGGAAACTTTGCCCATGCATTGCTGATAGGCTGCATTCGAGTTTTCATCACGCCTTCCTGCAATTCCGTCGTAATATGGCTTAAATGCTGTAGAGGTGTCGTGAAGTCATCATTGTCTTTGGAACGCGCAAGCTGCAAAAGCTGGTTGCGTGTTAATACGAGTTCACCCACCATTTGCATCAGGTTTTCTAAGACACTTAGATTAACACGTATAGTTTGATTGCTGTTATTTGAAGCAGAGGACGCAGGAGATTCTTTTGGTTTAGGCGGTGCAGGTGGCGCTGCTTGCGGCTTCGGCGGCGCCGCTTTGGCTGCGGGTGGTGGTGCGGGCGTTTCATTTTCAACAATTTCTTCCGGCACTGCTTCAGTTGCTACCGATGAATCCGGTTCAGGCGCCAGTGGCGTTGCTTCAAGATCAGCCATCAGCGCATCAATATCACTATTAGCTTCCTCGGCTGTAGGTTGTGCTACCTCTGCTCCTTGCGTAGGTTCTGACGTAGCTCCGTTTGAATCAGCGAATGCATTTAAACGCCTCATCAAATCCGTGTCATCACCTTCAGGCTCCTGCGCATTATCAGAAAGATAATCCATGATTTCTTTGATGCGATCCAGTGCCTCAAGCACTAACGAGATTGCTTGCGGTGTAACAGGAATTTCTTTATCACGTACCTTACCCAGCACGTTCTCACCGGCATGAGCCACAGACTCAAGACGTGGCAGCCCAAGAAAACCGCATGTGCCTTTAATCGTATGAACCAGACGAAAAATATTACCTAAAATTTCAAAATCATCCGGATTCTGCTCAAGCTTTACCAGCTCTAAGTCCAGTGTAGATAAGCTTTCCGATGTTTCTGTAATAAATTCGGCAATCAGATCATCCATGTTATGTTCATCCTTTTAGGTAGGTTTCAGGTACCATACCGTAAAAGACATGAGGATTCGTTAACGTCCAATGTGAGCGATGCGCTTTTTTCCGCTACTAATAATGCAGTATAATAAGCCTGAACAGTCTTAGTGTCAGGCTTATGTGCAGCAGGTTGCATGATAGCTTCACGCAAATGACTATCACAACGTATGTCGGTACCGCTGGCATTTACTTCCATAATTTGTTCGGACAATGTTACATGCAATTCCCCTCCCCGTATCAGGGTCAGGCCTGCAAACAGCATCAAATTATACAATATCTGGCACTCATCCTGTAACAGCGTGGCATGATGTATTTGCCAGTGTAGCGTGATGCGACTGCTTGCGTAAAAATTCTCAATGAGTGCCTGATTTTCGTGGACATTCACCGTATCCGCGCCTTTAAGCAACCCATAAGCATAACGATAAAACTGTATCCGATGAACGGCCTGCTGGGCGCTGGAAGCGATGAGTTCCATTGCTTGTCCCTGCATTGCTTTGTCCTGCTCTATGAACTCCACACCATTATTAATTGCCCCCACAGGGCCTGTAATGTCATGGGAGAAACGTGTTATCATTAAACGGCTTAGTTCAAGCGGCGAAAGGGTCGAAGATAAAGTAGGTATCATTCGTTATTTGTAAGCGCTAAGTGTAAAGTATTAGTGAATATAGTTAAGGCTACACAGAATCCCGTGTAAATACATAATGTGTCTCATCCGATAAATCGTCACGATACTCATAACCTGCCATGTTAAAATGCTTGATTCCTTGGTGATTATCCACATGGTGATTCACCACATAATCAACCATCATGCCACGCGCTTTTTTAGCGTAAATTCCTATGGTTCGGTAGCCATCTTGCTTCTTTTCTTTGAAATCGACGGTAATGTAGCGACCGCAAAGTGCTTGCTTGTCAATTACCTTACTATATTCCTGTGAGGCCAGATCAATCGTTACCGGCTCGTCTTTCGTCGCTAACAGATGATTTAATTCTGCGGTAACGGAGTCGCTCCAGAATGCATACAGATTCTCACCCGCCCTATTATGTAACTTCGTTCCCATCTCCAACCGATAAGGATACAGATAATCTAATGGCCGCAACACACCATATAATCCTGATAAAATACGAACGTGGTTGTTCAAAAATGTAAGCTTATCATTCTCATAATGATCCAGCTGAATCGGCTGATAGACATCTCCTTTAAATGAAAATATCGCTGGCTTCGCGTTGTGATGGTCTAATGGAACAGAAAAATCCTGATAACGGCGCACGTTAAGTGCCGCTATTTTTTCGCTCACGCCCATGAGTTCTTTAATATCATCAATATTATGTGCTTGAAGCAACGACACCAGATACGCTGCTTTATCAATCAATGCCGGAGTCGATAACGGCATTGATTGACTCGCTGGATGAGTCAGCGGTGACTCATCCAGCGTTTTTGCTGGCGAAATAAGTAACAACATACGTTGTACTTAAACTTAAGCGGCTTTCACCATTTTAGCTTCATCCAACAGCGGATCTACCCAGGAAATGTTCCCGTCCGTGCGACGATATAGTACATTAATCCGGTTGTTTGCTTCATTGATAAACACAAGTGCAGGTAATTCGCCCAAATCCATCCGCATTACTGCGTGACTCACCGTCAGATGCTCAATGTGAGTCGTTTGCTCGGCAATCACAAGCGGATTATCCCCTACATCTTCATTAGATTCTTCTGAGGAAATAACATATTGCGTACCAGCCATAAGCTGCATTTCTGCTTTATCATTACGTGCGCTGTGATGCTTGGTAATCTGACGCTTATAGCGACGCAACTGCTTTTCAATCTTCTCTGCCGCTGCATCAAACGTTGCATAAGGATCCATACCATCTGTACGGGATTTTAACGACAGGCCTGCATGGGTACCAATATTACCCGAAATATCCACACGGAACGCGTGTCCCTCTTTGGAAAGCACTACTTTAATCGCATTCACGCGGTCTATGTATTTGGATATGGATAGAGCCAGCTTTTCTTCAATATGCTTGCGAAGTGACTCGCCTACGCTTACTTGCTTGCCAGATACGATGATTTCCATAGATGCTTCTCCAGATGTCTATATTATAACATCTTGATAATACCACGAATCTGGCCATATCATCAATAAATTTTCACGTTCAACTGTGACCTGTTTCAGGCATGTCCGGCAAAGGGGGAGAACCTTGTCATATCCACACCCAGCATCTTGGCAGACAGTGAGTATTTATCAAGATTGTCAGCATGAAACAGTAAAGAGGTACATGCAGGAGCGGTGATCCAGCAATTTGCTTCAATTTCACGCTCAAGCTGCCCCGTTCCCCATCCGGCATAACCAGCACATATCTGGAAATGGCCAGGGCCTGATCCGGTAAGAATATCACGGAACACACGAGCGCTGGACGTAACACACACACCACTTGCCTGAAGCAAGGTATCATCTGTCTGGTAGTCATCACTATGCAAGATAAAGCCACGGTTCTCTTCTACAGGCCCGCCATAAAACATAGGGAACTCAAGATGATCGTCATTGTAAGGCAATTCAAGATGCTTATATATATGCTCGTAATCAACGGTTTCCATCGTTTTGTTAATCATCAACCCCATAGCACCACCCTGATTATGTGCCATCAGGTAAATAACCGACTGCGAAAACAACCCCTCACTCATTGACGGTGTAGCTATCAGTAGTTGCCCCTCATAATACCCTTCACCTGATGTGTCAGCGATACGGTGATCGAAGGTAATCACATCATCTTTTGAGGCGTACATGGTCATAGGCGTTTACTGTGTCTCTTAAGTTACTCTTTAAGTATAAATAGTACATTTTTAGCCAAAGTAACAGGAGAATTTTATCTTATTTTATGTCTTTTCCTGTTGCGATGGCCACCATGCAGGACGAACTGCCTGAATGACCTGCTGATCGCCCACATAAATTACTGTAGAGTCTATTGTCTCTACTGCCGCGTCGCGTATCAGTGCCAAACCAGTGCAGCCATATGATGAGCGCATCTCTCCTACTTCGCGATCTTCCTGCATAAGTGTTGTTCCATATGGCGGCAGTGGAATCGCCGATGTAACCTGGTATAGATGCTTTTTCAGATTACCGCGATATTTCGTTCGTGCAGTCACTTCCTGCCCCACATAACACCCTTTATGAAAATCAATCGCGTGGAGATGGTCATAGCCTAGCTCCAGCAGCAGTGATTTATCCTGAACTGCATCCTGCGCACCATCCGGCACCCCTAAAGATAGACGATGCTCATTATACGCTACAGCATCCTGCGAATTTTTCGGTATATTAGGTGTAGCGATGCGCCATCCCATTGACATTATGCGCGGATCGCGGTAGGCTATGCCGCCAGAAGCAAGATCGGGCATCTCATCTGCCATGCTTGCTAACGCTGACCAATCAGCTATTGGTGTAATATGCATGTCTGCACGCAAACGGTACATGGTCAGCTTTTTGATAAGTGCCTCAGCGTAGCACTTATCTATATCCAGCAAGTATCCGTCTGCATCACGTATCAGAAAGAAGTCGAATAAAAACTTACCCTGCGGCGTCAGTAACGCGCTAAACATCGCCGGCTCTGTCTCTAGCGTATCCATATTGTTGGTAATGATACCCTGCAATAGTTTTCGGGTATCATTGCCCTGCAATCGAATCAACGTACGGGTGGACAGGTGGTGGTAAGGTGTATGCATAATATTCTATCACATAGCGCAATCTGATGACGAATCAAGGCATGACTGTAACGCATCATGAATGGCACGCGCACGAACCGGTATGTCATATGTAGATTTCACATGTTCGTAAGCCTGCTTTGCTAAGTGCTGCCCCATATCGGGAGAATGAATCAGCGTGGATATTGCACGAGTCATGGATTCAGGATCACCAGCAGGAATTACGAGGCCATGACGTGCATCGGCCAAAATGTCTGAAGGGCCTTCTGTTGCCGTCGCAATCACTGGCACACCAGCAGCCATGGCTTCAATCAATACAATACCAAACGGTTCATGACGTGATGGAAGGCAAAATATATCTATTGACCGATACCATTGTCGGGTATCTTTAATCCAATCGATGATGCTGACCTGATCGTTTAACGATAGTTCGGTAAGTAACGCTTGCAAAGCAGCCTTCTCTTCACCTTCTCCACCCAGTGTTGCCGTAAAAGGGATACCCTGATCGCGTAAGCCTGCAAGTGCTCTCAACCAATCGTCAAATCCTTTCTTTTTCACCAGCCTTCCCATTGCCCCAATGTGCACCGGGCGTTGGAAGACATATGAACGCTCTGGCAATGATGCAGGTACTTGCACCATGTTGGGCATATGGTGACAAGATTCAGGCTTCACACCGCGAGCAATCAACGCATCGCGCATATGGTGCGTGATACAAAAAACAACATCTGCTTTATGTGTATGCTGCATATGATAATTATGTTGCAGGGCAATCAGAGGGATATTGGGGATGTTTGCCAAAGCTGCAAGCTGCAATGCACGATTTCCATGTACCAGTACACATTGCGAACGATGCGACCGTATCTGCTGACGTATGCGCCGCCCGGCCAGCCTGTCCCAGCTTCCCCATTGTCGCAAACGATGGTGTTGTATTGCAGGTGACAGGCTCTCAGCAAGTAACGGAGCCATATGCTGATCTGTGATGTAACACACATTATTACCCTGACTCGCTAAAGCATTGGCATAATCGGTACCAGCCTGTTCAATGCCACCCTGTTTGCGTGAAAGCATCATATTAGCGATTCGCATTTGACCATCCTTTCATCCACGCCAACCCTGACGATAAAGCATCTTCCGGACGTATTGTAAGCGTAATTGGTACGACATGCACATGCTCACGCCACTTAGCACTCAACCGAACCGCATCCTTTTGCGTTGTTACAAGTACTGCATCATGCTGTTTGGCCAGTGCCAGCAAATCATTCATATCCTCATTACTATAAGGGTGGTGATCTGCAAAATCACGGGTTGCACAAACTAATACATTATGTTCACGCAATGTATTGTAAAATTTCTCAGGGCGGCCAATGCCGCAAAAAGCAACCACTGGTCGCGCATGCAATGATGCTGGTATGCACGGTATAATAGTTCCTGTCCATTGTGGAATATGAAACGGGATTGTGCGAGACAGCTTAGTCACGTCTTCCCCAATCATTAAGGTAATATCAGCACGCTTCAAAGCTGCCTTCAATGGTTCCCGCAATGCCCCAGCTGGCAAAAGATAACCATTCCCCACACCAAACCCACCATCCATCACCAATATGGAACATGTTTTCGCTAAAGAAGGATTCTGCCATCCATCATCCATCACCACACAATCCGCACCAGCCTGCATGGCTGCCTCGAGGGAATCACGCCGATCCACCCCTACCCAGCATGGCGCGTGGCTGGCCAGCAGGAGTGGTTCATCACCTGTTTGGGTACTGGTATGACACGCCAGATTCACTTGGGTGGTGTTTTTCAGCTTGCCACCGTAACCACGTGTGAGAATATGGGGTGTGTAGCCTTGCTGTTGAAGATATGTCACCAGCGCAATAACGGTAGGCGTTTTGCCAGCACCACCTGCCACGGCATTGCCGACGCAAATAACAGGTATATCCACTTTTAGTGGTCGAATAACGATACGCCTGATAAAGCCCGCCAAATAATATATCCATGATACAGGTATCAACATTAGAGCAACGATACTGTAACGCTGCATCCAGAAAGATGGCTGAAACATTATTTCTTGCTGTAAGATTGTATTGCCTGAAGCAACAAAGGATGTAAGGCCTGATAGATGCGATCTAACACATCCTTATTATGTTCCACCACCTCTAACGCCGTTTGTGCCAGCTCTGTACGCGCATCCTGATCGCGCAATAATTTCTCCAGTATCTCTTGCAGCTTTGTTTCATCTGCTACCGGCATCGCGGCGCACGCACGTTCCAGTTCCTGACAAAATTCACAGAAATTATCCATATGGCTACCATAGAGAATAGCACAATCCAGCATAGCTGGCTCGAACGGGTTTTGTCCACCATGTGGCACGAGTGAACCACCCACAAACACAATGTCAGCAATACGGTAAAAGATGCCCAACTCGCCCATCGTATCCGCAATATAAATATCGGTGTCAGGCGTGATAGGCTCACCCAGACTACGCTGCGCCACATGAAGCTGTTTTGTCTCAAGCAACTGGCGGATTTCAGTGCCTCGGCGGCTGTGTCGTGGCACAATCATGGTTAGTAAATCCGTAAAAGATTCTTTCAGATTCTGGTGAATGGTCGCAACCACTTCTTCTTCGCCTGCATGTGTGCTTGCTGCCAGCCACGTAGTGCGCCCACCGATTAATGACGTTAATTCACCCATTGCCCGGGAATCTGACTTTAGCGGGGGAGAAGAAAATTTGATATTCCCAAAACTTACCGGATTCTTTGCTCCTAAATTGATGAAACGCGTCGCATCTTCTTTGCTTTTGGCAAAAATATGAGTAAATGCTGAAAGTAATTCTTCGCAGTAATTCCGCGCTCGCTGCCAGCGTCGTGCCGATGTTTCTGAAATACGCCCATTAAGCAGCACATACGGTATATCACGCTTGGCAATCGCGGTGATAGTGTTGGGCCATAACTCGGAATCAACAAAGCAGACCAGTTGTGGTTTCCAATGTTTCAGAAAACGTGATACCGAAAGCGGTGTATCTACAGGGGCATATTGGTGAAACGATGTTTCAGGTAACTTGCCTGTCACATGTTTGGCAGATGTGGTGGTAACCGTCGTCATCAGGATATGCAATTCAGGATGATCTTTTGCCCAGCGATGAATGAGAGGCATCACGGATTGTGATTCCCCCATACTGGCTGCGTGTATCCAGATAAGCGGTGAGGACGGACGCGGAAGAGACGCTTTGCCCAACCGTTCCTGCATACGTAAAGGATCTTCTTTTCCCTGTTTCAGCCTTAGCCTTAAGTAAAAAGGGATTGCAGGCGTCACTATCCATGATGCCGCACGATATATCCAGCCATATACATGCATCTATAACACTCCCGCCAGACGATCAGCTTCATTGGTAACGTTATTCAATGCATCTTCCACAGACTGCCGGAACTGCTCACGCATACGGTGTTTACTCTGCTCTTTACGCATCATATCTACCGTTAGTGGGTCAGCAGCCACCATGTATAACCGTGACCATGGCAGGGCAACCATGAAACGATCCCATGAATGTAGCCGACGATGACGTGCCGCAGAATACGCCAGACAGATAACCGGAGCCTGCGTTAGCATTGCCAGCTGCGCCACCCCTTCTGATGCCACGCGATCCGGGCCTCTGGGGCCGTCAGGGGTGATGGAAAGATTTTCGCCTAGGCGGTATGCCTGCACAAGCTGTTTCAACGCCTTAGCCCCCCCCTTTGAGGTAGACCCATAAACGGGATTTACCTGAAAATGCGTCAATACACGCCCAATCATTTTACCATCCGTATGAGAAGAGACAATCGAAGACATCTCCCTGCCCTGCGGCATATGAGAACAGACCAGCATCATACGACTATGCCACACAACAAATATTGCCGGTATATTTCCAGAGAAATAAGGTTGCGTAGCTGCTGGTAACAACGAATGCATTTGCCCCGTGGCAAGCACCAGCTTGATGTAGCGCGCGCCACACCATGCCAGCACCCGATGCACTGCATCCGATTTCATCATCTGTTTAAACGTTTGACGAATCACGCCTGCTCACTCTGTGGCGCAACATGCTGCATACCTGAAAACTGACGTTGATATAATGCCGCGTAATATTGCCCTTTATCCAGCAAACTCTGATGCGTACCACTTTCCACAACACGCCCTTTCTCTAACACATAAATACGGTCTGCATGTTGGATGGTTGACAGGCGATGGGCAATCACTAACGTGGTACGTGAGGCCATAAGCTTGAGCAATGCATCCTGTACCATGTGTTCGGACTGTGAATCTAACGCAGACGTGGCTTCATCCAGTAGCAAGATAGGTGCGTCTTTAAGAAACGCACGCGCAATGCACAGGCGTTGTCGCTGGCCACCTGACAGATTAACGCCATGTGAACCTACTTTCGTGTCATATCCTTGCGGCAGTTCCATAATAAACTCATGGGCAGCCGCCATGCTGGCAGCTTCTTCGATGGCTTCACGTGAGGCATCACGCATTCCATACGCAATGTTATTAGCGACTGTGTCGTCAAACAACATAATATCCTGTGACACAACAGCGATAGACTGTCTGAGAGACACAATAGATACGTCAGAGATATCCTGTCCATCAATCCAGATATTTCCTTGTTCAATATGGTAAAAACGCAGCAAAATATTCATAATCGTCGTTTTTCCACTACCAGACGCTCCCACTAACGCGACCATCTGGCCTGCAGGCACATGCAAAGATACGTCGCTTAATGCGGCTACATGATCGTTATATCGGAAGCTGACACGTTCCAGCACAATGTCGCCATTTGGTACATGTAGTGGCACTGTGTGATCCATATCTCGGATGACGGGTTTGTTATCCAGCACACCAAAAAAGCGATTTGCCGCAGCCAACCCTTCCTGCAATTGATTGTTCAATCCAGCCAGACTGCGAAGTGGCTTATAGGCCATAATCATTGCTGCAATAAACGAGAAGAATCCACCCGGCGTATTTTCCCCGTGAATCACCTGATACCCGCCATACCCTATCACGGCGGCAATACCAATAGCACCCACTGCTTCCATCATAGGGCTAGCCGCTGCCTGCACACGGGATGCCCGCATATAGAGCGTAAATAAGCGGAAAATACCGCTTCTGGCCTTGCTTACCTCATACTCTTCCTGCCCGTATGCCTTGACAACATGCACATTCTGGAAGGTTTCATCCAGTGTGTTCGTAAATTCACCAAGCTCGTGCTGCGTACCGTCCGCAACTTTACGCATTCGTTTGCCCAGCCTCATAATGGGGTAAATCGCAATAGGGAACGCAACTAATGCCACCAGTGACAATTGCCAGCTTTGGTAAAACATCAACCCTACTAGCACAACCAGCGACAAACATTCCTTTGCAAGCCCTGCCAATACACTAGACACCGCCTGACGCATCATTTGTATGTCATTGGTGAAACGCGATACAAGCCGCCCGGCAGATTGTTCATGAAATAAACCGATATCCGCGTGCATGAGGTGAGAAAAAAGCTGCACCTGCATATCAGCGACAATACGTTGACCCACATAGCGCATTAACATGGTTTGCGCGTAATTAGCGAGTCCGGCAATCACCGCAATCCCTACCAGTGCGATAGGGATAACCCACAATAACCGTTCATTCTTTTGCAGAAAAATATCATCCAGCACCGGTTGTAACAGCCATGCTTGCGCCGCAGTTCCGATTGCAACGACCATCATGCACACAGCCGCCAGCCATAGCCGTGTTTTATGCTGGAGCAGATACTCTTCTGCCAGCCGTCGTAACATATGTTTGGTGGTATAATCTAATTGCACCTATCTTATGTATCCCAAAAGGCAAACTATGTCCAGATGTTGCATAGCATTAACATGATTGACAACACGGTAAAGAATGGATACACGAGGAATTTAATCATTACCACAAACTCTTTGCAGCCCCCCCTATGACAGATTCCCTTCAAACAATCATTGAACAAGCATGGGACGACCGTGCGTCCATCAACACAAATACGCAAGGTGACGTGCGGGACGCGGTGAACACGACACTGACACAGCTGGATAGCGGCGCACTTCGCGTGGCACAAAAGCAGGGCAACACATGGCAGGTCAATGAGTGGGCAAAGAAAGCTGTATTGCTTTCATTCCGCCTGAACCCCATGCAACGCTTTGACAATGGCCAGACAAACTGGTTTGATAAAGTACCCTCCAAGATGCAACATTGGAGTGATGACGACTTCATACAGGCAGGGTTCCGCGCTGTTCCGGGAGCAATAGTCCGTCATTCAGCGTACATTGCGCGTGATGTTGTCTTGATGCCAAGTTTTATCAATCTGGGGGCTTATGTAGGTGAAGGTACGATGGTTGACACATGGTCAACGATTGGTAGCTGCGCTCAAATTGGTAAACACTGCCATATTTCCGGTGGTGTTGGCATAGGCGGTGTGCTGGAGCCGCTGCAAGCCAGCCCCGTCATTATCGAAGATAACTGCTTTATCGGTGCGCGCTCTGAAGTGGCAGAAGGCGTGATTGTCGAAGAAGGGGCAGTGATTTCTATGGGTGTCTTCCTCGGTGCTTCCACCAAGATTGTGGATCGTGCAACAGGTGACGTAATGTACGGGCGCGTGCCAGCCTATTCAGTGGTTGTACCGGGTACTTTGCCTAGTGCGACCGATGCAGCAAGCCCGTCACTGGCTTGCGCCGTCATCGTTAAGCGCGTTGATGAAAAAACACGTGCCAAAACCGGAATCAACGACTTACTGCGGGATATTGCCTAAGGCAGCATGTTTATTATCCGGCAACAAACACCCCTTGAGATGTAATTGGGCTTTTTAGGAATAAGATAATGCCTTCCATGCCTTTCACCGAACTGTCGTAACTATTGTCATGAATATGCTGCAAAATCCGTTGCGGGTAGTCCGGCAAGCGGTGCCTGCCATTTTTTGCCTCAGGTTTCACTAGCGTAACCATAATGCGTATTGCTTCCTGATAATCTTGTGGTAGTTTGCTGGCGCGATAAATAGTATAAAACCCGTGTGCCCCACCACGATGCAGTAACTTTCGTGCATTAGATAACGGAATGTCGGCGCGCCGCGCTATGGCTGCTTCAAAGAAAGTCATCTCTCCCATACATAATGAACGCATAATTACAGAATGCGTTAAACGTTTGCTGCAATGCATCCGGTCAACCAGCGTTAACAGATCTTCATCGCACATCCACGGGCTAAGAAACTTTAAAATGGCACTCTCTCGCGCATCTGTCGTAATGTTCTTCACAAAACTGCGTGGCAGGTAGTGGCGCTTGCTTATTTGCTTTTTCAGATAATGGGATACAAGCGTATAGACTTCTTCTGCCAGTTCGCCCGTTAAATCTCCGCGACAAACCAGTGCTTCCAAAATCCCCTGATCCTGACGATACATATCCACCACATCATGCAACGTGTCGGCACTAATATCAGCATGTACGTTTTCCAGCAATGTCACAACAACCAACTGATAACCGGTCACCACAAGCGCGTGACATAAAGGCTCTTTCAACGTTGTGCGTTTTGCAATCGCTTTCAGTTTGCGTATACTGTGATTCCCTTCAACATACTCAAGTAAATCTGAGTCATTAAGTACTTCAGAGTGCTGTAATATCTCTTCTGCAACCTGATCTTCATCATTCGCGAGTGCGACAATGATGTCGTAGGGGATGTTTGAATTATGTTTCAATTCTTCCGCTATGACTTTTCGCACATGTGCCGCAGTATCGTTCAGTAGCAAACGGAAAATATCAATCGCTATCTTATTGAGCTTTGGGTTAAACAGTGTTTTGTTATAACCGTCCGCCACTTTCCGCGCAATATTCCCACGCACCTCACTAGATGGCTCTTTGATTAATCTGTGTATGTCCTCGTATGTTAATGTCATAAAATCCTCTTACTTTCAATATTAATCAATATTAGTAAATTATAGATTAAATTTTATATGTATTAACATCAATTATTGGACATTATGTAATGTATGGTATTATTAACATATTGTTTTGCAAGCTATTCTAAGGTGATGAGGAACGACTAATTTTTCAATTGCCTCCATATTTCTGAAAGCAGATTGCATACCTTTGGAAAGATACATCCCAGACAGATTGGTACGAATATCTGGCTGCACACGCTCTGTACTGTCTATAGCCCGTTCTTCATGCGTCGTAGCCACCCCTCTGGCACCACGCACCGCCACCGGCCCGAGTGCAGGGCGCACATCGTAGCTAAGCGCACATACCAGCGCAATGGCCGTCATTTCCATCATTTCTGGCAATGTGCGATCGGGAAACTCACTAAAAATGCGTTCCTGGCGCGCAATGGCACAATGTTCTGCTTCATGCGATGCGTGGCGTATATCCAACTGTTTTGCTAGTTCGGGAAGCAATGTGCGGTAAGCATCCTGAATATCAAAATCACGGCCATGCTCTGCAAACACTTTATCCGCATCCTGCCCTGTGGCAGCATAAAAAATATGTCTTGCTAATTGCAGGCCATATTCTTCCATAAACCCCAATGTGATATGCGGTTCTGGCATTCTCCCATCTGCTACCATATCCTGAAACTGGTGATAATAGTGGATTTTGTCAGATTTGCGCGGGTAAGGTTTCCCCATCATACGCCATGCTTTATTAAAGTCCGTCATATGCAGCTGCTGCGCAGCTCCAACCAAATGGGTGCGATCAGGTAAGCTACTATGAAACAGACGGTGCATCGCCTCACGCCCAACCACTTCACAGGCTTCCAGCTGACCAAGTAGCCCTAAATGAAACGTACCCGTGAGCTGGAACAACAAGTTCCCTGTAATAGCTCGCTGGCTAAGTGCAGTACGGTTGCCTCGTATCTCTGCGACCGTCCGTTGCAGGTCATTATCTCCTTTGCCGCGCTGATTGCTTCTGGAACTGCGATTTGCCAGCAACGTAGACACCCACGCCCCGCTATAGCTATAGAGCGCGTCAAAGGGATTTATGCCTTCTATGGTCGTAGAGGTATGATGATGAAAAGCCCTTCGTGCATGATGATGAAATAATACTCCATAACGCTGCGCTTCCATTTGATCCTGCTGATAGCGCGGGTGCAGCAGCTTCTTTGCTAGTGTGTGATGTTGTTGCGCGTCATCATTCTCACCATCCAACACCACCCCAATACGCTTTTCAACCGCTGCTTTTGCATACATGCTTTGTGATACCATCATCTCCAGAAACATTGCCGCACACTGAGGATACCCAAACAACAGACGGGTTTGTTCCCCCTGAATCGTATTTTGTGGTGTTCGTATCGTTGGGGCATTCTCACGCGCTGCAGCATGGCCATGTTGTTTGCCTGTTTGCCCCGGATTCACCGCAGCACCACGCATAAGGTCATTGCCACCCCCATCAAAGATATAAATAGGCAACCCGCACTCATCAGCCATATGTAGCAATGGTTGGCACTCATCCCACACCGCATCTTTCCACAGATCATATTGCAGCCGACAAATTTCTCCTTCAATCGAGGTAATCACCTCACCGGCACTATACCCATCACGACGACGATTATCACTATGGGCAATCATCACCGTAATTTTACCTATAGCCGCCAGATGTTGCTGAAACACCTTATCACTCGTTAAAGCCTGAATAGTTTCTGGTAGCGCACGCACATCATTGACAGACTCTACCAGCAACACAATCTCCGTGGTTGCCTCAGCGTTTGCCACATGGCTACCTGTTATATGCATCAGCGCCATCGCTGCTTTCGCATCCGCCGGATGTGTGGCCTCGGCAATAATCAGTTTGTTAGCGCACTCCGGGTACTCTGCCAAAAACTGTAACCGCTCAATAATGCGCAAACTCGTATCATCGTCTCCGATATGTGCATGTAGCATATCAGGCTGTGCAATCACCTGTCGCAACTGATTCCATAAAGGCGCATCTTTACCGGCATCAAACCAGTTTGTCAGTAATGTAGAAACTGCATCTTTGGAAAGAGTATGGTAGCGGTCTGATATGTCAAATTCCGCTAAAGATACAATCAGCGCCAGTGTCTCCTGCAATGATTTTGCATCATGGCGGATATTGCCTCGAGAGCCGTGAAATCCGAAGATATGGCTATTATACAATATATCTTCCAGCACCTGCATCTTTAATCCGTCTATCACTTCATAGTTGGATTGCAAATCTTGAATATCTTTTTGAAACGCACAAACGTTAGAATATTTCTGTTGCTTAAGTGCATTACAAATATGCTTTAGCTGGCTTTGCAACTGACCGTAATGGCCTTGATCGTCATGAGACTCTATGAGCAATTCAAGCATCTCAATATAGCGCGCACGTACCCAAGCCTGCTTGCGTTCAGTTCCTGCTGCTAAAGCCGCACGGGTCGCATTGCTGTTCCCATCTCCATCAAACGTAGCAGACCAGTCTTCCAGCTGCATCATCGGTGTCTTGATGCGTACTCCCATATCGCTATAGCCTGATACCTGCAATGCCGTGTGAATAGCATCTCTTTGCAATAAGGCTGCATCGAACAAATTATCGCAAATCGGGATTAACTCTTCCAATTCCTGCTGTGGCGTTTTGCGCTCTGCCGCAACAGGAGCGGCAATAAATGCATCCATGGCATCAATGACTTGCTGTGATGAACTGGACTCATCAGCTAATATGCACTCTAATGCTATCGCGGACACGGTATGTGCCACACTGGTGGAATTTGTCGGGTGACTGGTTAAGCTAAATGTAGCCGCAAGTTCATCCAGATAACGCTGCACATCAGCTGCACACACGTTCTGGCGGGCAAAATGCATGAGTGTGTAAGTAATGTCATCTGCCGATGAGCCATATTCTCCATGCTCTGAGCGCAATACTTTCACTGCACTATGCTTACGGGCTATGGCCGAAATATCCTGTAACTTTGCCTGCATCTCAATAACTTGCTGACGCACATCAGGCATTGCCTCCAACTCATCGTAAATATCGTGATATTGACTCTTGCGTATATCACCGCGCAATTTACGATCCGCTGCTGTCAGGGACGGGTCACTAACATCTAGAATCGCTTCGCGCCTTAGCGGTAAAATCTGTGCAACTAAATATTTTGAAACCAGCCCATCAACATGCACCACCATACGATCAACAAAAAGCTGTTCCAGCGTCTCCACATAATGACTAAAAAATGTTTGCACCGGATGTGCCTGTGTGTCCTGTTGCAATCCTGACTCCTGTTTACTGTCAACGGATGACAATTGCCGCATGGCCTGACCCATAACTTTATACTATCCTAAAAGGTTTTCAGGCATTCAGAATAACCAACCTGTCAGGAAACAGCAACCCCTGTCAGAGATTTCGCATAAAGTGATGCGTCAAATTCCTGTAAGTCGTCAATAGACTCTCCCACGCCAATATAATGTACGGGCAATCCAAACTTGTCTGCAAGTGCCACAATCACCCCGCCTTTCGCTGATCCATCCAGCTTCGTTACCACAAATCCGCTTACACCAGCAAACTCTTTAAAGGCTTCCGCTTGCAGCAAGGCATTTTGGCCTGTTGTACCATCCAACACCATTAATGCATGATGCGGGGCGGTATCATCCAGCTTTTGTAGCACACGGATAATTTTCTCAAGCTCCTGCATCAGGTTCTTCTTGTTTTGTAAGCGTCCGGCAGTGTCAATCAGCAACACATCCACTTTCTGAGCTTTGGCGCGTTCCAGTGCGCTGTAAGCTACACTTGCAGGATCTGCTTCATGCTTGCCCGTCACAATAGGCACGCCCGCACGTTCTGCCCAGACCTGTAACTGCTCTACAGCCGCCGCGCGAAACGTATCTGCCGCTGCCAGCATAACGGTTTTGCCTTCCTGCTTCAGTTTCATTGCCAGCTTACCAATCGTCGTCGTTTTACCGTTTCCATTAACACCGACCATCATGATAACGCATGGGGACTGGGCAACATCGTAATTCAGTGGTTGCTGTACAGGTTGCAATAAGGTGGCAATCGTCTCAGCCAATGCACTACGTACACTTTCCGGCGTCACATCTTTGTCATGTCGGCTTTTACCAAATTGCTGCACAATCCGCGCAGAAGCCGACACCCCCATATCGGACATAATCAGCAATTCTTCCAGCTCTTCCAAGGCTTCATCATCCAGCTTACGTTTGGTAAAGATTCCCCCAATACCATCACCTAGCTGCGTAGATGTTTTGGTAAGCCCTTCACGCAACCGCCCAAGTAACCCTGTTTTACTTTGTGGCGCGTCCTGTGGTTCATCGTCTAACGGGGTAGCATCATCAATCTGCATTGGCACTAACATAGCAGGCTGTATGGCACCGCCCATATCATCGCTTGCATTAGAGAGCGCTACATCTTCATCATTGGTATATAGCGTTTCAGGGATCATACGACTCGCCGGCACCAGATCGGACTGGTGTTCAGCAAGTGACAACATGGCATCTTCAAGACTCTTTACGTCATCACTATGCTCATTTGACACAATATGCTGTTCATCGGACTGTGATTGCTCCACATCTTTTAGCTCGGCACCTTTTTTCTTTTTAAATAATCCAAACATATTCTCTAATTTCTCACCTCTGCGATTAATGACTGACCCTGCATCCGTATTGCGATCATCGTGTATATTTCACCAACAGGAAGATGCTCTGGCACAAGAACATCGGCAAACTGCTCACTATGACCGCGCCCTGTGCGCTCTACTAAGACCTGCATAACCTGCCCTACCTTGCTTTCCAAAAATGCTTGCAACTGCACATCTCCGGCAGCTCGCAATTGCGCCGCTCTTGCTTTACGCACGACCCCGTCCACCTGTGGCATTTTAGCGGCTGGTGTACCCTCACGCACAGAATACGGGAATACATGCAGATACTGCAAGTCAGCTTCTTTGACCAGATTCAACGTATTTGCAAACATGGCGTCGTTTTCTGTGGGAAAGCCTGCAATAATATCTGCCCCAAACACCATATCAGGTCGTAATTGTCTGACCTTATGGCAGAACTCTAACGCATCTTCACGGCTGTGGCGGCGTTTCATGCGTTTCAGCACCATATTATCCCCTGCTTGCAGACTAATATGCATATGTGGCATAAGCCGCGATTCTGAGGCAATCACATCATATAGTGCCTGATCCACCTCTACCGCATCAATGGAAGAAAGACGCAAGCGTTGCATGTTCGGCACAGCGTTCAATACACGCTGCACCAGTGAGCCAAGTGTTGGATGGTTAGGTAAATCTTCACCATAAGCACTAATATCCACGCCCGTGAACACAATCTCGCAGTACCCCTGATCTACTAACAATTGCACCTGACTAACCACTTCGCCTAGTGGCACAGAGCGGCTATTGCCGCGACCATAAGGAATAATGCAAAACGTGCAACGATGGTTGCAGCCATTTTGCACCTGAACAAAAGCACGGGTTTGCTCGCTGAAGGCATCCAGCATGTGGGAAGCTGTTTCGCGCAACTCCATAATATCATTAACCCGTACACGCTCATGCATGTGTGTATCCATAAACGCGTGAGGTTGCAGCTTTTCATCATTACCTAGCACCTGATCAACTTCCTTCATCGCGCTATAACGCGCCGGATCAATCTGCGCGGCACATCCAGTGACGATAATACGCGCGTCAGGGTTTTCACGACGCTTACGACGGATCATCTGACGCGTATGACGTTCTGCTTCTGACGTAACAGCGCAGCTATTAATGATCGTCAGTGCTTGCTTATGGTTTGCTTTAGTCGCATGTCGGCGCATGATTTCACTTTCATACCCATTCAGGCGACACCCCATTGTCACCACATCTACGTTGCTCATAGCGCCAACCACTCGGCATCAATCTGTCCGGTAAAGACCCGTTGTACACCGCCACGCATTATCACATCATGATGTACGTCACCAACACTGCCTTCCCACTGCATAGCAAGTGCTCCCCCTGGCATCTGCATCATCACCTGAGACTCACTTAATCCTTTCAATCTTGCTGCCACTATGGTTGCGCACGCCGCTGTGCCACAAGCAAGCGTTGCCCCTGCCCCGCGCTCCCATGTTTTCATAGCGATACATTCGCGTCCTACACATTGCGCTACAGTAATATTGACCTTTTCAGGAAAAAGAGGATGATACTCTAAAAGAGCAATCTGTTCCTGCAAAGAGATAGCCTTAATGTCATCAACAAACAGAATCACATGCGGGTTGCCCATACTAACGCATACCCCATGGGGCAATTGTGCATTAAGAGGAACAGAGAGAATATCTGTATATTCAGACATAGGGATGCTCTCCCAGTCCAGCACAGGGTTCCCCATAGACACTTCTACCCCGTGCGAAGAATTGCGGCAGACTAATATATCTGCCTGTGTTTCTATGGTGACGGTTTCGCGCTGCATTTGTTGCATTAGCAACCATCCAACACAACGTGTTGCATTGCCGCAGGCAGACACACACGACCCGTCAGCATTATAAATATCCATAAACACGTCAGCGTCAGAAGAGGAGCGAAGAATAATCACTTGATCGCAACCAATACCCTTGCGTCGATCAGCCAACTTTTGACAGAATACCGGCATCTGCTCTAAGTCAGCCAATAGTGGCTCAAAGCGAGCATCTAACACAACAAAATCATTGCCCAGCCCGTGCATCTTCGTAAAATTCTGTACTACCATGATACAATCATAGGATAGAATGGCCATAGTGTATAGTCATAAAATATTAACTAATAACAACCCTGGTTAAATACGAGGTATGTGAGGAAGTGGCGGGAGTGACGGGACTCGAACCCGCGGCCTTCGGCGTGACAGGCCGACGCTCTAACCAACTGAGCTACACCCCCGCAATGGGTGGAAGGCATAAAAACCTCAAAACACTCCACGTGTCAATAAGAAATGTCTTTTGCCATACATATTTTATTCATTTGCCTCCAAATGCGATTCAAGCACCGACAATACCCGCACATATATTAATATTTGTTACGATGTCATGATTCTGTCATACGAAACTGTTACTCTATATAAAATATCATAAAAGAAAAAGAATACATGGATTTTACGGCAATCTTCTCACAGGTCATGGGCTTGTTTACACAATTTATTCAATGGATAAGTTCTGCTTTTCAACCAACAGTAATTCAACCTAACTCTGGCACGTCACCTTCTTTGACAAATGTCAGCCACCGTATAACAGGCGGTAATGCGCCAAGCCAGACGGTTGAGGCTTCCTCACCAGTAGCCGCACTGAAAAGACCAGATGGCATTCAGGCAGTTGCTATGCTTGATGTAGGGCATGGAGGAAAAGTTGTTGACAGTAATGGCGTAGAAGTAAGCGCAGACAAACTTAATTCCATTACGCTGATAGATTTTGATAAAAAAGTTCAAAACAAGGAATACGAAATTGTAACAAAAGGTTTTGATCCGGGTGCTGTTTCACCTATTGATGGTACTACAGAGTTTGAAATCAACCTGCGTCATGCAATAGGCATCAGAGAGAAACTAACCGCGCAAGGGTGGGATGCACAAATTTATGCCCAGGGTAAAGACTCAAAGAGCAATTTGGGTTCAGCACTTCAAAAACGCTCTCAACAAGCCAATGCCATAGATGCAGACTTGTTCATTACTGTTCACAATAATAAATATGTTGGCACGGCAAAAGGTGGAGAAGTCTTTTACGGTGATGGCACTCAGAGTAAGTTAGTAGCCGAAACAATTGGCGAGAACATGCGTACGTTCGATGATAGCTTTAGGAGAGTTCAACATGAGAGTAATACCGCTGTTAAACGGCTGGGCGTGTTCCAAGGCCATAATGATTCTAGACGTGCATTAGTATTGCTGGAAGGTGGCTTCCTCGATCATCCAGAAGACTTGCCACGCATACAAGGCTACGATTTTATTGAGAAATATAGTAATGCAGTTGCACAGGGAGCCTCAGCGCTAGCAAAGAATCGAGGTTTTGCAAGAGAAACAATGACAGCCAGCGTAGATACACCTAAGCAAAATCAGGGAGCAGATGTGCAAGAGCCGTCGCCTCCCACCATACCTAATGTAAAGCTAACCACTATCGTGCACGCTAGGCAGTAATTATAAAGTTTTGGTATACTAAAATATACAAACAACAGTGATTTCAACTTACCAAGCGGTTACTAATTGTTAAGTTTAATAAAATCGCTTTCTTCAATTATGTATATGCCATAGGTTATGCAGCCTATCCAAAAAGCGTTTATATTATAGTCATACAGATGATCTATTCTAATAAATAATGCGCTGAGTATCTCTAATACAAATGAGTATGTTAGAATTCCGCCTATTTCGCCTATTCCCAATATCAAACATATACAGAAGATTTTTTTCACCCCTTCCGACCATGTTTCAAACGCTTTCCACAAAATTATTAGCATATGTTACTTATCCTCAAACTAGTACTTGTCTTTAAAAGCATAAACGTCAATGCTTGTCATCAGCATCAAAGCCTATTATGGTAAATGGTAACAAACATGGTGTTAGGAACGTAGATTAAGTGTCACATTTTGAACGTATAGGGTTGGTCGCAGATACCTCTGAGGAAGCACAGCGTGCCAAAGCAGAGTTGCTCAACCGCTATCCTGATATGGTAGATATTTTTCCAGTCAGCGCGCCGGTAGATGTAATTATTGTGCTGGGTGGTGACGGTTTCATGTTGCAAACCATGCATCGTTTTATTGATCGCAAAACCCCGCTTTACGGGATGAATTGTGGTACGGTAGGATTCCTGCTTAATAGCTACGCGCCCGATCTTCTGCGTGAACGTTTGCATAATACGCGTGAGGTCAAGTTGTTCCCCTTATCCATGTTCGCACGTTGCGTGAATGGGCGTGAAGTGGAAGCATTGGCCATTAATGAGGTTTCGCTTTTGCGTGAAAGCAGACAAGCTGCTAAAATTCGTATTACGGTGGATCATGTAATCCGCATTAAAGAGCTGGTGGCTGACGGAGTGCTGGTTTCCACTCCCGCAGGCAGTAGTGCGTATAATTTTTCTGCCGGAGGGCCTATTGTGCCGCTTTCTGCCAATATTCTCTCTTTAACGCCGCTTTCACCATTTCGACCGCGTCGCTGGCGAGGCGCGTTGCTGGAACACACGGCCAGCATTATGTTTGACGTGCTAAACCCTGCCAAACGCCCTGTCAGCGCTGTGGCTGACTTTACCGAAGTACGTGACGTGAGTACCGTATTTGTCAGTGAACAACGTAAAATCTCGTTTACGCTACTCTTTGATCCGGAACATAATCTGGAAGAACGCATCCGCATGGAACAATTTCTGGATTAAAGGCAATGTTGCTAGGCTTTAAGAAAATTCGCTTAAAACAGCGCAAAACCAGCATTCGGGATAGCTCTATTGCGTCACAATTATCTAAATGGCTCATCATATTAGTGATGATATTGATGGCGCACAGCGTTGCGATGATACAATTTGAAGGCTTGTCTATTGAAGATGCCATATGGCTTACCATTACCTCAGCCACAACAGTTGGCTATGGCGATCTGTCTGCACAGACCACCAGCGGACGGATTGCCACCATTATGTTAGTCTATATTAGCGGGATTGCCATTTTGGCACAAGTCGCTGCCATGTATTTTGAACATCGGCAAGACATCAGAAATCATATGTTATCAGGAGATTGGAGCTGGACAATGAAACATCATATCGTTTTTTTAAACTGCCCCGAAGAAGTGGGTGAAGACTATTTTTATCAGGCCATTTCAGGACTACGCCGTAGCCGTGCAGACATTGCTAATCTGCCTATCGTGATTGTCTGCGACAGATTACAACATGGCTTGTCTAATCGCCTGCGCCAGCTGGATGTTGTGCATGTAAGCAAACCTCTATCCAGTGCAGAAACTCTGGAGTCCGCATGTGTTACGGATGCACATACAGTGGTGATTCTCTCAAAAAACCAGCTTGACCCACTCTCTGATAGCATCAATTTTGATCTGGTGGATCGACTGCGTGATATGGGGGTGAAAGGCCGCATTATTGCAGAAGCAGTGAAAGACACTAACCGTGCGCGACTGCGCAAAGTTGGTGCAGATAATGTGCTGCGCCCTATTCGCGCCTATCCGGAACTACTGATGCGTTCCCTGATTGCTCCGGGGTCTGAACAAGTGATTGAAACACTGTTCAACAGTTCTGGTGAAGAATGTGTTCGCTATGAGGTAAACCTTACCTGTAATTGGCTTACCATCATTCAGACACTTACCATGCAGGATTTTGGACTGCCTATCGCCTATGAGAATACACAGGGAGCTATCATCAATAATCCCTCATCAAAAGATCAGGTGAGTACCAAGGCTATTTTTGTCATTGTGAATGAGGGATGCACGACAGACAGCGCAGTATTAGAACGCCTGCTTAAAGCGGCCTAACGTGCGCGGGACTTGCATTCATCACAGGTTAGACACTTCCTTAGGGCGTGTTGACGCTAACGCTAGAGCATAGCGAAAACAATAGGTTGTAAGAACTGGAGCGGAGTGTACTTTTAGGTACATGAGCACCGGAAACACAGAAATGCAGCACGCTATAGTAGTTAGCGTCAACACGCCCTAGTAAATAATCGGTAGAAATTCTCTGTTGTAGCGCTAGCACACTCTTCAAACGTTATATTGTGTAGAGCCGCAATCGCTTCACATGTGTGGCGTGTAAAGGCTGGCTCGTTGCGTTTGCCACGATGAGGAACGGGTGCCAGAAAAGGCGCGTCTGTTTCCACTAAGATACGGTTGAGGGGCAGTGTTTTTACGGTGTCTTGCAGCTCAACCGCTTTCTTAAACGTGACAATCCCTGACAAAGAGATATACCCCCCCATCTCTAACACAGCGTCAGCTAGCGTTTGAGTTGAGGTAAAACAATGAATCAGCAGCGGAAACTCTCCTTTAGCCATTTCATTTTGCAATATCGTAATGGTGTCATCATCCGCGTCGCGCGTATGGACGATCACAGGCAATTGGCTCTCTCTGGATGCGTCAATATGATGATGGAAACTAGTACGCTGAATCGCGCGGTCGGAGTGATCGTAAAAGTAATCCAGTCCGGTTTCACCAATACCAATGACGTGCGGTGATGCTGCTTTTTCTAGTAATGTTTCCACACTAACAAGTGGCTCTTTTCCAGTTTCATGCGGATGGACGCCTACAGAACAATAAATGTGAGGGTAAGTGGATGCAATATTATGCACATCCTCAAATTCACTCATAGTGGTACAAATAGTTTGCATAGCCGTAATGCCAGCATCATGAGCGCGAGCAATCACCTCCGGTAAATCATCGGAAAAATCTTTGAAGTTTAAATGGCAGTGGGAATCAATCAGTGTCATAGCGCAACCACTATAACGCGCTTATGTATCAAACGCTACCGGTTACTGTTGACGGCCACCAGCCATGGCAAGCTCTTGATGTTGTTGCTGCTGACGCACCTGATCGGCAAAACCGCCCTGCCCCTGAGATCCTTTTTGAATATCAGCAAGAGACGCCGTATTATGGTAGTTCTGAGCCATTTGCTTACCACGTGAGAGATTATCAGCGGCAATTTCAGCGCGAGCATTTTTAAATTCATTCTCCATACGGCCTTTACCAAGATTACCGCCTATAAATCCAACGCCTATTGCAGCAGGAATAGCTACAAGCGGATTGGCACTAACAGCAATTCCGGTCGCAATTGTACCAGCAACACCAATGAGTGCTTCACGATTCCAGGTTCCAGGTGCTTTCACTTCTTCCAACGGTGCCGTATTCTTTTCTTGTGCAACTTTATTATTTTGACTGGTAGAAATCACTTCGCTAGCTACCCCTAATACGCCGCCACCGACTGCGCCTAGCTGAGCACCAATAACCGTTCCTGCACCCGGTATAACAGACCCGATAACCGCACCTGCAAGCATCCCTTTGCCTGCGCCAGTTACTGCACCTTCTGCGATGTCTGCTTTACCATCGCTGCGTACATAAAGAGATGTGCTATTATTAGCCATAATCTTGCCTTAATTATTGTGTTACCTATAACTATAGCGCATTAGTATGACAGAATGGTGACGATTGACGCTTTTTTAATGCCTCATGCGTAGGATAGCCCTCATATCACACGACACACTACAGGTAGTATTAGATCATGTCACTCACCGCATTAATGGGCGCACTATTTGGAGTTGGACTCTTTTGTATCTCCATTTTCTTAAGCACGGATAATTACAGTACCTTCTTTAGCTTTTCCAGCGTGTTAATGGTGTTTGGTGGTACGGTCGCTACTGCCTATATGAGTTATCAGCCTATTTACGTGAATCTGGCCTTCAAAGCGATTGGATGGATGTTCAAGAAACCCACCTCATCACGTGAAAGCCTGAATACCGAAATTATGCGTCTGGTGAAATGGTCGTACATCGTACAAAAGAGCGGGTTACCTGCCTTAGAGAATGAAGTTAAAAACGTGCCATCCTCTGATGCTATCATGAGTTACTGCTTGACATTAGTGGCCACAAATCATGCACCGGAAGAGTTGCGCGGCATGATGGAAACTGCGGTAGAATCAGAATATGAACGCCGTACCATACCTGCTGATATTTTAAAGACCATGGGTGCCTCTGCTCCCGCTTTTGGCATGATTGGTACGCTGGTCGGACTCATTGTTATGTTACAAAACTTTGGCGCTGATCTAAGCCAGATTGGTACCGGACTATCACTCGCCCTGATTACTACATTATATGGCGTATTCTTCGCTCGTCTGATTTTCTTACCCGCTTCCCTTAAGCTACAGCAAAAAGAAGAAATTGAGCGGTTCCGTAACTTCATGATGATTGAAGGGCTTATCTTACTGGCTGAGAAGAAAGGCCCACGCTATATGCAGGATAAGTTAAATAGCTTCCTTGATCCTAGCAATCACTTCGATATTGACCGTCAGATGAGTTAACCCGCATGGCTTACCAACAGAAAAAATCCAAAGCCAGTGGTGATGAAGATGACTGGATGACCACTTACGCGGATGCGATTACGCTGATTCTCTGCTTTCTCGTGTTGCTTGTCTCCGTATCAGAACCCAAAGAGCAGGAGTTTAGTCAGCTACGCGCCGCTTTCATGGAAGCCAATGAATCGGAAATAGATGAGCCGTTTACTGATCTATATAACGACGTGCAAACACTGATTGCCGAAAATATGCTCGAAGAAGTAATGTCAGTGGAAGAAACCGAAACAGGACTCATTGTCGAAATTTCCAGCAGCTCGTTTTACGAATCAGGATCTGCGGAATTTACACAAGCTGCTGTACCTGTGTTGTTAGACTTGGCGTTTCTGCTGGAAGATTTTGATTATGAGGATTATGTTATTGAGGTAGAAGGACACACCGATAATGTTCCCATACGTGGCAGCACACTTTTTCCAAGTAACTGGGAGTTATCCGCTGGACGTGCCAGCCGCGTGGTACGCTTCTTTATTGACGAAGAGCTGGAAAAGCAGCGTATGCGGGTGAAAGCATTTGGTGATACACGCCCAAAAGTCCCTAATGAAGATGAGAACGGCAATCCAATTGCTGAAAATCAATCATTAAATCGCCGAATCGCTATTATTGTTGACCGCAAGACAGATTAATTTTTGTCTTTTGTTAAAAAAGCCTGTCTATTTCATCATTCTGTCATATAGCAATGCTATAGTTAAGGAATAGAGAAGACACAATAGTTTTAAAAACAATAGGATAAAGACGATGGCTACAGATAGTTCAACACGTACTGATGATATGTTTAGCAGCAAAGAATATGAGACAGCGGTTAAAGCAGTGGATCAAATTGACTTTGGTTTCTTGACAGACAACTTCCACCGTTTAGCTGCAAAACACCGTGACCAGTTAGTCGCCGATGCAAAAGGCGAGGCTGTTGTTGGAGAAGGCGAACGTCAGCAACTGAAAGAAGAGCAAAAAGTTGAAACAGCGGCTAAAGCCGACACAAGCAAAGAAGCTGGTAACAAAGCCTTGGAAGAAACCACGTTAGAAGAAAAAACTAAACCTAAAGCGTCAGTAGCTTCTACTAAAGCGGATGAAGATGAAACACCTAAGGCAAAACCCGAATATAAAGAAGTATCTGCTACTCAAACTAATGAAAATGATGGAAAAAATGCAAACTTACTGAAGTTTGAGCCACATGATGTAGCACAGGTTCAGCGTATCCTACGTGTCAAAGACCATACACTTGAAGCTGATGGTATTGCTGGCCTAAAGACGCTAGATGCCTCTTTTGATGCAGGTGTTTCCAAGGACAAGAACGATAAAGAATTAATTGATATTGGCAATCTGCAAGAGGTTAGCACTAGTCGTTGGGAACGTCATGATAACACACACATTAATGACATTGGCGCAGAGAATGTGAAATACGTTCAACAAATGCTCATGGATCGTGGTTATCTGGATGAAGATGCACACGGCAAGCCTGATGGAAAAGGTGGAGGGCCAAAGTCCATGACACGCCAAGCTGGAGTAAAAGCAGATATTCTTTATGAAAACGGGGGAATTATTGCTGAGAAACTTGCCGAGATGGACGGAAAATACATTGCTGAGAATTTGGGTAATCAGAAAGACACTGCTGTTGCTAAAACGAAAGACACAACAAAAGAGACTAAAGATAAGACACAGGCATCTGACACAAAACCCTCAGTTGAGACGGCTGTTGAAGTTGATACCTCAGGTAAAGAAGGGTATGAACCAAAAACACCACCGAAGACTCCAAATCAGGAACAAAATACAAAGAAGTCTGCACCTGCTGTCAGACAATAAGATAGGGCGTATTTACACTAACCATAGCAGTTAGTTCAGCACATCCTATGTGGCTTATGCTTTAAGTAACGTTATACAAAAGCAATGCATCAAACTCTAGTCAAAAAGGTTTGATGCATTAGCGTTTGTTAAGGAATTCTTAAATCTCACTAATGTGATAAGCACAGCGTATATTACATCAATCAACTTTTGACGGTCTTCCTATTTGCCGTTATAGTGCTGTTTCCTGATGCACTACTTACGTGCATTTAATCACTTACCCTTCGCCTTACATAAGAACGACTCATGAAGATATTGTTTTTACATCAAAATATGCCCGGACAATATAAGCACCTTTGCCGTGCTTTTGCTGATAATCCTGAAAATCAGGTTGTATTCCTAACAAAACCTAAGAATTTTCAGCTCCCTAATGTACATAAAGCGGAATATAAAGTCGGACGTGATCCTTCCATTTCAACACATCGCTATATTACCAGCGCAGAACGGGGTGTGCTAGCAGGGCAAGAAGTGTGGCGCATGTGCAACAAACTGAAAACGAAAGAAGGGTTTATTCCAGACGTTATTTGTTGTCATCCAGGTTGGGGAGACGCATTATTTGTCAAAGATATTTACCCTGACACACCGTTGCTAAGCTTTTTAGAATTTTTCTACCATAGTAAAGGGGCAGATGTAGGGTTTGACCCCACAGAACCCATCAGCGCAGATGACGCGACGCGCGTACGAACGAAAAATATCATCAATCTAATGAGTTTAGAAAGCATGGATTGGGGTATATCCCCTACATTATGGCAGCAAAGTCTGCATCCTGAAGTTTACCGCCCCCGCATATCCGTATTACATGACGGTATTGATACCGATACCTGCAAACCTGATCCAAATGCGACACTAACCATTAATGGCTCTACGTACCGGCCAGAAGATGAAGTCGTCACCTATATTGCCCGTAACTTTGAGCCATATCGTGGTTTCCCCACCTTTATGCGCGCAGCAGAAATTATTCTTAAGGAACGTCCGAATTGCCGTATTTTAGCGGTTGGCGCAGATGAAGTGAGTTATGGAAAGCAACTTAAGAAAGGAGAAACCTGGCGTCATCACATGATGAAGGAAGTTGATCTGGATTTAAACCGCATTATTTTTCCGGGCGTACTCTCCTACCAGCATCTAATTAATCTGTTTCAGATTTCTTCAGCACATATCTATCTAACCTATCCGTTTGTTTTATCATGGTCATCTATGGAAGCCATGGCTACCGGATGCGCTATGGTCACCTCTGCCACATTGCCTGTGCAGGAAGTGATGACTGATGAAGTGAATACGTTGATGGCAGGTTTCTTTGACCATGAAAAAGTCGCCGCGCAAGTGATCCGCATTTTAAAATCAAAAGATGGAATGCAGGACATGCGCCAAGCTGCACGACAAACCATATTAGATCATTATGCACTCAAGGATGTGTTGCCATTGCATATGCAACTCATCACTGACTTAGCAGACGGCAAAACACTGCCACCGACCCATAGAACTATTATGAAACGCCATCAGGCATCAACGTTTCCTACCCTACTGACACAAGGAGCTTAAATGGTTATGACCAAACAAAAACGTAACGTTCCTTCTCGTTCAAATAAACAGCAAGCATTCAAACAGGCAGTTAAGCGCGCACAGGCAACGCAATTTAGTTTGCCTGAGACGGATAAACGTATCTGTTTAAATATTGGCTGGTCATCCGTCAGTAAAGGACGCACCCATTCCCACTTTGCGGCAAAAGACTGGGAAATGATACATGTAGATAGTGATGCCGCTTACGAGCCTGACTTGCTGGTTCCTTCCATTGCAACACTGGACATGCTGGAAGATAACTCCGTTGATGGCATCTGGTTATGCCATGTACTGCAACGTATCACTTTTCATGAAGCAGCGATACTGGTACGCGAATCACTACGTGTGCTAAAGGAAGGTGGTGACGTGATCGTGCAAATGCCGGATGCACAGCTTGCGGCCACGTTTATTGCGCGCAATGAAGCAGACGCTGCCATCTATCATGCACCTGCTGGCGGCATCACCCCAATTGATATGATGTTTGGCTATCAAAAAGCCATTGCTAAAGGAGATACAAGCCGAATCCATCGTAGTGGTTACACCGCAGAAACACTTGGGCTGTTTTTGCGTGATAATGATGTATGCAACCTGAAGATGTGGAGACAGCAGCATGATCTGCTCGCTTACGGACGAAAATTCCCGTATGGTCACGCAGATCGTGTAGAGCGCATCATGCTACATACGGAAGACGCCAAACGTCCTAATGCGCCTGACTCAGCTACCGCCAATATTGCTAAACCTGTTCGGTATCAGGATCGGCTGGAAGATGCGCCACAACTATGGAAACCTCTGGGTTTAAAAAAGTAGCACTACCCTGCTAATCCAGCGTATTAATTGCATCAAAATGCATCTGGCCACTACCGCGCTTTGCCGGTTGTTGCTGATCAGGATGTGGCACCCATCCGGTTAGGCAAACCAACTCAAATGCAGCATCAATACGCTGTTCAGCATTTAACGGATAATGCTCAAATACATTCATAAAAAATGTGCGTGATGAAAAATGTTTGAGTCGTTCAGACAGTATGTTGGCTTCTCCTGCTACGCGTAACTCGTTCATTAATGCATAAACATCATGGTAAGATGCGTAAAGCATTTCGCTATCGACTACCGGAAGGGCAAAGCCACATCGCTGTAATAATGCGCCAGCATCCCGAACATCCATGAACGGTGTCATGCGTGGACTCATCCCCCCTGCCCGCGCCTCGCTCTCTGCCAGCACCCGTCTTAAACTCATCAAGCTACGTACTCCGGGCACCACGGCCAGCAATAAGCCGTCAGGCTTTAATGCACGTTGCATTTGCACCAAAACTCCGGCAATGTCATTGCAGTGGTGCAGTGTCAATACACTGACAATCGCATCCAGTGAGTTGGGTAAGCACGGCAGCCATTCTTCATCCAGCACTACGCGCGACTGAACATTCGAAGGCAAACGTGCAGGTGCTATGTCAGCAAACATACATTGCCCTATATTCTGGTGGTGCATAAGCGTATTGTCTGGCGCGCCTAGCACCAGCACGTTTGCAAAATGCCGCTTCATCACATCCAACCGATCAATGATACGCTCCTGCGCCTGTACATGCAGGAAGTCAACTTGCGAGAATACTTCACCACTACGCTGGCGGCGCTGGGCATAAAGGGAACGGTCAAATAACTGCATAGGCACTTTCCTAAATAACATGTGTCATGTCTGTCGTATCATAACGTTAATCACTATGCTACATTGCACGCCATGTCATTATCTCATGCTTACGACATAGCAAAAGCAATGCTGAACGCTTCGGGCAATCTGCTTTTCCCGCCTTCCTGTATAGGATGCAATGCCCCTGTAGCCGCTTCCGGCACCTTCTGCGCCCAGTGCCACACACAGTTACACATGCTGTCTGATCCATTGTGCTTGCAATGTGGTGAACCGTTTGAATATGCAATAGATGGCCATACCCATTGCGATAACTGTATTGCTAATCCACCTATGTTTGATGCCGCCTATGCTTTATGGCGCTATGATACGATCAGCAGCACGGTGATTAAACGGTTGAAGTTTCAGGATGCCACACACTTGGCACCGCGCTTAAGCGTGCTATTGCATATCCATGGATCACACTTGTTGGAGAAAGCAGACTGCCTGATACCTGTTCCTTTGCACCCTAGCAGGCTTAGAACTCGCCGTTATAACCAAGCGATGTTATTGGCAGCCATCATAGCAGATAAGCGTCCTGCCCTGACATTACTACCCCATACCCTGCAACGCACAAAAGCAACCCCTCCGCAAACGCATCTGAATTACACTGCTCGTCAACGTAACGTTGCTGACGCTTTTCATGTACGGCTTGGTCAGGAACACACTATTAAAGGCAAACGCATCTTACTGATTGATGACGTAATGACAACAGGTGCAACATTGAACGCTTGCAGTCACTTACTCAAAGAACATGGCGCGAAGTGGGTGGGCGTATTGACGCTGGCTAAACGTGTGTTAGACGATGAAGCTATAATATAGCTATGTTTTTGTACATTCGTTAAGTGATTTCTCCTTAAGCTGTTCAACCATAGAGCCAGTCGTGCTTACTACCAGACCAGGGGTACTTTCCGGATCAGCTACCTGTTTTGCCATAGTCCGCTCCCACGGTTCACCAGTTCGTATTTCGGAGATAACATCTAGCGGGACTGTATGAGGACCATCTGGCAAAGCAGAAAAACCTGCTTGGAATGTTGCAATTCGATAATCTTTAGGAGTTTTTGCTTCATCAAATGCATCTGCTACTGCGGAATAATCCTTTATGTCACCGACAATGAGTGTGCTATCTGTCATTCCCTTTGCCAATCGCTCAGCCAGTTCGTTCTTATCTATTGTCATGCCTCGTACACTCCTCAAACCTTATGCAATAAGTATCTTCTATAAACTATTTAACCATAAATCCATGTCAGTTTAATGACATTACGCCATAATTATAACAGTAGCAACATGCATTGCCCTTAAGGTTCTTATCCTGTAAGCTGCGCCTTTATAGAAAAAATTGCCCTTGCCAAAGATACATCATGACACAGCCTTTAACCGTAGCCTGCTTGCAACTCACCACAACCAATGACCTCGACAAAAATATCATACAGTTTGAGCGCTTTACACGGCAAGCAGCCAAACAAGGTGCAGAATTAATCGCTACGCCGGAAAATAGCTTTTACATGCGTGCGCGTGATAGTGATGATGTTCCACTCTATCCCATGGCATTGCATCCGGGCGTCTTAAAGGCCATTGATCTGGCGCGTGAACTACATGTCTGGATTTTGCTTGGTTCAGTGTTTGTGACAGCTACACGTGAGCATATTGAACAGGGGCGCTGGTATAATCGCTCAGTGCTGGTGAATCCATCAGGGCAGATTGTGTCACATTATGACAAAATCCATCTGTTTGATGCCTCGTTTGGTAATAACAAATCGTATCAGGAATCTGCCCGTATTTGCCCGGGCGATCAGGTGGCCGTTGGTTATACGCCTTGGGGGACGATGGGAATGACCATATGTTATGATGTACGTTTCCCTCATTTGTACCGTGATCTGGCTAAACATGGCGTTAGCATCTTGGCTATTCCGGCAGCGTTTGCTTACGTTACTGGCGTAGCACACTGGCATGTATTACTGCGTGCCAGAGCCATTGAAAACGGTGCCTATGTTATTGCGCCTGCCCAATGTGGTACGCATCCGGGGGACAAACGCACCTATGGCCACTCGATGATTATTAATCCATGGGGAGAGATTATTGCCGAAGCCTCAGAAGATACCCCTGAAGTGATTATTGCTTCACTGGATATGCAGGAAGTTTCACGTATCCGCACCAATATGCCAACATTAAAACATGACCGCGCCTATATGCCGCCGCCCGACTACGCTATTTAAAACTATCGAAAATATCGAAACAGGCACGATTTTTGCTTACCTTTCTGACAAACCACTTAACGTTTGGATGAAACAGGACTATGGCACAATCAGCTCTAATGACGATGATGACGCGCATCATGCAAATGCCTGTGGCACGTGTTTCACTAAATCAACAAGGTCAAGGCAATACATCACTGGTCACGTCAGAAAATGCAAATGCAGATAACGCATTAGATTTTACCGCCATACTTGATGCGTTACGCCATCAGCCTTCTGTTGCTGTAACGGATAGATCTCCCACCGCTCAGCCACCAGACCTGCTGTCATTGGAACATATTGAATCATCCGCTGCATTGGAGCAGCTCTTGCAGCAATTTCTGTCTGTCATGCCTGAACTTACAGGTTATGGTACCCTGCCTGAAGGCATTATGCCGTCTAACACTACCTTACAACAGCAGCATGTTCCTTCCGATCATAATACTGTTCAGTGGCAGGAATCGCATATTGTCGCGATATCTGAATTACATACCATGTTGCTCTCAGACAATGAGATACCTGAAAACCTTGAAACATTATTGCATCAGTTCATTGCATCATATACTGACAAGCATATTGATACTGATAATCTTCCTGTTACCATGACTCCTTTCCAGCCCGTGCAAAGTGAAGAAGTGCCAGTAACGTCAAATGAGATTGTTAATGACGAGTATGTTACGCCTGTTATTGAATCTCCTATACCTGCTCGCTTAACGCCTGCATCATCAGCCATAGCTTCACAGACGCAAACGCCACTTTCACCATTCATCAGCAATATACGAACGGCTCTTCAGGCTCAAACCACAACACAAACTCAAGCACTTCCGCAACCACCCCGCCCCAATACGTATGGTGCTTTAGGGCATAGCGATGCGCCATCAATTTTACCGAAGAACATTGCGTTCTCAGCGGACGCGCTATCACCCTCAATACGACAAAACAATATTGAAATACCATTGAAGCAGATAGCATCATTTACAACGTCACAACACCATGGAACACCCGATATAACAGCGCAACCATCATCGTCACATACCATAGATAGCGGTTTGCAATTCAACGCACCAACTACACGGGCTGCAAAACCTGCATATACCAGTCCGGCACAACAATTGTCCGTACATATCGCGCAATCCCGCACGGATGGTCAAGGGCGTGTTACCATTCAACTATATCCGGTAGAATTAGGTAAAGTTGAAATTGATATGCATATTGATCTGGATGGTAATGCTGTCATGCGCGTCATTGCTGAGTCACGTGAAACCTATGAGTTACTTCGCGCGGACAGAAGCACTCTTGAGAAAGCACTTGAGGATAGCGGGCTCACGATGGATAGTAACGATTTGGAGTTCAGCCATCGCGAGTCTGCTTCCGAAGATCAGGAGGATGCGAGCCTACCTTACCAAGCAGACGTGCAACAAGCAGACAAAGCACTAACCGATCAAGAATCGACGCAGCATTCACTACACTGGATCACCTCTACAGGGATCAATATCAGAGTGTAATTCTAACTTACCTAAAAGGTCATATCGGCATCACCAAAGGAAATGTCGCCATTGAATCCAAACACCAAGTCACCATAGGTGAGTTCGGTATAGCTGCTATTGCTATAGACGGAAAAGTCGGAGAAGCTATTTAGTCCAGCAATGTTTGAGACATCAATCTTGTCCTGCCCCTGGGTGAAGTCACCAATATAATCCACGCCTGTGGCAACGGATGAATCAATGGATGAGAAGAAACGGAACACATCATTATCTCCCCCGCCTTTTTGCTTGCCATAGGCAAAAGGATATTGTAAATGGTAACATCCAACATGCGGATGTGGTGGAATTGGTAGACACGCTAGATTTAGGTTCTAGTGCCGCGAGGCGTGGGGGTTCAAGTCCCTCCATCCGTACCAGAGAATTTAAAAAAACTGTTATTAAACAACGTTTTATCTAATGCTCTTTAAAAAAATACCCTATAATATACCCCCAACATGATTTGCTATAAATTTTGCATGTATTCCCCAGAGCAATCTACATAATGAATCTGGATTAGGAACGCCTAGTCTATGACGCGCTTTGTTCCTTATGCTTGCTACGTGCGGATAAGCCTCTTGGGCGGGGCGCGTCTCTAATTATGGCGAATTCGACTTGATTGGAAGATCAAGCGATCATACTTGTTAGCTAAACCAAAGCTCTGGTCACTCAACTAACGTGATTGGGCTTCTATGTAAGTTGTGCTATCACTGCCATGGCAGTTTATCTTTACGCGGCGCACGATCGCCAAACCACCAGCCAAGAGCGGCAGAAGCCATGAACAAGACTCCATCTGTTATCTGTTGACGCATATAATGATCATTATCATCTAAGCTATGCCATATGCGCCATACCAGCATTACAAGCATTACAGTTAATAGTGGTCTAAAAAATCTGAGAGCGTTATTCACCAATATGCTCGTCTCACCTATATTAGTGTCATGTTCATATGAACTTTTGCGGATTTGAGCGTATGCAGCATGTTCAGCAAGTGCTTCTTCTTTTTCTGTTTCTATGTTTTCTATCTTTAATTGCTTTTCCAATAGCAAAAGCTCGTGCTGATAGTCTTTTCCTTTTTCATATATACCCAGCCATCTACCTATCCAAGAACCAATTCCGCCTATAAATACGCCTGCAAGTGCTTCTAATATTACCATTTCTTCCCCCAAAATCTTGCCCTGCCTGTATCCACATGCAAAAACGTGTTGTAATAACCAAAACCTGTGAACCCTGTAGATTTGGCAGCGTCAGCAAGCAGGTGCCTGTCATGGCCATTCAAGCTTATGTCAAAGGCGCGTCCAAACTTGTGCAGGCTCAAAGGAGCGCCACCCACCCTCGCATTGTGCAGCGGGCTACGATATGCTGACGTAATAAAGATAGGCTGCCCAACCTTCTCACGTAGAGCGTCTAATAGGCTAACAGCAGAGTGATCTACAAGTAATGAACCATTGCCTTTGCAAGCTAGTTCAGCTGGTAAGAAATACACGTAAGGCCAGTGCTTCTTCTTTATTTCAGAATAATGAGAATATAGCATTGTTGGTCAGCCTCTACTTATTACTTGCATGATATTTCAACTTATTGATTTCACCTCGGTTAGTATTGACGATTGTTTTCAAGTCGCTTAATGAAAGAGTCAGATTGGAGATAGAATTACGTAACGCAGATGTTTCTTTTTCCAGATCTGAAAAACGCTCTAGCCTTCCACTTTGTACACCGCGAAGCTGAGCCACTTCGCTTTTAATGGGTTGAACGATATCTAGTGTTTCATCTTTTGTATGTCGTGGTGCCTCCAGTTTACGTTTAGAGTCTAGTACATCAACAGCCATGTGACGGTAGTCGCTTTGCAATGCGCTTAGCGATGACAACATGGATATACAAAACCCAAATAAACTTACAATTCCTACGGTACATAGGCCGGTCATGATTTTAACAATCACATCACTAACAGGATTCTGTTTCTGCCCAAGATGGTTAATAATAACATCTAACTTATCATCACTCATTGCTAGAAATTCCATGCTCCCCGGAACGTCATATAGTGCATTACCAGCAATACATCTCCACCCGTGAAGTTACTGCCGTTAGCTGTTAAAATAACATCTGTATTGGCAAAGAATGGGCGTGGAGTTATAATGCCGATATTGGTTGCATCGTTTGCAATACCAATAGTATCTCCAAATAATGCCGTATCGCCCGCAATGCCAATATCAAAGTCTGTTGCACCTGTGATAGCAGTGGTAACAAGCGTATGAATCCCAAACACCAGTGCACGGTCTGGTATTTGTAATGCCGTAGTAACAGTTCCACCTGAAAGCCCTATCTGGCTTACTTCTAATCGGTTTTTATACCAATATTCGCCACTATCACGCTCTATGACAGATGTGGATAATAACCCATCAATATCTACAAATGCCTGATTAGCCGTCACCTCTTTCTGGGACTGACTCTGTTCTATAAGGGTGATGTTAAAATTGTCTGTTTTGGTCATGGATTATACTATAGATTTGCTTCGGCTGCTGTACCTCGTCCAATAACAGCAGATACCTGATATATTCTAACATCTATACTGACTTGAAGTGTGCCAAAATCTGCGACTTGATCTGTAGCCTGATATATTACGGTTGACGTATTGCTGTTTATGGTTCGTACAACATCGCTGCCATCTATAATGTCGACTTCATAACGTTCTGATTCTTCGCCTAGTGGCACGTCGATACCGTCACGCCACTGTCCGTCTAGTCTAGTACGACGTATCCAACTGACTGTAATATTACCCGACCCATCTCGCTGTGCCGTGAGATGCACAGGGCTATAAGGTTTGAACTTATTTCCTTGATACGTGAACCCTAATTCATCTGTTGCAGCTAAAGTGGCGCCTACGCTAACAGGTTTATAGTGTCGAAGTAACCCAAAGGCCGATGTGGCCATATCCTGCTCAATAATAGCTGAATCAAGAAATATAAACCTCTCACCTGCGACATGGTTATCAATCTGATGCTCAGTGCCAAGCCTACCGCGCAATAAGCGTGATAGTCTGTATTTATTCGCACTAACCAACGTAGCCGTTTGAAACTGAATAATCTCGTTACCACATAAACAGGCATTCGCACCATTGAGTAATGCTAGCTCGTTGACCGACTGTAGGCTCCCATTTATGATAGACAAATCAATTTGACTCTCATTATCCCACGTATTTGATTGTCTAGATGGTATTATGGATAAAACATTGCCAAGAATAGCCTCGCTATTTCCACTAGCAATCACCGAGAAACTGTTGCCTCCTGATTCACCTCCATCGAAAGAACGATAGATAACTGCTCCACGCCAGTCCTCGCCAGTACCTGCAATACCCATACGTAGATTACCTATAGTATCTGGTTCTCCTGGAAAAAGTGGTAAGTCTAATAATTCTAAACGTGTATCGGACAATAATACGCCCTGCACAGGGTTTGGTGTAGCCTGTCCTGGTTCAACATAAAAATCATAAGCAGATACATCTTCTGTTAAAGCCTTCATCTTCTGAATACCGGCACGACCGTACTGGCTGCTTACAACACGAACCTGATGCGATACATTGCCAACAGTCAGTGTAACCACGTCACTAGCATCTATCGTCGCGTATTTTGGCGGTAAGGTAAACTCAAGGTAGTTACGTGCTACCCACGTTGCATAAAGTGATTGCTCTGCTCGCCTACGCCCTTCAGCATCTGACATAACAATAGGAGCAGATACCCCAATCTTATCTATAGCATCTGTTACCTGTCTCTGTGCCGTCTGTGTAGTAGATAGAAAGCCAGAAGGGCGGTTGATGAACGTAATGTCAATTTGACGCGGTAGATCCAATTCCTGTTTTCGAGTAATGCTGGCTGTCACCGATACGTCGCCATTTTGCTGTGGCACAATATCTGCTTCGGGAATAGTGATAATCGATGTATTCCCCCGCTTGATGAACTTTAGCATTCCATCTGATTCTGCAACGTCGAAGAAATAAAGCGATCGAAGCAGTTCAATATGACTACGTACTGTCGCACGGTTCTCAATGACAAATCCTTCAACAGGATCAGTAAGTGTAGATACGTCATAATCTGATGGCTCGTAACCAACCTGTTTTAGCAGGTCAGCTATAATAGCACCTAAACCGGATATACCGAACTTACCTGTTACCCAGTGTCCTGTGCGCCAGTTATTACCATCCGCCCAAACATCCAGTAGGTCAGGGAAAAAAGGATACGGCCTTGCGTCCCATGTCCATAAAAACATATGTGGCACCAACTCATCATTTCCAGCCTGGGCATTCTTACTCTGCCAGAAGTCCAGTGTAGCTGCTACTGCATCGCGCTGAGCGAGATAGTCCACGCGACGCTTTGACCCCCTTGGATAGAAGGATTCCACTGAAGTAGGATCAACGAACACGTTAGGCTGATTAGCCGCTCCATCTACCGATGGAAACCCATATTCTGTAAACCAGACAGGCTTCATCTTTGGTGTCCAGCCTGATGGATTAGAAATGTTTCCAAAATGGAAATGGCTGCTATTCCAGAACTGTTCTATATTCTTCCATGCATAGGGTGATTGGCCGTCATCTGGTACATAACTGGTTTTTCCTGTGCGATTGACAGAATCCGCATAGAAATAGTCCCATCCCTCACCATTTTCCCAACCTTCTTTAATACGTGCCTGCGTAATATCTGTTTGATCAAGATCAGGTGTGAGAGGCATATAATTGTCAATGCCAATAAATGTTATATTAGGATCAGACCATAGGCTATCAAGATGATAATACCCTCCCGTGCTATGATACTCAGACCAGTCAGCGGCATAGGTAATCGGCATGGTAGGCATATCTGATCGTACAGATGCTGCAAGATTACGTAGTTCAGTGACTCCAGGATAATTATTGCTGCCAGCATCGTAAGTAGTAATACCGCGAAGCTCTGTGCCTATAACAAAAGCATCAATTTGCGCTGCTAAGCCTGAAAGCTGTGAATAGTGCCTGATAAAGGCGTTATATCCGTCAGTTCGTGTAAACCAGCTAGTGCACTCACTTGCAGATGCGGGAACAAGCCTACCGCGCCATGGCTTGGCGTCTTCACCTAGTTCTTCTCCCGTAGTATCAACCAAAGGCATAGGATAGAACAATACCTTCAGGCCTTCCTGCTTAAGGCGGGTACATAATTCCAAAATACTATGATCTGATGGTGTCCCACCATAGGTTACGCGACCATCCGAGAACACTTTGACTATCTGTGCATTATCACGTGTAATGTTGCCTACCCTCCATTGTGTGGGCGTTACATCTGCTTGCAATGATGAAAACTCTACTTTGGGAATAACAGTACCAGTAGCCATATCTTTACTGGTGATGAACCAGTTGACAATGATTGCAACCCATTCGAGATTAGGGAACGTTTTGAGCATTTGATCTACAGCAACATTAACGTTGGCCGTATCATCAAAATTATGCATGTTTATTTTTTCACGCTTTCCGGATTGGTTCGGCGAATCGTTCGCATCCAACTCAACAGCAAACTTTTCAGCAATTGTAGTGCTGTAAACAAATTCTCCACTACCAGGAATAATCACGATATCTTTGACTAAATCCTCTACAGCAGGTTGCGGGCGTACAGGGCGTTTTACCTCAAACGTAAAATTAGGAATACGGTTACCATAATCAGCAAGAGGAAAGTCTTCTATAACTACGTAGGCAACCCCTCGATAAGCAGGGGTTCCTCCTATACTTTGATAAGATTCTATAATTGACGATGGATCCTGCGTATCACTTCCTAAGTGTACCTCATATTTGCCGATACCGCTTTCTAATGTTCTTGCGTCAAGCTTTTTACTGTCAGCCCATACACCCGTAATGTCCTCTATTTCACCTTCGCACACGGCAATTGCTAGCGTTACGGTATAGTTATATGTTACACTGGTTTGGCTGGTTTTTTGCCCCCCACCACCTTTTCCTCCTCCGCTTACCGTTGTGGTTTCACGCACTTCAGTTTCCTTAATATCCTGACTCCATATAACATTTCCGCCGATACGGAAGCTGCCAAAAACTTGGGGAATCATTTGTCCATAAGCCGAGGATTGCACTTTCAGATTATCAAGTTTTGCCCCGATTTGATCGGGTAGACGCTGCGTACTTCCAAACAGTGCAGAGTCAATATATGACCCAAGCATATTTCCAAGATAACCACCTACCGGTCCAGCTATTGCGCTACCTGCGGCTGTGAGTACCAGCTGTGCCATTAGTAAACATCCGAAAATCTGTAATGGCCTACAAGCTGGCTTTTCCAACGTGCATCCATACGGGAAGCAATCACTTTACCAGCTGGCTGCGAGGCATGCGTGAATATCATCCAATCATCATTGCAACGCGTCACGACACCACAATGCTGAGGCCATTGCTCAAAGGTGAATAGCAACACGTCCCCTAGATACCAATCACCACTAACAGGTACTAACAGACGCTGTAAGTAGGATTCAAGTAATCCTTTTGCGGGTTCACGTGAATAGCCCTGCATGTCATGTTCTGCTAACAAGCTTCCATCATTTGACTGCAGCTCTAAGCTTTTGCAAATTTCTACAATAAGGCCGATACAGTCAATACCAGCGCGAACCCGCCCTTGGTGTTTGAACGGCACCAGTTCCCAATCTATGGCAATATTGGCAATATCTTGCTGTAGAGTCACCTGAATGTCCCAGATGTTTCATAGATTTTATCCTGACCTGGCAAATCGGGAAAACCACGAAAGTTCAAATAATTGTTGAATTTGCTTTGACATGTCGTACCAGACTTATCGCAACCTGCTATAACGGTAAACGTGTCCCCGACACTTACGTTACGAGACATTGGCAATACCAACTCCATAATAGCATCTGTGGAAAATTCTTTAACTTCCATCTTTGCGCCTGAGTTCCCTCCAGATATCCAAGTTACTTCGCCCCCTTTAAAGTAAGTAGATAAGGTCACACCGCCGTTAGTAGCAAAAAGCTGGTTGCTTGTTACATTGGTAACTGTAACGACAGAGCTGGTAAAGCCTGATACATCGACACCACATTTTTCATCACCTAAAACCGCATCGCAGGATGGGCTGTATATGCGGCCTATATTTTGCGAAAGCTTTTGCGCCAAACCTCTTATCTCTGCTACAAACTGCCCTCGCTTAACATTAACTTCCCCGATCCAGCCGCGTTTAAGCACCATACGTCCTTGAGTTAAATCACGATAATTGATCATAAATATTTCTATTTCACTATAATCATACAGTCCGGCCTGAATGTCTGCTTCAGTGATAGCACTATCGTTTAAAATGCCTGTAACATCCATATTATCTACAGACATATCATCACGCTGCTGAACATCTGTAGGTTCAAATCCAGTTGCAGCCTTATAGTTTACTGATTCGTATAGGAGATCTCCATCATGGTCGGTAAATCCCATAACAGTATTATCTGTACGAGTTATCTTCCAACATGTGGCAAGAGTCAGGTTGCCACCTTCAAAGTGTGCTTTTAGATCAGAGCTAATGTTACGGCTCATATACGAACCTCAACAACTGGAATGTTCGACCACCGCCCAAGGGTGTCTGTTTCCATCATAATATCCATTTGGTCTGTGTCGAAGCGAACCGGAACATCAAATTCCGCATCTACGGTAATAATGGTGCTGTTTGCAGGGGCAGATGTAAAAGTAATGATTCCTGTAGATGTATCGATAGCAATATTTGCGTCCGGCGTTCCATCAATATACGCGGTAACAGTGCCAGTAACAGGCTTAGTTATGATGCGATCTATAATAATACTTCCACTGCTATATTGCTTTTTTAACTGAAACTCTGTTGTAGAACTATCCCCAATACCAATGTTGCCTGCAACTATACGATAATCCGACCAGTCTTTAAATCTGAACCCTACCGCCTTACCATAGCGTGCGCGATAAAACGCAATAAGAGTATCAATATCGGTTTGTCCTTTGATTCCTGTGGCAATATTCCATCGTCCCTTTGCAACAGCCCAGTTAATACTGCGTTGCTCATGACCACTGAACGTTTTGATAATGTCTGTAGAGAACATAACTCCTCCCGTTGCGCCAAGAGCTATGTGTGAAGGGAACTGCACCTCAATAAATGACATTACATATGCCTGCGTTGCGCCATGCTCATAGCATTTGCCATCTCTGTAGAGATTTGTGCTTGTGATGCTCTAAACGAATTTACGTCAGGTGTGCTGACATGCATGGTAATATGGATTGGAGATGATCCAGCTAATGCGTGATTTGGAATCACCGTACCAGACTGACGGGGCATAATAACTTCTGCTCCGCGTTCACCAACAACAATTGGCTTTCCAGCGTCAAAATTACCGCCATTTGCAAAAAACCCTCCGAATATATCCCCAAGAAAACTGCCCGCGCCTCCAAACAATCCCTTGCTTGGCTTGCCTTTACCATCCATTCGCCCGTCATATCCTAGTAAATCGCCAAGCACATTACGTACGTCAAATAAGATCCCCCCTCCTTTGGTCGTATTTCCTAAACCTTCGAAAATCTGCTTTATTTGATTATCGAGAAACATATTGCCAATATCTTTCAAAGTATTCTTAATGGAGTCTCCCATATTATCAAAGTCAGTCAGGATATTGGCAACCCCGTCCCTAAAACGATCCTCGATACTATCCATGGTACGCAGGGCTTCCTGATCCCACTCACTCAGCTTACCTCTAATCTCTTTATCTTTTTTAGGCTTTTCCTTTTTTTCTCTTTTTTCTGCTTTCTTAATTTGTTGCTCAAGCTTTTTGCTTTCATTCGTTGCAACTTTGGTATCATCAAGCAGTTCACGGATAGTTGCTGTGTAGTCTTTAAGGCGTTTCTGATATTCTTCTTCACTAATTATTCCTACTAAACGCTGCATATTGGAAAACGTAGCACGAGCCATATTACCGAAGATTCGAACCCAGCGAACCATTTTTGCAATGCCGGCCGTAATATGCGTAATGCCCTTAAGCGCAAGCTCAAATGCGGGAGCGAGCAACGTTAAGACGTGTTTGGCAATTCCCGTCAGTGACACAGTAACGTCATGCCAAGCATCGTTCAGATCAGCCAAATCATCATGAGCCTGCTTATCAACTACTCCGCCAAGCCATTCGAATTTTCTGCCCATTTTGTCCAGTGCTTTGACGCCACCTTCCATCGTTTGGATTAATCCTACTCCTTCACTATCGAATAATTTAAATGCAAGGCGCACTTTATCCGACTGACTGGTTACCCCTTCTAGGGCTTCTGTAATGCGTCTAAACTGTTTATCGGGTGACAGCTGATTTAATTCCTGAGCATTTATCTTCAATTCAGCTAATGCATCTTTTGCTTCACCCGTGCCGTTAGCAGCTTCGGCCACCCGACGTGTCATGCGTTGCAAGCCCATCGACAACTGCTCAAATGTGTTACCTGATTGTTCTGCTGCATAATTCAAGCTGGTCAACTCATTGGTACTAATTCCTAAGCGTAAAGAGAATTTATCTATTTTATCCGATGCATCCAAAATAGCCTTAATTCCAGAACCAGCGAAAACGGCTAGTAGTAGAGGCTTGATGCCTCTAAGTGCTCCTTTAAGTGTAGAAAACTCGTTTTTAAGGCCTTTCACTTTTCGCTTTAAGGCATCAAACGCCGATCCTGTACTATCCTTAGCGCGTATTGAGAAACGCAGGCCTGATGACATGTGTTACCTTAGCTTGTTAGATTCAATATTTTTGATACGAGTGTAAGCTATCCAGTAGGTTAATTCGTGCCACGTCATGATAGCCATCATCTCTTCAACACCTTTCCCCAATTCTTTAGCCAGATCGAAAACGAACATATCCACAGAATTGGGGTCAGTTAGTTTTTTACTGCTTGCTCAACACTTGATTCTTCATCGTCAATATCTGATTCGCCTAGTATCTCGCGTGCGACTCTTGCAACAACTCTAGGGTCGATTTTACGCATCATTTCAGGTTTATCTGCACGAGAAAAGGCTTTCTCTCCCTGATGGTCTTCAAGCATTTGGACAATAACCTCAACACCTATTTCGAACTCATCGTTGCCACGTTTTTCAATAGCCTGACGATCTTTCAAATTTAACGCTTTAGCATAAAAAATGCCCTCATCACCATCACCCCATTCAGGGATATAAATAGCGCGTAAATTAGTTCGCATTGGAGAAAAATGTAATTTTGCTCGCTCTAAAACTGTTGCCATAACATAGCCTCCTTATGCTACTGTTTGATCGTTTAATACACCATTCCCCATAAAGGAGAATTGCGCTTCAACCAGTCCGTCAACGTTGGCCTGACGAGTGATAGCTGTTACTGTAGCAGTTCCAGTCAGATACTTGTCTCCCGTGGTTTCACCTTCATAATAGAAACCAAGCACAACACTGGAGCCTATGGTGAGTAATGCCTGACCAGTGCTATCTGTATTATCCCAGAAAGCATCTAAAGTGCCTGACCATGTTTTTAGTGTGTGCTTGTGAGTTCGCCATCCGCCATTATCAAATGACGTGCTGTCTGTTGTCTCGCCCTGAAGCTCAATGCTGTAGGACTTTATCTCCGCAATTTCATCATTACTTAGTTTGACGGTTCCTTCTGATCCTGCAATTGTTGCCATAGTTATCTCCTAATTATTGTGCAATATCTGGTTGATTGACTGCTGAGCGATACATAACATTGAAGCTCTGGTTAGCTATAGCTACAGGCTTATCACCCTGATCTGACATACTGATGCTAAATGACTCAGGCGTCATGAACTTGACGAGTTGCGACAATTGTGTATCAGCTTGCAAAGCTTTCTCAACCTGTTCCAATATCTCATCTACTGTATCGTCATATCCTGATACTGACTTAACATATACGGAGACATTTAGATCCATTTCATGCTCCATCATCAGGCTTCCTTTATTCTTTGAACTAATTCCAGAGCGTTGATCAGTGGTATAAATACATATTCCTGGAAGCTGATCATTACCAAGCGGATAGACCTTACTGGCAAATACGTTGCTACCTGTGACTGGTAGTCCAGTTAAAATACTGGCTACGCGATCTCGTATTTGCTGACGTACGTGCATTAAGCAATATCCTCTAATATTAGGGTTGTTACTCCTGTTCCATCCTGCTTTGCTTCAACAACGTTATAGCTCTTATTACCAATTATCAGAGCACCACCCCGTGCGTTATCAAGACCCGTAGAGGCTGTCATGAACATAGGTTGCGTAGACTCAATCCCAACTTCTCCGTCACCCTCTACGGCAAGATACTCATCATCGAAAATACCTGTAACATTGATAGGATTATTGCTACTGCGTGGAGTGAACTGTGCGCTCACCGCAAAATCACCTGTGTTAAAATAGACTGAAAAGTTTTCGGTAAAAGCCATAGACTATTCTATGATACCGTTAGCTGTAAGTAGTGTTGCCAAAGTAGATTTATTAGCATCGCTCTCGAAAGTAATATTATTGGTTTTCAATTTTTGCTGTAGCTCGTCTTTAGAGTTATCCTTAACTAATTTGTCCTGTATTGCTTCCATACGTGCTTTGGTTTCAGCCTTATCTTTAAGCATCTTAGATTCAACTATGGTTGGGTGATTGCTAGGCTTAGCCATTGTTCCTTCCTTTAAACGCTGCTCTTCCTGTGTAAGTAAAACTTTTTGTTCAGCAGTAATAGAAATCACTTCTTTAGCTTTTTGTGCGCCAATTAATTGTACTGCTTCATCACGCGGCAGGACGATTTGCTTTCCTACTTCAAGCGGTTTTCCTTTGAGAAAGGTTGACCGTAGTATAATGACAGTCATTGTTTTGTTTGGTGTACTAACTGTAAGCATGCTTATCTCCCTACTGCCTAATTACGTGAATGCACGGCAGAATGATTCTGGATGGCGTACGGCAATATCAACATCCTGTAGCACTACAACACGAACCCCGCCCGAAGTGACCAATGCAGATTCATCAACTTTTAAGTCCAGCACACCCCAGTTAGCTACAATAAGATCTTCCCAATTAGCGAAGATAATCTCATTCGGTACCATGAGGCTCGTTGCATGAGCAGGGTAGCCGTTAACCTCACCTTTCTGATAAATGTAATCTGGCACACCTGGGTCTTTTAGGGTCTTTTTCAGCGTACCACGTATCAATGGAGTAGTAACGTAATGCATAGATCCCATATCAGCATTATCAATGGCAATTTCGGTTTCCATATCTACCAGGTCATCAAATGTTAGCGTATCACCGTAGTCTACCGAACCAATACCCGTTGTATTGATGATACCAGCAGGCTCGCCACCTGAACCCGTACCAGAATAAGCAGCACTATCAATAGCACGTGCAACAACTTTCATCAGGTCGTCACGTACTAGCGATTCCGCATCCGGTGATGATTGCAGGAGCAAACGGCGTGAAATGTCTGTCCAAGCACCTACTGTCTTAGGTGAAAGCGTTACATTGCCTGTTATTTGTGTAGATTCGGTAACGCTCTCGGTTTCATTAACCCAGTAGGCTGTTGCTCCCTGCGCTAATTTCGGAATAGTTACATTTCCAACCAAACCAGTCATAAAGCGCGCACCCAACTGATTAATCAGCAAACGTCCACGCAGTGCATCAATAAAAGATTCACCTAAATGATTCGTGCCAACCAGTTCTGCACCTGCTGTCGCACCACCTGCGGTTAGATCGCGTTTGGCAATCATAATGTCCATAGGAACCTGTATTTTACCAGAAAACGAACGATGGCGGAACTTCTCACGTGTGGCTTTGGCTACTTCCATCTCAAACGGGGCAGTTTCGGGAGCATTATTTGCAACAGCACTGATGGCGCGTAAAAGAGAATAGGATTTCACCTCTTTATCAGAAAGGCCGATTAAACCATCATCCTCTTTCACCGTGCGAAGTTTTTGAGGTTCAGCGCGTGATAATTCTTCCAATAACTCGCTTTGGAAAAGCTGTACCTCTGTACCGTTTTCTATGGCTCGTTCTCCAAAGTCTGCCATATTATGAGCTTTAGCAATACTGCGTATAGCTTTAGTACGGTCTTTCTCTGCTTTACGTACATCTGTCAGTATGGCAACACGATCAGTCTCGCGTGAGTTTTGTTTCTCTGGGACTTTTTTATCATCTTCTTCCATGGTAGATTCCTGTGATTTATGGTTTAAGGTAATAGGGGTTAATATTTCTATAGGTCTGGTATTGATAGCGCGCCCGACTCCAACGTCTTTGTCTGCTGGCACTGAGACAAAGGATAGCTCGAATGGTTCCCAATCAACAACTCTGTAACGATCAGGAGAATCATCGCTTCCTGTGTCTTCAAGCACCATACGATTGACAAAATAACCCACACTAATATTTCGTCTTATTGAGTCTTTTACATCTTGATAAATCTCATTTGCCAATGCGCTTTTACCAAAACGCACCAAAGCACGTCCTTTGCGGTCACTTCCAATAGAAGCGGACTCAATGATTCCAACCTGCTTTGTCCAATCATGATCAATAAGAAGCGGTGCGTTACCTGATGCCAGCCAGTCCAGCCTTGCTTCACCATTTCCATGACCAAGAACCTCAACACCGAAATAACGTTCGCAATCACCTTCACTGCTAAACGATATATCAACTTTCCGATTATCATCTTCAATCGCACGCACACTTGTCACAGGTAGGTTTCTAAAAAGATTCTTGCCCTGAATGTGACTAGTTTTATAATTAATCGTCGTTGGCATCAAGTTTTAGTACGGTATTGTTAACATTGTTTCCCAACACGATACCATATTTTTTTGCCATAGCTGTGTCACTTTTTATCTCTTGAAAGATTTCTTCAATGTCACGCCCTTGCTCGGAAGCGATAGCAGTTAGTGACTGTACGCCCATTGCTATATTCTTTTCATTTGCGGTAGCGTCTTTGAGCGGATCCACCCAGTCCCAACCTCTGGGACGCCATGTTGCTGCATTGAACTTATCAAACTTAGAAGCTGGCAAAGGCGACAGCTGATTGGTTGTAAGTGCCATGAGCAGCCAGTCTTCAAAAATCTGCTGATGCAGCTGCTCAATTAACCACCACTGGCATTCTTTCCAGCCTTCACGATCGTTTAAATTTGCCTGTCTCAATGAGGAATAATTTACACCCTCATAGTCATTTGCCATTGTGTTATAGTTTATACCCAAGCCTGATGCCATGCCCTGAAGGATTGTTTTGACAAAAAAGGAAAATGCATTTGTTGGATGCTGCGGGTCATAAGGGGTAAAACCATAACCTTCCGGCAGTTCGTCAAAAGTACCAGGATCTGCCTCTGTTATTACCGTTGTTTCATTACCTTCATCATCATACTCACTCGCATCACCTTCGAATGACTCCCCATCTGGAGTAGTAAAAAACCCCATCTTGCCTGATGCTGCACGTGCTGCAACCAGTTCTGCCTCTTGGTACCCATTGAGCATGTTTGCGCGAGTCATTGAGGCCACGCCATCGGGTAAACCTCGTGACTGATCCACACGCTCTGGGTCATATATATGCTCAATTTTATCTGCAGCAATTTTAATACGTTTAGTACGGCTAACTTGTGCTACCAGATAATCTCCAGGATGCTTTTCGTGGAAATAATAGGCAACCGCTTCGTTCCATTCGTTGAATTCAATTCCCATTCGAACAATGTTGCCGTTGGATAAGGTACTTGAATAGCGCATATCAAGGTGATCGGCTTCAATAAGCTGTAATGCGAAACGATAACTATTACCTTTCCACCCCTTTAATTTTCTAACAAACACTTCCCCGTCACGAAAATAAGACTTAAGTGTTAGCTTCTGCACCATGACAAAATCATGGCGTTTGTTTACTGTGCAATTTTGTCGCCTGCACCAATCATTCCAGCCCTTTTCTATAATCCTGTTTGCCGTGTCATCCATAACAATAGATCCATCAGGATTTTGTGATGACTCTACCTTCATCTGCAGGCGAATACCTCGCGCACCTACGATATTACGGTTTTGTAGCTTTAACCAGTATTTATAATAAGGGTCGTTGCCGGATAAAATCCTAGATCGTGCGCGCAAACGTTCCAAGTCACTATTAATAGCCGTATCTGCAGACAGAATGGTGGTTCCCCACCCAGCTGTTAGATTGTCCTTTACCGCAGCTTGATAGTAGCGTGTAGCTTTACCAACGCGCCGTTTAGTAACTTTTTGGACTGGTTGTTTTTTATCAAATGGCCACATTACCGAGTGAACCTCACTTGTATCTTACGATTGGTTATTTTGCCTTTGCGCCGTGCGTCTCTACGCTGGAATGTGCGCCATTCCTTGCGATATTTGTCACGCCACTGTTCCAGTTCTTCTGCAGACATTCTTGTTAATGATCTGCCTTGAATACTGTAAGAGGAAACATCTTGATTAGCTTTACCCTGAAGTACAGATTCAATAGCATCAAGCATGATTTTAGAATGTGGTCTGGATTCATATCCGGCTGATTCATCAGATATATCAGGTAGTATAGTTAGATTTCCGGTAGCAATTGTTATGCGTTCACTGCCTTTAGTAACCTTTGATGACCAAATATAATCACCTGCAGCAAGTGTATCAGTTTCACTGGGTAACAATTCAGCAAGAAAATTACTTCCAGAAGCAATGGTAGAAACGTCTAATGCTACAGCCCCCCGGATATAATAGTTTAACGCCCATCCATCACCTGCAGGATATGCTGAAAGCGTTTTTATCCATGAAGCACTATCCCCTTTCGTCAATACTGTAGGCTCAGTGTAAGATTGCATCATACTTTGTTCCAACCTCGTACATAGTTGCTGCCACGCTGTTTAGATTGAGAGCGCGGACGCTTTCGCACAACTGGTTTCTGTTTCTGTTCAACAACTTTAGCACTATTGACTGCTGCTTTAGTGCTTTCTTTAATCTTTTCCCGTTGTCTTTTGACTTTGTATAGAAAATTACTTCTTACTTTTTGCATATCTGCTTTCAAAATCCAGAATGCGGCAAAATTATAGACCTTTATGTCTAATGCTTCGTTGCGTTTGGCCGAAGGTTTCCACCACTTGGTTACTGTTCGTCCCTTTTCATAGACGGTTTTTTTCTTTTCAGATGTCAGCTGAATAAAATATTCTTCGTCATAATGTACAGGATGGTGCATGTACCCTGGACCTGGTTGAGTTAGTCGCAGCTGTGAGTAGATAAGGTCTTTGGCGGTATCTGTACCAATATAGAATACACGCACACGGTAATCGTTATTTTTAGATACCTTGGCAAGTATTGGTTGACCACGAACGTTATGACCACGAATTGCATAAAAGCGTTTCTTTTGAGCCGCTTTCTTTTTAACATATTTGTATACTGATTCTGTATGGTGGCCACCAGCGTCAACGCATACACAGCTGGCTTTCATCTCAACCCCTAGTGCATGGGTAAACTTTTGTTCTAAGATATAATCCAGCTCTTCCCATATCGCTGGAATACCGGGGTCACCCCATTTGACAATATAGTCGATTGACCATGTCTCACGATCCATCCCCCATCCTAAAAACTCAATCTCTAATCGATCATCCTGTACATCAACCGCAGCAGTAATCACGAACACTCCTTCAGGTACTTTGTGATCGTAAACTTCCGTACGCTCTGCGACAGACTCAGGGGTGATACCTTCACCTGTTTTCTCTTCGTCCCATAATTCTGCCAATGACGTGTTGATAAAGGTTTTTAGTGTGTCAGGTAGCTTCTTCATTTCAAGAAAGTTTTCCACCATTTCAAACCACGATACCCATGGTGAATACACCTCATGTATCCAGAATCCAGCTATGCCCTTAAACGGCTGTTGCGCCTCCCAGAACCCGTTTTGCAGCATCCATAGTTTATGATGCTCTTCAATAACACAACCATTCTCGCTGCATATGTACTCCCAATCATACGCTGGAGCATCATCATAAGGCCGTTTTATTTGCCAGAAAGACAATGTTTGGTACTCGTTGCAGTGCGGGCAAGGTACCTTAAAGATACGCTGATCGCTGGCCTGATATGCTGCATCAATGCGTGAATCATCCTTGATTGTAGGGGTTGATACATAGAGTATCTTCTTATTCCAGAACGTTGTTGTACGCTTAATAGCCAGATTGGCAGGATCACCCTCTACACCCGCACTCTTATCAAAACGATCAACTTCATCTAATAGCACCGTACGAATTGGTCTTGATGCAAGTGAAGCTGGAGAGTTAGCACCAGAAACTGTTAAGTGACCGCCAGTGAATTTCTTGTGCAATATAGAATTCTCGCCGTCTCGTTTGTTCTCACTTACCTTATCAAATAGAGCGGGTGTATCGCGCACCATTGGTGCTAGGCGGTCTTTTGACCATGCCTTGGCCATATCGATGGTTGGTTGCACAACAAGTGTTGGTGCTGGATCCTTATCAATAATGTAGCCAAGAATATTGTTTAATATCTCCGTTTTCCCAACCTGCGAAGATGCTTTTACAACAATAGTATGGGTGCGTTTATCACTATACATATCCATGATTTCACGCTGAAAAGGAGCTTTATCTGTCGACCAGTCGCCAGGTTCTGCAGATGCCTCAGGTGATAGCCTACGTTCTGTGTCTGCCCATTGGCTAACTGTTAGCTTTGGCGGCGGTTTTAGCTTTGCTTGCGTTCCGTTTAATAACTGGTTTAGTCGCTTTTCGCTTGGTATTTTCTCTATAATTTCCAGATTCATGTGTGGCCAGTTCTGTTAGTGTGGACTCTATAAGAGATGTAACTACATCCTCTATTTCATGGCGGTCGCTTATGGTTGCTGTTTGTATTGCAATCTTGCTCGGTAAAGCCAGCACTCTGGCTCTCCAATTGCTTGCAGCCTTATCCCATACCTGCTGAACGTCATCACTTAATACGACATCGCCAAGCAGCTTTGCAACTTCCAGCTCTTTTTCCTCAGCGCGAGCAATTTCATAGCGTGCACGTGCTCTGGCGATATCTCCGTTTTCACCCCCACCGTGACGTAATGCATCCTGTAGGCTTTTAACGTACGCCGATACACAAGGTAATAATGGATATTTTCCAGCCTCCGACTTTGGTATGGTCTTTTCTTGAGCCAGTTGCTGCACTCTTCTTTGGGTAATCCCAAACAATTTTGCAAGATAGGCAGCGGGAACGTTGGTGTTAGTAACTGCCAAACGCTGTTCCTGTTAAAGCGTGTGTAGCGGTACCACCTGTATAGTCTTGCCACCTTTTGACAATCACGTCTACAAAGCGCGGGTCGAGTTCAATCAGTCGTGCATAACGTCCAGTATTTTCTGCAGCAATTAAAGTGGTTCCTGAACCTCCAAAGCAATCTAGCACGATGTCTTTACGCTTTGAGCTATTACAGATAATACGCTCCACCAGAGAAACAGGCTTCATGGTAGGATGTAAAGGCGAATGTTGTGGTTTATCCTCACGAATAATAGTGCTCTCTATGGCCTCAATAGATAGATTATCACCATGAATTAATATGTTTAAATCAGACCAATTCAATAACCAACTGCTGTTATCTAACTTGGCAACAGGTAATATATCGGTAGATTCTTCAATGGTAGTACGCTTGCGACCACCATACCATATATGGGATTTCCCAGGCTTCCATCCATACCATATTGGTTCATGTTTGCTATGATAGTCGCCGCGTCCAAGGACTAACTGGTTCTTCACCCATATAATACAGGATGATTGCTTAAACCCTGCCTCTCGTAAAGCACGATAGAAGTTTTCGGTTTCTTTTTCCGAGTAAGAAACGTATGTGCCGCCACCCTCCTTAAGATACTGAAACATGTATTTGGTAGCAGATGACAGCAAATGATAGAATGCATTGTCAGATAATGCATCGTTTTTAATGCTCCCTGCTTTACCTTCATAAGAAACATTGTAGGGGGGATCAGTGTAGATCATATCTGCCTTTGCAGCCCCGAGTAACGCTGTATAGCTACTATTGTCAGTAGCATCCCCACATACTACTCTATGATCACCAAGCTGCCAGATATCCCCGTATTTCGTTGATGGATTATCTGGCTTGTCTGGTACGGCTTCTGTATCGCCTACTTTGTTGCTGTCAAGTTCAGCAATATATGCATCAATCTCAGCACTATCGAAACCTGTCAACGTTAGATCAACGTCTGTATTTTCCAGCTCTGATAGCTCAAGTGCTAGTAGTTCTTCGTCCCAGAGCGACTCTTCATGGGTACGATTGTCAGCAATACGGTAGGCTTGTATTTGAGTAGGAGTTAAGTTTTCAGCGACATGCACTGGAACTGTATTTAGCCCCATCTGTTGCGCTGCCTGTAAACGAACATGCCCAACTACGATAACCATTTCTTTATCAACCACGATAGGCTGTCGAAAACCGTATTCCTTAATACTGGCCATAACCTTAGACACAGTCTGTGCATTTCTGCGTGGATTACGTGCGTAAGGAATAATGTTCGCTATAGGCATTTCGGTTATACTTAGCTGCGAAGTATTGATCATCGTACGAAACGAACCCCCCTATGAGATTTTCTAGCTAACAAAATCCCGGGCTGCCGCGCTACCCGCAAATGATTGAGCTGGGAAGTACCTACGCCACTCATGCGATACCTTTCTGGGTGGCAATCCAGTCGGTTAGCTCTAAGACTACTCTGCCCTTTGGCTTATCTACTTCGCCGGTAATATCTATGACATGCGACATAGGAAACCACATGGTCTCCTGGCAATAATACCCCTGCTCCTCTGCTATCAGATAAGCAGAGTGGGTGGTATTAAGGAGATAACCTTCATACATGACACTCATAATATATCTAACACTCGTTGTTGGAATCGTACGTTACGCTTGCCCATGCGCTTCTTCTCATAGTACTTAAGGTTATGCTCAAGGCGCACGCGAAAGCGCTCACGCCCGTGATATTCCATCTGATTGATGATATGTTTAGAAGCAAAGGTGCGCGGGATAGATCCTCCCCACAGCTGGCGGATAGGTAGACGCTTGCGGCCTTTACGTACAAACACACCTTCCACCTGATTTTTACCTGCGCGTACCTTAGCAATGAATGTATTGCGGTACAGCTTACGCTTACCCCATGCTGCTGCGCTGACACCTTGCTTCGTTTGACGCGGCTTGAAATGTGCCAGACGAAACCGGAAAGGATGTTCAGGGGAGATCACAGATACCAATTTGTTAGGGTATGCCTTTTTCATATAGATGCGTTTAGTGACGTGCTTTTGTGCTGTACCAATCTCCTTAGCAACCCCTTTAGCTGCACGGCTCTTGACTACGCGGCCAGTCTCATTCAGGGTTCGTACAGTGGCTTTAGATATTACCTGCTCATCAAAAATTGATAGCTCGCGTAGGAACTCATCAACGTTATCTTCAACAGATATATCCATTTAATCTACCACAATGGTAATGCCAAACCGAGAGGCCAAATAGTTCATTACTGCTTTTTTCTGATCGCCTTTGACTATTCCCTTGTAGATCATCAGCTGAGCCAGATCTACCTCAGCAAAGTTTGACTCACCAGCTTGTTGAACACTGGCACCTAGTGCTGCTGTTGTCAGAGACGTAGAGTTGGTACGGCTATATTGAGCAGATGCCGTGCTGTCCAGTACTCCATTAATTTCTACGTCCATGCGGTTCAAGCGGTCAGTAATACACACAATAGTTGGTACGTTATCTAAAATGGCAATATCACCAATGGTCGCGTAATCGACCTCATTTGTATCTCCGCGCAGATAGATACGTGAACTATTCAGGTCATTCACCGTGTTAATACCAAGTATTGTGAAATTGGGATTATTACTGGCCGTTGATCCTTCTGTTAGTATTTTGCTTTCGAATGGCTCCGATTGCACGCCACCATTTAGTACATAGAAGATAGTTGTTTCATCTAGGCCATGGATGAATGAGGCTCGTGTCATTAGGTCATCCGCTCCATCAAAGCGAACCACATCATTATTATTGATGCTATTTTCAACTCTGAGTGGCTGTTTAGAAGCTGTGCCTTGAGTGAAGTGGCGATTCAACCCTGATTTATCGCGTAGCTCAGATACATTTGATCCGTTGAGCGTAACGGTACCCGTATCATTGGGATCATACCAGCCTTGGCAATCACCGTAATATTTAGGTTCAAACGGATCGCCACCCACATTAAGAAAAGCATTGCGTGTCACGCGCTGATTGCGCTTATCACGAGCGCGAATGGAAAAAGAATGGTTTGCGCCAGCTGAAAAAGTCTCACCTTCACGGACAATCATTTTATTTCCATTCAGAAAAAACTTGTTATCGCTATCGTTAAGCAGAATATATTTAGAATCGTCGTCTAGGTCTGAATCCACCAGACCTAACTCAGCCACAGCATCACCTCCAGATACAGAAGCAGGAAAAGCAGGGTTTGAGATAGTGATTTCAGTAGGCGCACGATTCTCACGCTGTAAATGATACACATCCTGAGCCATACGAGTCAGGCCAGTAGCACTATAATGCACCTGATCAGGCTGGCGGTCATACTCTATGAACTCTCCTGTACCATCAGTGGGAAGCAGATAAACACCGCTATTAGCATTCGCTACCAAGCGTTGCGCCTGCTTAACAGGCGTACCCAATTCCGTATCAAGGTTTTTGGACAGGCCACCAATAATAATCAGCGGATCAGAGTCATATAGCTCTGTCTTAAAACGCTCAACTAGTCGGTTCAGACGACGATGATACAATGGAGATTCGACAGCAGCTGAAGCATCGCTCTCTCCCTGCATCCAGAATATACGTGGTCTGCCAAGGCGAATTCCACGATTGATTAAATCCTGATAACCTGGTGTATAGACAAATTCCTTGAACATGCGCCAGATACTAAATTCTCCAGCGGCTTCGACTTCCCAGTGTGCTTCAATAGCTGAACCGTTGATCGCAACCTTGAATATGAACAATGGAACATCAGGGTTATGGATTAGGTGCTGGCGGCCATATTCAAGCTCGATGCCATAATATTTCCCAGACCCAGTAGCGACACCATCGTCTACATCCCCAACAGTCATATGCGTGGTTCTGTTGCCATCATTATGACCTATGCCCAATTTATACCACTGGCCGTTATCTACAAAAGATGCATCATTTGGTCGTGTACCTCCCGTACGCTCCATGTATTTGTAATAGATATTAAGGTTTTCGGGAATTGGGGCAAGCGCGGTGATGATATCCTCGCTAATTCTGTTAGTGGATTGAAATCCGTCGGCGTTAGACTGACCAAGCAGGAAAAACGATTCTGCGTCAGTGTACCATTTATCCTTCAGGTATGCCTCCACAGAAGCAATCTCCACATCACTAAGCACGCGCTCATAAAAAATAATCTCTGCAATAAACCCATCAAAATGGCTTTCTTCATTACCCCCTTTTATGGCTCCAATTGATAATGTGTCACTGCTAATGGTTCCGTCCCGATTGTAATCTGAAGCAAAATGATCATAGCCATTTGCATTTACGTCGTAATTTGTGAAAGTATCTCGGATAGTTAGGAAGGATGGGTGACCATCCATGACTGGTACGCTACCTTCAATGTTGAAGAATACCGCGCCTGCATCATTACGGGTGAATAACCGAAAACCGCGACGATCTCCGTTGGTGCCAAAAGCATGAAATGGATTGCCTTGCGTAGTGCTTGCTTCACCGAACAAACGTGATTCAGATGCTTGTTGTGAAGCTTTTATTACGAAGAAAGCCGTATGAGCGCCCATGTTGTAGATGAAGGGTGCGCGACTTAACAGATCATTAGTTCCGTCAAACTTTATGGCAGGTTTAGTGTTGATAACATTTGCCACATATTGTGGCCGCTTCGTCGCATCAACCTGATTATCCGTATGGCGGGCGTTCGGGCTTTTATCCAGCCAGCGTAGCACGTTGCCAGATTTAGTAACAACACTGTCAGCATCGCTGGCATCCAGCCACCATGCAAGGCCAGATAATTCAGTAGGGGATTGTAGTTCAGCCATCCATAACTCCGTCTAATGCGCTTAATATCCATTGACTTTATCACAAGCCACTTCCACTCACGTGTCAGTTTTTGCCGCGATAAGACCCCCATGAGAATTGTAAAACCATACCATCACCTTCGCTCATACGATCCATAATCCGCTCACCTGCATATTCCTGCATGGCTTTAGGGTTGAAATTGCTTAGCAAGATGGTGGGGCGCATGGATTCATAGCGTTTATTGATAATCTCAAACGTTACCAACTTCTCAGCATCGCTGCCAAACTGCATACCCACCTCATCCAGTATCAGCAGGTCTGGATCGGTGAACAGATTAAGGGCTTGCGTTTCACTCATGACCGCATCACGTGACCATGTCTGCTTGACCTGACGTATGGCGTCCATCACCTTCACAAACACCGCACTGCTGCCGTATTGGTGAATAACCTGATTCGCAATGCCGCACGCCAGATGGGTTTTACCCGTGCCGGTATTGCCACATAAAATCAGGGATGTTCCAGCTGACAAATGGCTGGGAAATTGGTTTGCATAGTCACGGCATACCGCATGAACCCGTCTGGATGCATCGCATTGGGGGCGGTAGGTATCCAGCGAATGACGTGCGAAGCGTTTGGGGATTCCTGAATTGCTAAGAGCCTTCTCGATACGAGCTGCGCGGCGGCGGTTGACACCCTCCTGCTGAAGTGCTTCCGAGCGTTCAAATTCACGCTGCTTGCGCTCTTCGGCGCATTTGGGACAACCAAGCGTAATCCATCTTTTATCATGGTAATATTTTTTGGTTTTCACCTTGCCATGCACAGGGCAATTCATCGTGAATACCTGAGGTTCAAGCTTTGCAAGGGGTTCAGCGAATAACCGTGAATCCCTCGCATCCTTCGTCCCAGTCCTGACTGGCGAATCCGGAATGTCTGGATCGGGTGGGAGCGGCACCAGCTGGTGGCTGTAGCTCGGAGGTTGTAGGTTCATAGTTTCCTTCCTGAATTTTAAGCATGTTCGCAGGTTCCAGTATCCAGTCAATGCTGGCCTTCCACTGGCGTTTGTTCTGTCCGATCAGGTGTGGTGAGCCACGGATTTTGACGCAGTAATCCCGCCAACCAGATAATCCATCCAGCTCCTTCACCCTGAGAGGCAGTTTTTTGTCACGAGATTTGGTGGTTCCTTTTGCCTTTGGCAAAACATCACCGCAAATTTCGTTGAACATGTCCATCGCCTGATGCACGAGATCTTCTGAACGTAGTGAAGAAGATATATTCCCTTCCATTCCATTCCCTTCCCTTCCTAAGTCGAACGTTCGACGACTCTTCGACGACTCTTCGACGACAGGTCGTGGAATGCTATCCGAATTTTCACAAGAATCGTAAGATTTCTGCGGTTTCTGCAGTTTCTGATTTGTTCCCTCTTCGGGTTTAGGGTGAACATGCCTAGGTTTGTCAATTTTTTGATGATGCCATCCGTTGACATGCCAATAAGATTTTTCGTTTACCTCGTAGACCGTTACCAGATCGTTCGACACCCATTCGTCGACGAGTAGTCGAATGTCCTCAGCCGTAATATCATCAGCAGGAAACACTTCTGCTTTAAGGCGTTTATAGCTAGCAGGATGATTGCCGCCATCATCGCAGAAATTCCACATACCGATGAATAGTAATCGTGAGTCACGACTTAACTCCATGATCTGTTCAGATGTCCAGAATTCAGGTTTTACCGTTCTAATTCTTGCCATAATCCGTTACCGTTTATGTAAGTATTTTCTGTGTTCACGAATGCTATTTAACTCACGCTCAATGCGTTCATCTACCCAATAGTCATCCTGAAGCACAAAAAACTCTAAAATGGTATTGCTAATATCATCCCACTCGGAAAGTTGTACGCGCGCAATTCCCGCAAGCTTTTTAGGATCATTAGGAAGGGGCTTGCCGCGTTGCCAATAATTCATAATCAGCATTAAATAAGCCCCATGCTCCAAACCGGTTAGATAAGCAGTATCTGCCAGATAATCGGAAATATACAACGGCATGTAAGGAGATGTAGTCATTAATTAGGCAGCTCGTCTAAGGCTTCTCTATAAGCAGCATTTAAGCGATACATCGCCTCATTGCTGCCACCGCAATCAGGATGCAATTGCTTCGCTAATTTAAGGTATGCAGCTCTCAATTCTACGAAGCTTGAACCTGTAGCCACTCCTAATATTTCATGGCAACTATCCTGAGAAGGAGGAGGTAGTGCTTCAAATCCTGCAAATGCAGACTCAAGCATATCTTCACTGCCCCACCGCGCTATGCCACGTATTGCAGCAATGGTTTTAGCAATAGCATGCATGTTATCTTTGACAGTCGTCCACTTGTCACATGCAAAGCACATTTGCCTACCATTCAATATGAAGTAAATAGCTACTCCGGCGTCTTCTGGTTTACGACGACTGGCATAAGGAAGTCCATCAAGGCGTAGCTCAACATTACTTGAAAGCACGCAATTAACGGCTCCTAGCTTATATAACTCTTTGGCTAGATTTTCTCTCACCATAGTAAACGTGGTATTAAAACGAGAAATTTGTGGCGAAGCTGTCCGTAACTTGTCTTGTGGCCATTGCAAAGGATAAGCTAAAGTCATTGTTCTGTCTCCAGCATCTGCGTAATGGTTATTTCCTGTATTCTCACTCGCTTGGCGGTGCGGTGCCATTCCAGCAATGCAACAGCAGATATCAGTGTCAGGCACATAGCGTAAAAGGTTAGTCCGTCCATCGTGCAGCTCCTTGTTTTGGTTGAGGTATATCCACGCTGTGCAGCAATGAATGCAGTAACTCGCAATGCAGTTGCATGGCATCAGCTAAGCCTAGCTCCAACACCATGGTTGGTTGCTGGCCGTCTTTGCGCGGATTGGGATAGATATCCATGGTAACGCTGCCGCTATCTGCGCCAACGATTTTTACCGTGACAGGCTGACTGTCATGCAGGTTATCAAAATTAATAATATGAGACATGAAATGTTCCTTGTCCGTGAGGTTGCAAGAACCCTTTGGCGTCACTGCGCCATAATAAAGGGGGGATGGGATAGAGAGGAGGTATGCCCTACAGGCGTGGTGCCGGTGCGTAAGACGGTATGCCGTTTGGAAAGACGCATCGGGCGCATTCTTCCAAATGGGCGGCCAGTAGCAGACGGCTGCGTTCCACTTCGCCAAGTGCGTTGCTTAAGTCCAGTGATACCAGATAAGCCTGCCGTATGGTTTCGGGTATGGTGTCGTGCTGTTTGATAATATCCTGCTCCATCATATCCATCACACGCATGATGGTGCTGTGCTCGAGAATACGTTCTTCCTGTCGCACCTGCTGATGATCTGTCAGCACGTCCAGCACCCATTTGCGAAAAGCTCTGGCTTTGTCGGTTTTGGCGAACATGGCAATCAGATGTGAGCCACGGCGATTGAACAGACGGCGTTTCCTTAATATGCCGCCTTTGTCCCTCAATTTGAGGGAGGTAGACGTGTCCTGTCCGAACTCCCAACGATTGCGGTTGTAGATTTCGGTGACCGCCGAGGAGCGATTGTACACCAGCGCAACAGAAATCTCCTGCGCGCTGAGCCAGTGCTGGCCGTTGGCCTGATGCACGGTCAATGCCGTGTTGTTGAAGGTGAGTATGGTCATAATGTACCTTTCTTTGTCGGTGTTTATAAGCACCATCATCAAGGCTCTTTACAACCCGTCTGATAGCGGGAGCTAGAAACTCGTCAAACAATCCACAAAGTAATTGCTTGGGAGCGGACTTCTTTCCCATATGGGTATTGTATCCGTCGCACTCCCGCCATAATACAGGCGAAAAAAAACCGCATTGCTTTCGGGCGCGGTAACCGCTTTGTGTTTCAACAGAGTTTCTAGCTCTGCAAATAACGTTGCCTGTTTTGTTTCTGAAAGTCAACATGTTTTCTTGCTGAAAACATAATTCTGCCGTACAATCTGTATTATGACGCAAATAACCTTTGATAAATTTGAATATGTTGAACGCCTGAAAAGTGGTGGCATTCCCCATGAGCAGGCTAAAGTACATGCAGAAGCCTTGGACATGGCCATGCATGACGGACTGGAAACCCGTACAACGTTGAAGCAAGAGATGCAATCTGTTGAAACGACGCTGCAACAAGAAATTCGGGATGTCGAAACAACATTGAGACAAGAAATACAGAACGTCGAAACGACGCTGCGGCAGGAAATTCAGGATGTCCGAACCGAACTGAAAGCTGATATCCAGCGTCTTAAAGACAACGATATTGCGCCCATGAAGCGCGATATTGCTGTCATGAAATTTATGATGGGTATCATTCTTGCTGCTGTGGTCTATCCCATCATTAAAGACATTGTGCAGCCTTAACCAGTTGATGATTTTTGTATTACTTTTATTATTGACGGATACCGTTAAAAGTAATACAATTAACTTATGCAATACGAATGGGACTACGATAAAGATAGTATTAACATTGCCAAGCACGGTGTTAGTCTTGCTATTATAGAAACTTTTGAATGGGGTAGCGCAAGAGTAGTGATTGATGATCGCCGTAATTATGGAGAAACTCGCTATATTGCAAATGGCTTCATTCAGGAGAGATTGCACATCATAATATTCACACTTAGAAACGACATTGCTGTTCGGGTCATTAGCGTGAGAAAAGCAAACAAACGTGAAATCAGGAGTTACTACAATGCGTAAGCCAGACCATATATCACAGGAAGATTGGGACAGTGTTGACAGCCCACCCCTGACATATAAGCAGTTAAATTCGATGAAACCCATAGAATCGGTCATGCCATCTGCGTTTATCAAAGCTGTACAAGAAGGACGCGTTGGCCGCCCTCCCAAAGCGGATAAAAAGCAGGTCATATCTTTGCGTCTTGAACCTGATGTGATCGAGGCGTACAAGGCAACAGGGAAAGGCTGGCAATCACGCATTAGCGATATTCTCCGTCAGCATATGCCCCATTGATATGTCTGGTAAGATTGAGTTCACATAATATAACAAACATACGGCATCGGCTTCATTGTCATCGATTGGGATGACACCATAACGCTTTGCAGCATCTATCATGGCTTCCTTGTTAGCATTGCCCTTGCCTGTTGCATGGCGTTTGATCGTGCCAACTGGCACACCCTGATAGGGAATCTGGTGATGCTCACACCATGCCGTCAAATGCGCCATAAACCCGCCATATGCATGAGCAGCATCTACGCCTGCATGGCGGCGCACCTCCTCGAAGTATACTGCATCTATTTCACCAAGGGATTGCTTGACGCTAGTCAGCCATTGTTTGAAGCGAAGATAACGCATACCGCCCCCTTCATATCGACCAGGTGCAAAATTCTGCACCCCTGAAGTAATGCTCGAACATTCATCCAGTGTTGCCCAGCCTGTTTTAGTACCAAGATCCAGTGAAATAATACGCATCAGTTGATCGTCTGTTCTGATAATGACTGCGCTGTAAATTGTACTTCCTCAGGGTTCCTTCCCTCTGGCAATGGAAGATGATACTGGTCACCTAATTTGATACCAGCTGCACTGCTCAGATATAGCTCCACCATAGCAAAATGCTCCTGCGCTTCCTCGGTATCCTCCATGATTTTAATCACCGCTTTCAAAGCTTTCTTATCGAAGCCACGTCCTGCAGCGTCGGAAAACACTGCTTTAATGTCCTCGGCAATACAATCCTTTTCCTCCTGCAGTTTCTGAATACGTTTAATATACGCGCGTAATGTGTTTGCAGTGAGGTTTCCATGAGTAGGGTGATTCATTGTATCTGACTCCTGTTAGTTATGTTGTTTCTCATCGAAGTATGCTCTGAAATGCTCCAGTGCATACTCTAGGTTGATGCCCGCCATAGAGCAGACAAAGGCAAGATCGCTGGAAGATGATGTAAGGTAATGAACAGACACACGGCTTTGATGCCGAGCGTTTGACTTGCTGATGTTGTTTCGTGCGTCGCGTACCGCTTGCGCCAACACGGCATTCCATAATCTGGTACAATCATCATTACGAACGACATCATCTTCAACTTTCAATCCTGCCTCTATCCTTTATAACGATCCTATTTGATGACGCTGAGCTTCCAGCTTCGCATGTTGCTCTGGTAATTCATTGGCGATACGGTTCAAAACCGCATTGTTGCTAGAGCGAATGAAGATAATCTCCTTATGCTTGTCAGGGTAATCAATGCGCGACTGTATCGCCTTAATCAATGCCTCTGCTGCCAGTTCAAGTGAGTTAAACGGTATCTCTCCTCGCTGATTATCACTGCTGGGAGGGGTTTTGATATAAACTGGTTCAGAAACAGGAGCCGTTTCAGTGGGCTGTGCGGATGCGGCAAATGCATCTGCCTTGCTAATAGGTGCCTGTTCGGGTTCTGGGGCAGGAGTATCTTCAGGGGTTACATCAACAGCATTGTCAAAGCCTTGATGATTTTCAGCACTTTGTAACTCGTCTGGTGTATAAACGCCCATAATCACATCAGGAAAATAGAGACGTGCCATGCGCTTCATACAAAGGTAAGCTAACTGTTGCTTAGGATCACCTGCCCATAGGGTAGAGTTACGTACTGTGGCCTGAGAAAGTAATATCTCATGTACAGTTGGCTCTTTCTGCCCCTTAATCTGTACTGTGATACGAACGCCAAGCCCCTTTTCATCTTGTGGGTTCCAGTCTGGCACCTGAAAATCATTGCCATTTTTAGACTTAATGGTTTTTACTTTGCCTACGATTTTCTCCCATTCTCCGAACCACTCATACATGGGACGTCCTGTAATAGGGGCGTTGCTAATCAACACGGCATTGACCAGTTGCGCTTCATATCCAAGCGTACCATTAATCAAATGTGTCTTCTGAGCGCAGGCGTAAGGGTCAATTCCCCAACGCATAGCTTGCGTAATCACAGCAAGGCAATCACCAACATTACCACGTAAATGCTGTGGGATAGTCGTTTTAGCAGTAGCCATAATCTTGCCCATGGCTTCCACACGGTCATAAATAGTAGGGTTAAACAACATCATCTCGGTGATAGTTTTACCTGCTGTCTTAAGCAGTGACGATTGCTCAGCTGTTGGAATAAAAGGTAGATTGGGATCTGTTTGTGTTTGTGCGAGTTCGGTCATTGGATGTCCTCTTTAAGCGTTAAATGGCGATAGGTTGAAAAAGTGCCGTCCATGTTGTGACGGCGGCGTGTAGGAGCAAGAAGTGTCAAACTATCCGCTAGTTTTACTTCCTGTGCTTCCTGTATGGTTGAAAGAATCTGACCTTTAAGATGATCACGCTCGCGCTTGTAATAATGGTAATTCGTGTTTGCAGATTCCCATTTAACAACGGTTGTCCATAGCTCTTGATCATTTCGGCAATCCAGCAATATGGCTTCATCTCCATTGGCAAAAAGATCATGAGCAACAGAGAAGTCATAGGACATATCTGGCTCCTGATTCTTCCCAATTCCCCACCAGAATGCCACTACTGCTTCTTCACACATGGTGATAATAGATTCGTTACGTGCTACTTCAGGTAGGTGTAAATCATTGCCAGCAACGTAAGCAGCAGCCAAGCTATGTGGTAACTCTGAACAGGCCATCTGGTGGTGCAGCTGAAGAATAATTGATAATGGTGGTTCAGGTTGATCCGTGTCTTTCCAGTTATCCTTCCATACGTCCCAGTTGACCAGCTTACAATCCATTGCAGCGTGACCTGATGGGTGATCTAACACCTCATAGTCAAGTGATGCTCCCATGCCAATTACGCTGTCATGCACCAAATAATCCTCTACTTTACGAATATCCCACCCTGTTCGGTGCTGTGCCCACGCAGCAATACCTGGTTCCATAAACGTGCCTGCTTGAATACGTGGGTTATCAAACGGTTCTGGCTCCAGATTACCTTTCTTTTCATGCCATAGGCGTACACCTGTTTTATACGGTGAACAGCATCCAATGAAGGTGCCGTCGGCAGGTGGTGTTGCAAAAAGATGGGCATACTGCACATTGCCATTGGGCATCTGAAATGCATTAAATAGACTGGCTATATCAGAGCCACCGATATGCTGTGATCGTATTTCATGCCACTCGGTCTCCGTCGTGAAGGACAGTCGTTTCATGATGCCCCTCCTTTAACGTAAATGCATTCTGCAGTAGTTTCCGAGCCATCGGAGTTTAGGGTTTTTGGAAGATACGTATGATACAAAGTGGTCACTGCAAACGACGATTGATGTAGCTTGCGCTTCATCGCACCAATACAGTGATGCATGGTAGGATAGTCGCTAACATGATGTATGGTGTATCCATGAAATGGATGCGTCGTATAAATACGAAACACGAAAATAGAGGAAGCAATAACCTCTATCATTGTATCAACTCGTGGAGTCGAGCTAGAATAAGGAAAAGCATCCCACCCAAAAATAATTCCTGTATAAATATTCCTGTATTGATTGCTGAATAAAGAAAAACTGCTGATAAAACAAACGACATAATATAGGATAATATTTTGACTAGATTATTCATCACTTAAACCATCTGCGAATAACAATAAAACACATCACAAAAGGACTAGCTAAGCTTGCAAGAATAAACTTAATCATGATATAATCCCCTTACAAACCATGGCAAAATACACATCACTACAAGCCTTTACATCTGCTAGAGCGTCATGTGCTCCTTCAAATGGTTTGCCGTAAAAATACGTATAGGCTTCCTGTAAGTTACAGGACTTAAACTGATGCCCTCTTCCGTAAGCAATCATTCGCTCTGTAGGTGGACATTGTACAATAGGTGTGGCTAGTTTCATGGTACAACACTGTTCTTTTAATAGTATTAAATCTGGTAACCCTAAATCACGACATTCTCTCACATAAAGTGCATAATCAAATGGCATGTTATGGGCTATAACAATATCAGACTCTTCCAACATAATTTGAAATGTATACATCGCATCTTTTATAGGAATACCATGTTTAATTGCGTGTTCAGTAGTAATACCGTGAATATCTGATGCACCCTGTGGAATATTAAAACCATCAGGTTTAATAATGACATTCATACTATCCAAAACATAGCCACGATCATCAGTATATAGCGCAGCTAACTGTACAATACGTGGATCATGTCCATTGTTGGGTAGTCCTGTTGTTTCCGTATCAAAAAATAGGTAGTTCATAATTTTATTATCTCAGGCTCACAGATTCTTCTTGGTAGAACTCAACACCGGGAATGTTTTTTATTCCCGCACGAAACAGTGCCATGATTGCAGATTCTTTTACCTGTACCGTGTCTGGGTAAGCCTTAGCCAGTGCAGATAAGTCTATGATGCGAGGCTTCCATTTCTTCTGTATAGAGGCTTTAGCATTAGTGATCACTCCTGTCACAGCAGGGGCAGCAGCAGGTTTAACGGTTATACGTGCAGTCCTGTCTATTTGTGCTTCAGCTGCGATAATATCACCCGATGTTTCGCGCTCTGCGGCTAATTCTAATGCCTTTGCTTCCATCTCAGCCTGACGCGCTTCGGCTTCGCGCTGGGCAATACGCTGCATTTCCTGTTTACGTTCCAGCAATCGTCTACGCAATTCATCCTGTCCACGTTTTAGTGCATCAGTGTATGGTTTGTACCGGGCATTAATGTCTTTAACAACTTTATTCAATGGGTCAACAAGAGAGCGGCGGTCTGCATCAAGTTCTTTGATCGTATCCGTTATCGTTTTTCCGATATCGATAGCGTGTGATTCGGACTGCTCATCATTGACTTTGATTAGGAAGCTTTGCTGATGAAGCTGGTTCGCACGATCAAAGAAGAAACTCTGTGAAGGAGAAGCAATAGCCACTTCCTGTTTTTCAGGTGATGTAGACATTACAGAATACTCGGCGTTAGGGGGTGAACGTTGCTGGATTTATTAACCATAATAGGCGCTCCTGCCTCAAAACGATGGATGCGGGCGACATCGTGTATAGACTCTTGAATGGCCTTAGATGCTTCCTTTTGCGAAATACAGTTATGGTGATATGCACCTATAATCGTTTTTGCGCGATACATCCCCTCAATTTGGCCAGTCACTCTAGCTAATTCCAGTTCACGCTGGCGGTTTTCTTCGATACCCATAATCAATTGCACTCCTATTAGCTCCTGATAATTGCGTTCCATGTATATAAGCATTTATATTTTCATATTGTCAACATTAAAAGTTTGCGATATGAAAACTAATTAGGCTCTTCCAGATATGGATTTAGTGAGATAGCCTACTGTAATGAAAATTTTAGATGTTTTCTCAGGCATTGGAGGGTTTGCTTTAGGGCTTGAATCCTGCGGTGGCCAGACTGTTTCATTTTGCGAAACAGACTCTTATGCGCGTAAAGTGCTGTCCAAACATTGGCCAACTGTGCCTATTGCCAGCGATATAAATACACTAAGCTATCAAAAAGGTACGTTATATGATGGAGACACCGCAATCTATAGCGGCGCAATTAACCTTGTCTGCGGAGGATTTCCCTGCCAAGATATCAGCATTGCCAACCATGCAGGCAAAGGCATCAAGGGTGTTCGCAGTGGTCTATGGAAGCAGATGTTGCGACTGGTCAGTGAAACCAGTGCTGAACTGCTTGCCGAAAATGTGGCTATGTTGCGCCATCGCGGCCTTGTCACCGTGCTGCAGGATCTCTGGCAGATCGGCTATGATGCACAATGGCATATTATACCAGCAAAAGCCGTGGGTACCCTACATCAGCGCGAAAGGCTCTTTCTCTATTCCTACCCTCGTAGCAAGCGAAGGAAAGGGGGCGTGTCGCAACCGATACAGAGGAGCGAAGAATTTTCGTGGCTCGAAGATGTCAGAGGGATTGAGGACTTGCGAGAGCGATCCTCTTTATACACACCCATGCTTTGCAGAAGCGATGATGGGATTCCCAATCGGGTGGGCAGACTTAGATGCTTAGGGAATGCAGTAGTGCCACAAGTGGTTAAGGTAATGGTGAATGGGGAAATCAAAATATGCTGATTATACTAATAATCAAAGCCAAGCTTCCAGCTAAGGCACCTGTAAAAGCACATAATCTCATAAATGAATCGTTAGTTCCGTCGATATAAAGCCAATAAACTATTTTCAAAAATGCCCAAAAAATTGTTATAATATGCCATACGCCCATGCCGGCAAGCCAGTACATCCAGAATGATTCACACATAACGGTTACCTAAATAAATCCCTCACATTACTAACCGCAACACCTTTTTCTTCCGCCATCCATTCAGCTACTGGTCGCCACTCAACACCTTGCCCTATATCGTGTATCTCAGGGAAACGCTTTAACGCTTCTTGCTTAACCAGCCTTCTTTCAACAGGTTCCAAATCACGCCATTGCTTCATGTTTCCTTTGTCGTGATAAACACTCACATGGCTTGATGCTGTGATAAGCGTAGCACCTGAAGCATTGCCTATAGAAATTTGTGGCACAGATTGCCCGATCAGAAAGCCTGCACATAGACAAACTACACTCGCTAAAGCAGCAACACCTAAAACCCTGTTCATGGCGAAGGTGCTGGATTTCTCAGGCACAATATCCTGTTCTTTATGATGGTTAGGTTCTAATTCTGCTAACATATGTTGTAAACTTAGTTGTTCTGTAATCATGGCTTCTCCTTTTGCGGGGCAGAAGATAGCCGTATAGTCGTTACCAAAGCGTAAATGTCTGGTCTTTTTCATAATCAGTGCAAAACCCTGTCCATCACCATTTTCATGGTAGCGTTCCCTATGAACATTTGTTGCTGCTGTTGTTTCTGTTCTTCCGCTATTTCATAAAGAAGCATGCAAAACCTAGATACATAGGAGGGTGTAACGTTCTTTTGCATTGTTCGTGGAAGAGTCCCGAGAAACGTCAACCCTGTTTCAATGACGTATACCACAAGATCTTTATCAAGTTTTTTAGATTCAAGTTCTTCATTTTCATTCGTTCCACAACCAAGCAGTCGAGCGGGGGAGCAATTGAACGCACGGCAAAATACGATAATGTGCTCATGCATCAACTGTCTCTTCCCTGTTTCAAATTTGGAAATTTCTCCTTTCGCAATACCTGTCATCTCCTCAAGCTGCTGGCCTGTAAGGCCTGCATCAGTGCGTAATATCCTTAGGTTGTTAGAGGGTGTTTTTTTCATATCGAAAATATTTTACTTGACTATGTTTTCAATATGCATACATTTGAGATATGAATTTCAAACATTACATAGAGCGTCATAATCTGAAACATTCAGAGGTCGCACAAAAACTGGGAATAGACCGATCCACATTGCATAATGTGCTGTCTGGACGGCGAAACCCTGGAGATGGATTGAAGCTGAGAATTTTTCATTTTACTAACGGTGAAGTTCCTGTTTCTGTTTGGTTTAACTACTCTTTGCACGAGGCGAAATGTAGTCAATCTGAAAACAGCAGTCAAGAGAAAACCGCCCCAACAGCAGGAATTGCATAAGCGTTGTTTTCGATAAGAAAACAAGATGTACCAGCATATTGCTTTAAAGGAGATACCCAAAGCATGACAGATAGATTCATTACAATGAAAGAAGTGTGCAAGTGTACGACATTTACCGATGTATGGATACGTAAGTTGGTGAAAGATAAAAAATTTCCGGCACCTAAAAAGGTTGGGGAACGCGCTATACGCTTTCTAGAAAGCGATGTTCAGAATTGGATTCAGTCACAGCCTTATGTTGATGAGGATTCATGGCATCAAGAAGATCAGCCCACTCTTGCATCATAGCACGCCTTTCATCTAAGTATTCAGCGTGATTATACTTAGCTCGCACGCCTCCGCCTTCAACATGGGCTAACTGCCTTTCTATAGCATCTGCGCGATATCCTCGTTCATTCAATATTGTGGATGCAGTAGCACGAAAACCGTGGCCAGTCGTTCTTCCTTTATACCCTAGCCGCTTAATAACAGTTAAAACAGAAACCTCTGAGAACGGTTGACCATCACCCTTTATAGATGGGAACACAAATCCCTTGCCACCCGAATACGGCTTGAGCTGCTCTAATATTGCTATAGTCTGGCGAGACAAAGGTACGATGTGCTGTCGTCGCATTTTCATTCGTTCCGTATCTATACGCCATTCAGCTTTATCAATATCGAATTCATTCCATGTAGAAAAGCGCATTTCAGATGTACGTACCATGGTAAGTAACAGGAAATATGTAGCCAGCTTTGCTACATGATATCCGCTATAGCCATTTAATTTCTTTAGAAACTCAGGTAGCTCATTTTCTTTAAGGTATGGATTGTTCTGCACCTTATATGACTTGACTGCCTCAGTCATACGGTAGGCTGGATCCGTTTCCGTGATGCCATGGATAATCATCCATCTATACATTTTACTGATCAAGCTGATAATAGATTTGCCAGTATATAGTGCGCCTCTATTTTCGCAGTTCTTACCAATAGTTATAATATCGCGTGGGGTAACGTCATCAACATTCATCGATCCAATAATAGGTATTACGCTTTTATAGAAACGCTGATAAGTGCGCTTAGTGACTGCGGGTGTAAGAAGCTCTATTCGAGTTTCCATCCAGTCTTTAAAATACCGTTCGAAGGTGTGATCCTTATCTGCCCGTGCTTTGCTCTTTCGGGTAGAGGGATCAATACCATCGTCGATTAAAAGCCTGGCTTCATTGCGCTTTTTTCGGGCTTCAGATAGTTTGACCTTCGGATACACGCCTAAAGCAAGCATCTTCTCTTTGGCGCCATATCGATATTTTAGCCGCCAATACTTGCTACCATTAGGATGAACAATTAAGAGTAGTCCTTCAGAGTCATACAGCTTATATTGCTTTTCGCGTGGTTCAGCTGCCTTAATTTCTCTGTCCGTTAGCGCCATATATACCCCTAATAATACCCCCAGAAGCGTGTTGCTTCCGCTTTAGCTTGGTTATGCTTGGTAAGGTATAAAGTTATAAAAGTCAATATGTAAGAACCAGTCTGTTATGCTCAGCGTTAGTCAATTATGTATGGTTTAAGTTTCTCCATCCGTACCAGAGCTTAACAAACTAAGCGATGGCATGTTGACGCATTTTTACAATATTTTGTTCGCAAATAATTTCTATAAGTGGCCGGTTCGTGTCAGGCATCGCCAAATCCTGCAGCTCACTTCCATATACCCACCGACACTCTTGCTTTTCCATTGGCGTAATGATCCCTTTCCAAAGAGTAATATGGTAAAGCAATAACACAATACTATCTAGTGCGGGGTATCCCATTTGATAGCGCAAATCATCGTCAGTATTGGTAGACGGGCGAATACGCTTAGCCATAAAATTCAGTGGTGTAGGATGGAGAAAAGGCACATTAATACCAATCTCTTCGTGAAGTTCACGAATTAGGCCTTGTTCAGGCGTTTCGTCAGATTCCACCTTACCACCCGGAAATTCCCACATTCCTGCAAGATTCTTACCCTCAGGGCGTTTTTGAACAAATACCTGCCCGCTAGGGTTGGTAATGGCGGCAGCCGACACCAGTAACATAACATATTCCTCAATCTGTAAATGTTTGCACGGTTATAGCATATATTTGGCGTTATAGTCATCAAAATGTCATATTCTTTTGGTATGTTGGGGTAAGATGAATACGGATAGAATATGAGCCATTTAGTAAGATCAGCATTAAAAATTACGGGAACAGTGTTTGCTGCAGGAATTGCGCTATCACCTGTCAACGCACTCACAGATGGTCTTGGTCAATTGGCTGGACTAGATCTTAACGAGGCAGGGGAACTGGTTGGACTGGAAGCAATTCCAGAAGGTGGAAGGCGTACTGTTGCTGGTGTAATACAAGGCTTTGACGGCTTAAATGAAGCTGCTGCCGGTGCTGCTGCCGCTACCAGTAATGCTGTCGGCTTGAACAATATTGCCGGTGTCAAAGAGCTCGCCGCATCCGACTTTACCGAAAACGGGGGTATTGCGGTCAAAAGTATTGGTCATGCGGCTTCTAACATAGGCAATATTGGCTCAGGAATTGCTAATGTGGCAGAAGGAGCCGTAAAGAACCCGGGTGCTGTGGCAACCGGTGCAGGACTAATGTTTGCTGGTGCGACGTTTGCACCTAACATGGTGAATGATGCTGCCGAGTTCAGAAAAGGAGCCACGCAAACCGTTGTAAATGTAGGACATCAAGCGGCATCAATGGCGCAAACGACTGGCGGGCATGTAAGCAGATTGATGGAATCACGCCAGCAAACCGCAGCGGCTGTGCCGCAGAAAAGCTAGAATAAGCCAACAACTGGCTTGGCTGAGGCCATCATGCTTTTATTATAATGGCCTATATTTAGCCTCATAAAACCTTAATCACACAACGTGTAGTAGGGCGCTTCTGATGGCACTCTTTCCGACGTTTAACTCTCTAGCACACGTTGCCACCACCCTTTTCTTTTATTCTCTGCTGGCGGAGTATCTTCTGGCACAGCAGCGGCTTCCGTGGTTGCTTCTTTAGCGTGAGATGACGTATCACTCTGGCTGTCGATTGAAGACGCAGGCGTATCGTCTGAAGATGGCGCCGTATCGTGCGGCTGTTGTGGCGACCCCTCTTTAACTTGCCTATGCTCTTCTTCTGCCTTTTCTACTTTCTCGGGCTCTAAATTGTTAGCAGTATTTTCAGGTTGTTGCGGGTTAACCTCATCATTTCCATGCTCTAGGGTTTCTGCTTTATTGCGGTTTCTACCACCTCGCCTACGTGTGCGTTTAGGTTTATCAGAGGGTTCTACATCCTTCTCTGTCGCATCGTCTTGCTCTTTAGAAGATGACGCTTCTGTTTCGTCCGTTTGCTTATTACGTGCCGGACGCTTCGCATTATTGTGCTTAGCACCACCAGATCGGGATTTATTGCGTTGCTTACGTTGACCAGGTTTACGTGTAAACCCTTTCTCTGAATCAAACATTGCATCAGATGGAGAGGTAAAATGATAACTGCCAACCGTCTCATTTTCCAACAGTGCAAAGCAGAGTGACACATCATAAGCACTTTCCAACGATGTGACCGCTTCACGATGATGATTAATCAGTTCCATCATCACGGCATGATTCACATGTAGCGTAATCACGTTACCCGAGGCATCAGACAGGTAGCACTGTAAATTTCTGAGCAATTGGATAACTACTACATCAAGCAAAGGAACACGACCGCTACCCTGACAATTGGGGCAGGTTTGCGTTGTCGATTCTTCCAGACTGGAACCGATACGCTGACGCGACATTTCCAGTAAACCAAAGCTACTAATATGACCAATTTGCACCTTAGCACGATCTGTAGACATCGCTTCTTTCAGGCATTTTTCTACATTTCGGCGATATTTATGATAGGCCATATCAATGAAATCAACGACAACCAATCCACCCAGATTACGCAAACGCAGTTGCCTTGCTAATTCTTCACAAGCTTCCAAATTCGTTTTATAGGCGGTTTCTTCAACATTGCGCTCATTAGTGGACTTACCAGAGTTCACATCCACAGAAATCAGTGCTTCTGTTGGATTAATCACAAGGTATCCACCAGATTTTAGTGGTGCAGATGTTTTATACAGTTCTCCAATGGCAGCCTCAACACCATAGACGGTAAAGACAGGCTGTTCATCTTTGTGTTGCTTCACACGCGGCGCATGAGATGGCATCAGCAATTTCATGAAGTCTTTTGCCTGACGGTAAGATGCTTCACCCTGCACATGGATTGCTTCAATATCACCATTATAATGGTCACGTATGGAACGCTTGACGATATCATTTTCTTCATAAACAACCGCAGGTGCAATGGATGCAAGCGCATTGTCACGTATCTGGTTCCATAGTTTAATCAGGTATTCATAATCACGTTTAATTTCTGCCCGTGTGCGGTCAATACCGGCAGTACGAATGATGGCGCTCATACCACGCAGGGACTTGAGTTCATCTGAAATACTACGCAGTCTTTTGCGATCCTCATTATTGCCAATTTTACGCGAGATACCGCCAGCTTTTGGCGAATTAGGCATCAACACACAGTAGCGACCCGCAAGTGATATGTACGTGCTAAGAGACACACCCTTATTACCGCGTTCTTCTTTTGTCACCTGCACCAACACAATTTGGCCGGGGCGCATCACTTCCTGTATCTTGTAACGTCGGGACAAGGTGTTGCGGGCAGTGCGTATTTCTTCTTCTACATCATCATCCATACCTGACGAAACAGGTTCATCTTTATGGCTGTCATCATCATGTTGGTCTTCCTGCGCTGAATCGGAAGAAGAAGATGATGATGACTTTTTCCCTCCTCTACGCCTGCGTTGACGTGTACGTTTTTTAGGCGTGGCATCATCTGCATCGTCTTTTTCCGTCTGTGCATTATCTGCATCAGAAGATTCCGTTTGTGACGCTTCCTTGTCATCTTCCTCAGCAATCACGTTACTAGCCGAAGCTAAAGGATGCGTATCGCTACTATGTTGCGTGTTGTTATCCTCGGAATCACTGCTTTCACTATCGGTAGATTGATCTTGCGACACCATTTGATTATCATCACTTTCCTGTGGTTCATCATTGGAGGTATCGTCTTTTTTGGCAAATGTTTTGCGACGGCTACTGCCACGTTTACGAATACGAGGCTTAGAGGATTTTTGCGTATCCTTAGCATCGGGCATATCTTGCCCTTCATCATCTGCCTCATCATCACTTTCGTGCAGTCCTGCGGCTTCGTCCAATAGTCTCTGCCTGTCTTCTACAGGTATCTGATAATAATCGGGATGTACTTCAGAAAAAGGCAAAAAACCTTGTTTGTCAGACCCATATTCCACAAAAGCGGCTTGCAGTGATGGTTCAATACGCGTTATTTTTGCGAGGTAAATATTACCTTTAATTTGCTTCTTTGACTTCGATACAAAATCAAAATGATCTAATTCACCATGTTCGGTAATGGCTACACGGGTTTCTTCAATGTCTACAGCATCGACTAGCATTAAGCGTGTCATAATAGTGGGGCTCCTTGAGTGGTGGGTGAGCCTACCCCTTACAACGATGTATGTATAACCTACACATGGAGCCGCTAACCGTATGGGAAGCGGGTAACGTAATGTGTGAGAGTCTGGCTCTTATCATAGGTAAAAGCAGTTGTATTTGGGTAGACCATATATTTGGTTTAGGAATAACGAACCGTTTTATGAAAAACTTACTGCGCTTTCTAATGTTGCAACAAATACGGCCAGGTGGCTGGTACGGGTTGAGATCAATATATTCATGGCATATCCTTTATGACGTAATAATCACAATGCGTAGTGGCATTGTGGGATGTATTCTTCTATAAGCGTTATCTTTCAGCCGTTGCGCTACACCCGTATGGCGCGGCTACCAAAAGCTAACCTAAGATAACCTCTCTACTTAACGCATATCCTATAGAAGAATCAAGAAACTTTTATGCATACTTTCCAAATACCTGCATTAATGCCCTTCCTTAGAGCCATAATATTCTTTTTTCTTAGTATTGTTACGATTGCCCTCACCGCGCTACACAGTGCTAGTGCTGCCGTGCCAGATGTTCATCGTGTTACGCATCAACAACATCAGACATTTGAACGTATTATTTTGCACAGCACTAAGTTGCGGCCAGCCATACAGAATACGTTTCTTCTGAACAACCCTGTCCGGCTGGTGGTTGATATGCAGCATCTGGGCACTCCCCTACCCTCCCTGCCAACGCTACAGCAAGATGGCCTGATTACCGCTATCAGATTTGGACATTTCAGCCCAAAAACATCGCGTATTGTGATGGAGTTATCCCCGCAAGCAAAAACACATCGCATTCAGTCTTTGAATAATCAAACCTTGCAAATTGATATACTAACAGAAGAATCACCTACCGTTGCACCGTCGTCATTCATTCCGCAGCCCATTGTAAAGCCACAACATGCCGCAACGTCATCGCATAAGCCCCATATCATTATTGACGCTGGCCATGGGGGGAAAGATCCGGGGGCTATAGGCCGTACCAAAGTACTGGAAAAGCACATAACCATGGCTTACGCAAATGCGTTAAAGCAAGCATTGCTGAACACCCATCGTTACCAGGTGAGTATGACGCGTGGTGGTGATCGGTTTATTTATTTACATGAGCGTGTGAAGAAAGCACGTCAGGCGAATGGTGACCTGTTTATCTCTATTCACGCTGATAGCGCAGGAGAAAGCTATGCACGCGGTATTTCTGTTTATACCGTGTCCGAGAAAGCTTCCGACAGTGAAGCGGCTAAACTGGCACAAAAGGAAAATGAAGCAGATCGCATTGGTGGCATTGACTTTGCAGACAAACATCCGGAAGTGGCGGATATTCTTATTGACTTAGCTAGCCGTGACGCTCGTATCAAAGCCACGGATTTATCCTCAGAATTAGTCAAGCAATTTGCCAAAGCGAAAATTACCCTGCTTGGCAATCCTGCACGCTTTGCTGGATTTCGTGTACTGAAAGCACCTGATATTCCTTCCGTACTAATTGAGGTTGGGTTCCTGTCTAACAAAACGGATGAGCAGATACTTCAAACGTCAACTCATCGCAATAAAGTTGTCAATGCCGTGATTCGCGCCATAGATAGATATTTTGTTCAGCATCCTTTAAGATAAGTGAGAGGTTTTTCTTGTAGTTCTAATCACCTACAGCTACAACAACATTCACCATAGCTATGCCCATACCTGACTCAGATACACACCCCAAGCCATCACGTTTTCGTCGCATCTTGCGCTGGCTGTCGCGCTGGACAGTTCGTCCGGTTGCCGTTGCATTAAGCTTGCTGTTAACAGGGTTGTTCATTGGGGTAGTCACTGTCATGGGGCTACTTTATTATTATAGCAAAGCTTTGCCTGATAGCAGTAGCTTAGCAGATTACCAACCCACGGGAATGACTCGCGTATACGCGGCTAATAGCGAACTTATCGGGGAATATGCACGACAAAAGCGTATTTTTGTTCCGTTTGAAGAGATTCCTCACAAAGTAATTCATGCTTTTATTGCCGCAGAAGATAAAACGTTTTATGAGCATCGCGGCATTGACCCTATGGGGATTACACGCGCACTTATCAAAAATATCCGCAATTATGCTAATGATGATAAATCACTGGTTGGTGGCTCGACCATCACGCAGCAAGTCGTGAAAAACTTTTTGCTGACAAGAGAAAAATCTATTGATCGAAAAATTAAAGAGGCCATCTTAGCCTTACGTATCACCCAGAATTATACGAAAGATCGTATTTTAGAACTTTACCTGAATGAAATTTATTTGGGTATGGGAGCTTACGGTGTTGCCTCTGCTGCACAGGAGTTTTTTGACAAAGAACTGGATGAACTGACGACAGAAGAAGCCGCATTACTCGCAGCCATGCCGAAAGCACCCTCCACATATGATCCACAACGCAACCCTCATGCAGCCATAGATCGCCGCAACAACTATGTTCTTCCACGCATGTTTGAAGAAGGTTACATTAATGCAGCAGAACTTGAGCGTGCCTTGTCATCGCCGCTTGGTATTAAACAACGTATCGCGCAGGACGCCATTAATAGCGGCTACTACGCAGAAGAAGTGCGACGCTGGTTACTTGAAACCTATGGCGAGGATGCTACCTATGAGAATAATTTGTTCGTGAAAACGGCCATGCAGCCAGCCACGCAATCTTTACTGGATAAAGCATTACGTAATGCTCTCACCACCTATGATCGCCGTCACGGATTTCGAGGTGCTATCACCCAGTTAGATACGCTGGAAGGCTGGGAAAACGCACTGGATGATCTGGCACGAGACACGCCACTATTTGAAGATCAGCAACTCGCTGTTATCTTAAGTTTAGACGGCAGCGATGCAGTGATTGGCATGACGACCTCACCAGATCAGGCAAGTGATGACGAAGAAGCCGTGCAGGAAAATACGGCATTATTGACAGCATCATATTTGAAATGGGCAAGACCAGTGCGCCCTTCCGGTGCCATAGGCGCTGCACCGAAGAAGGTAAGTGATATATTGCAAACAGGTGACGTCATTATCGTCACACCTACAAATGATCCTCTTCGCAATAAACTCGCCATATGGGCATTGCATCAAATCCCTAAAGTCAGCGGTGCCATGGTTGCCATGCGTCCACAAACTGGGGAAGTGCTGGCTATGAGTGGTGGCTATAGCTATATGGATAGTGAGTTTAACCGAGCGACACAAGCAAAACGCCAGCCAGGTTCCAGCTTTAAACCATTCGTTTATATGGCAGCACTGGAGAGAGGGTTTACCCCTAGCTCTATTGTTGAAGACGCACCTATCGAAATTTCGCAGGGGCCGGGTAAACCGCCATGGCGTCCCAAAAATTATGGCAGAGATTTTCTGGGGGCAACTACCCTTCGCAATGGTTTAGAAAAATCCCGCAATCTTATGACGGTCAGGTTAGCACAAATGATTGGTTTGGATGCCGTATCTCACGTGGGGGAAAGACTTGGCATGTACCAAAACATGCCATCTAACTTCGCCAATGTACTTGGGTCTTACGAAACAACCGTGATGCACATGGTTACAGCCTACTCAATGCTCGTGAATGGTGGATTACAGGTAGAACCCGTCATGGTGAAACGTGTTGATAACCGAAATGGTGAAGTTCTGTACCGCGCTGATGCGCGTGATTGTCCGAAATGTCGTGTTACCAAGGAACAGCCACGCATCGCCGTTAATCCACCCATTTTAGCAAATACACGGGAACGGGTGATTGATCCACGTATTGCGTATCAGATGGTGACATTACTTAAAGGCGTTGTGCAACGCGGCACGGCCACACGAGCAAAGGTGCTGAACTTTGATGTTGCAGGCAAAACCGGCACAACCAACGATAGCCGTGATGCATGGTTCGTTGGGATGACACAGGATTTGGTGGTTGGTATCTATATAGGGTTTGATACACCTAAATCACTTGGCAGACGTGAAACTGGTGGCAGGGTAGCATTACCGGCATTTGTGTCATTTATGAAAGACCATTACTCGGAAACACCTCCTGCAGACTTCGTTCGTCCAACTGGCGTGATTGACATTAATGTAGACCGTTATACCGGAGTGCCTCCCCTACCCTGGCAACAATCAACGGCAATCATTACCGAAACATTTGTTACAGGCGGTTCTATTTTTATCCCCGGAGATAAGATTACTGACGACCTGCAAGATGATGGTGCGTTAGAAGATAATCAACTATCTGACCCATCTTACAACGAATTTGTCGATTATGATGCAGCCAACCAGCTTTACCGCGCACAACCCGGTTATCGTAACAGCCATGCAACGCAACCATCTTATGAAAGAAACGTCTACAGGGATGATGTTTATTCGCCATCAGGTCAGCCATATCAGTCGCGTGATGATAGCTATATTGTTCCTCCAGAATCGCAAAACGTCCCCAGTGATGCGCTAAGTACCAATAGTGACTACGTGCCTTTAACACCTTCAGGCAATAATAGCCCCGCCCCTAAAAAGCCTAAAACAAACACGCCTGAACCCAGACGTTCGTATCAACCTTACAGCAACACAACCACCTTACCGCCGCGCCATCCCTCACGCAGGTTTGAAGATCGTTACCGCTCACCAAACCGCAAACAGAAACCAGCACGCACGACACAACCTTCGCCTGGCACAGGCGGCCTATATTAATCTTTCCACCCAAACAGGTTCATCATGAAAGCAGATATTCTTCAACTCACACAACGTATAGACGAATCAAAATCATTGCTCAGGAGGTATCTTTGACTGGGATAGCGCCGTTGCACGACTTAGTGAGTTAAATACTCAGGCAGAAGACCCAGATTTATGGTCAGACCAGCACAAAGCACAGAAATTGCTAAAAGAACGCACCTCTTTGCAGACATTAATCGACCATTTTCGTCAGCTCGAACAGGATGCCGACGATCATATAGCACTTTATGAACTGGCGGAAGAAGAAAAGGATGCCGAAACTATACAGGAAGCCGAAGACGCTCTGGCAGATGTAGCCGCTCAATTCCGTACCTTAGAGATTGAAAGTCTGCTCTCAGGTGAAGCAGACAGCAATGATTGTTTCATGGAGATTCATTCCGGCGCAGGTGGTACAGAAAGTCAGGACTGGGCACAAATGTTGCTGCGTATGTATATGCGTTGGGCGGAACGCCGGGGATTCAAAACAGAATTGATTGACGATCAGGCCGGAGAAGAAGCAGGCATTAAATCCGCAACGATCCGTATTAACGGGCATAACGCTTACGGATGGTCGAAAACAGAAAGCGGCGTGCATCGTCTGGTGCGCATTTCTCCATTTGATAGTAACTCACGCCGTCATACCAGCTTTTGTAGTGTCTCTGTCTCTCCGGTAGTTGATGACTCTATCGAGATTGAAATTGAGGAAAAAGATTTACGTATCGACACGTACCGTGCATCTGGCGCAGGTGGCCAGCACATTAATAAAACCGATAGTGCTATTCGAATCACACATCTACCCACGAATATTGTAGTACAATGCCAAAATTCACGCTCTCAACATAAAAATCGGGCAGAAGCCTATTCCATGCTGCGATCACGGCTCTATGAAAGGGAGCTGCAGGAACGTGAGGCAAAAGCGCAATCGCTCAACGATCAAAAAACAGACAATGCATGGGGGCATCAAATCCGGTCTTACGTGCTACACCCATATCAACTGGTTAAAGACCTACGAACACAGGAAGAAACAGGCAATACGCAGGCAGTGCTTGACGGTGACTTGCACGCGTTTATGTCAAGCGCACTGGCACAACGTATCCAGCATTAGTGGTTAGTTAAGCTGTCATACGGTATCATTACTGGATGAACTGTACATATGTAACTTCCAGATAATGACAGATACGCCACCACCCCATAAGCAGGAGCAACGGCTTACCTTTCGTTTGCTCTCTTACTGGAATCGGATACGCGGTGACCGCACTTATCCGAGCTTATCAGATATGCACATCCACGAAATTCAGGAAATCTGGCATTATTCGTTTGTGATTGATATACGCACAGATGACCCAGTCTTCCATTATTTTGGCCCCGATCTATCGTCGCTTTTTGGCGTCGACTATACAGGCGAACTCGTATCAGAGGCGATGAATGACGTGATTCTTAACAACACGATTGGCGTCTATGAGAAAGCAACCATAGAGCGCAAACCACTCACTGAATCCGCATCTTTTTATTATGATGGAAAAGAGTTGAGATACCGCACGCTCATTGTACCATTTTCATCAGATAATGCCACGATTGACTTTCTAATGGGTACCACAAACTTCAAAGCCTTTTAAACTACGTCATCAATCAGGCCAGCATCCCTGAACCCTTTAGCGCGTAGCAAACATGCGTGGCATGTGCCACATGCTTTTCCTTCAAGTGTTGGATCGTAGCAGGATAAGGTCATGCTATAATCTACGTCCAATGACAGCCCCATGCGGATAATCTGCGCTTTTGTCTTATCTATCAGCGGTGTATGAATCCTAATGTGTTGATTTCCATCCACACCATAAGCAGTGGCTTTATTTGCCATTGCTTCATAGGCCTCAATGAATGCTGGCCGACAATCAGGGTAGCCACTATAATCAACGGCATTCACTCCAATGAAAATATCGTAAGCACCCAGCACTTCGGCCCACCCTAAAGCAAATGACAGAAAGATAGTGTTGCGAGCCGGTACGTAAGTTATGGGAATAGTGTCAGGAATCGTTTCTGCGCTGGTGGCTTTGGGTACGTCAATATCTGCTGTCAACGCCGAACCGCCAAACAGCCTTAAGTCAATTTGCGCGACTTTATGCTCTTTAACCTGCCAGTGTTGCGCCACTTTTTGTGCCGCTTGCAGCTCTACCCCGTGACGTTGGCCATAAGCAAAGCTCAGAGCATAACAAGTGTAACCTTGCTGCATAGCATACGCCAGAATGGTGGTGGAATCCAGTCCACCGCTAAGTAAGATGACTGCTTTATGTTGCTTCATGCGCCGTACCATATCTATAACCTAAAGATATGACCACTGGTTTCTAACGTATTTATCCTGATTGGCTACTGTTCGCGCCAGTCGCACTGGTCGGGCGTTTTTTGCGTTTGAGTGCAACCATAGAGGTGAAATACCCTTGCGGACCTTCCGCTGCCGCCGCTGCATTATCCTGCTTGGATGTTGCACTGGGGCCCATACGGCCTTCATGCTCGTTGAGTTTATACTCAAACGTATAGCCGCCCTCTTCATTTTTATCGGGGATAATCTTCAAAATATATTTTTGTGCCGGCTCTTTATCTTTTTCCTGCCGATCATAAATCATTAATAGTAGCTTATTTTCATTTGGTATCGTCGTTTCGGGATATTCCAGATGAAGCTGAGACAATTCTGACTGAATAGACTCCAGAGTTGGATAATTGCGCTGCGCTTTAACGGAACGCAAAATGGGGTGTCCCCAGTTGGGCAAACGTTCTCTTTTGCGACGTTTACGGGGATGATGTTTGACATCGGTATTAATCTTTGCACAAGAAAGTGTGTAAATACCGCTTTGCATTTTCTGCGGACGGATCACTGCATAGTTGCCATAATATCCCTCTTCTTCCTCTTCTTCGGTAACATAGAAATCTCGTATCCACATAACCAGAAAATCTTTGGATTTATCGGGCGTTTGCTGCCCTTTCAACTGTGCCTCTATAAAATTCTGACGAAAAAACTCTATCTTTTTCAAGGCATCAACACGAAGTTCAAAACGGTATCTACCTGTAATCAATGCATTAATATGAGAATTTGTACTATTTGCGTAGCGCCCGTTGCCCACCTAAAAAACTCCTTGTCCTATGATATGCGCCTTAAGTATAACGCAACTATAGTCTATCATATGCTTATCATCATGTCTACAAAGCATAAATAAAGGTTTAATGAAGCAATGACGAACATGTAACGTGCAATATATGTCCATAAGTCACTTGTATAACAGCTTTTTATTTTGCCTGATACACTTTATTAGCAATCGCTATGTTAGAGTAAGGTCAACGTAGTGACAGCTCGCAACCTTCAGATATTCGTCAATATAGAACATTTAATACAAATAATCACAGTTTTTTCTTATTATTTTGATAGATTTATTATATAATAGGTAGAAATAGTTGATTTTTACTAGAATATAAAGGAGTCACTTGTGGCAGGAACAGGAAGATTACAGTCAGATCCGCTCTTTCAGGGGTTAGCACGTCCAGTGATGATCGCTGGTGTCAGCTATATGTATTTTGTACTAAATGCTTTAATGACGCTCATCGTGTTTATTCACTCCAAGGACTTTCTCATGTTAATTATTGTAGGCCCCGCTATTCACGGTATCGGCTATATGATCTGTATGAAAGAACCACGCGCCGTGGAACTTATGATGCTTAGAGGAAAGCACGGCTACCGAAGCTGGAATAATCTCATGGGATATCATTATGGCACTAACTCATATGATGTATTTTAATGGTACAGCTATCAAAACGAGAAATATCTAACGCGAAAGAGTCAGGAAGGGAACTCGCCTCCTCCTCTTTCATTCCGTACCTGTATCACTACGATAAGGAAACGATTTTGCTGGATAATATGTCCATGATGCAAATCATCCGTATGGACGGGTTTTCGTTTGAAACCGCCGATGATATTGAAGTGGATATGCGTAAAATGGTGCGTAATTCACTGCTGAAAAGTTTGGGTGATGGGAATTACTCTATCTGGTTCCATATTGTACGCAGACGCCAATCTGCCTATCCGGACGGGTCGCAACCAAAGGGATTTGCGCGCTATATTGATGATCGGTGGCGTGGCAAACACGACTCTAAAGACTTGTATATCAATGAGTTGTATCTCTCTATTATCCGTCAGGAAGATCAGGAGGGTGCAGCCAAAATTGAGAATTACTGGAACCGTATTGAAGAACGTGCAGATAAACAGCGTAGATATTTGCGGATGCAGGAAGCACATAAAGACTTAAAAGAAACCGTTTACCGTATTTTGGCTACATTTAAAGATTACGGTGCAGAAGTGCTTGGTGTACGTGAGACGGAACATGGAGCCATATCAGAACCTATGAGTTTTCTGGGGCGCTTAGTCAATGGTGGATATTATCAGGATATGCTGGTGCCAACAATGGAGATTCGGCAATATCTGGCAACACACCGCATTTACTTTGGTAACCGCGCTGCTGAGGTACGACGCCCCGATAAAAAACAATTCGTTGGAATGGTGAGCATCAAAGAATATGCACCAGCGACTGCTGCCGGAATGCTTGATGCATTTTTGCAACTCCCTATGGAATTTATTGTTGCACAATCCTTTCAATATCATAATCGCCAAACCAATATTGGGCAAATGCAGGTGCGTCAGCGTCGAATGATTGCCTCGGAAGATAAGGCTATCACACAAGTCGCAGAAATTAGTGACGCGCTGGATATGGCTATGTCAGGCCACGTGGCATTTGGCACCCACCACATGACCGTCATGTGCATGGAAGATACAACGAAGCAATTAGAGAAATCTATTTCTATGGCCATTGCCGAGCTGGTAAATTTAGGGATTAATCCGGTAAGGGAACGACTGGTACTGGAGCAGTGCTTTTGGGCGCAACTTCCGGGTAACGGAGATTTTGTTGGACGATTAGCAGACATCCACACACTGAACATGGCTGGCTTTGCTTCCATGCATAATTACCCGGTTGGGAAGATTAACCAAAATCACTGGGGTAATGCGGTCAGTATTTTCAACACCACATCTGGTACCCCTTATTACTTTAACTTCCACCTCAGAGATGTAGGACACACGACGATCATCGGCCCCACAGGTGCCGGTAAAACGGTACTCATGAACTTTCTGGTGGCGCAAGCGCAGAAGTTTAACTGTCGTACTTTTATGTTTGATAAAGATAGAGGTGCGGAAATCTTTGTACGTGCTTTAGAAGGGGAATATTCACATATTGACCCGGGTGATGTATGTAACTTCAACCCACTACAATTACCTGACACAAGCGAGAATCGTACCTTTTTGGTTGAATGGATTAAAACACTCATCAGCGTACATGATGAACCCATTACCGCACAGGATAATGATGCCATTATTGAAGCCATTAATGGCTGTTTCAAACTGGATAAGTCAGATAGAATGTTACGCAATGTTGCACCTTTTCTAGGGCTAGAAGGCCCTGGCACAGTAGCTTCGCGCCTACGTCAATGGCATTCAAGTGGCATGTATGCCGGAATGTTTGATAATCCGAAAGACGTCATCAACTTCAATAATGGGTCTATTTTCGGGTTTGAGATGGGAGATGTTCTAAGCAACAAAGTGACGCTTATGCCGGTCCTGACCTATTTGTTTCATCGTATTCAACTGGCACTGGATGGCACCCCAACCATTATTGTCCTTGATGAGGCGTGGGCATTAATTGACAATAAATACTTTAAAGCCAAAATTAAAGACTGGCTAAAGACACTTCGTAAGCTTAATGGCATGGTCGTGTTTGCCACGCAAAGTGTGGAAGATGCTGCCAATAGTGACATTAGTGATACGTTGATCCAGCAAACAGCTACACAAATTTTCTTACCCAATCCCAAAGCAACAGAAGCCTATAAAAAATCCTTCATGATTAGTGATCGCGAATTTAATTTGCTAAAAACAACTGATCCGGGGTCACGTTATTTCCTGCTAAAACAGGGGAAAGACGTTGTGATTGCCCGCATTGATTTAAGCGGTATGGAAGACATTATTCATGTATTGTCTGGTCGGGCGGAAACGGTGAGCATTCTAGATGATGTTATGAAAGAGATAGGCGGCGATCCGGAACAATGGATTCCGATCTTTCAGCAGCGTGTGGCGGAAAGGCAGAATGGGACGCAGTAAACTTACCCTTTTTCTTTATCTGATTGTATTTGCGCTAATTTTTACCTCCACCGCTCATGCAGGAGTGACGAACCCTTATGCCAATGCAACAACATTTCTGACTGATCGTTGCCCTGAAAACGGCAATGTGTTTGCTCGCATTGTGGTGTGTATGGAAGACACTGTCGTTAGAGGCACACAATATTTTATTCAGGAATTTTACAACGATGAAATTATCAATGCCATGGTATTGGTGCTGTTACTGGCCGTAATCCTGTTCGGTGTAAAGCTGGCAGCAGGAGAGCACCGGCGCGTTGCAAACGACACCATGGTGTTTCTGTTAAAATTTGGCGCTGTCATGTATTTCATTGGGAATGTAGACGAATTATATCTGCAATTTGTAGGTATGCTCACCGGCGTTGTTAATACGGTCGGGAATGTAGGTGCATATGCCGCAGGCCTCAGGTGTGAGCCATTGCCGTTTGATGTTGGCGTTCCAGTTGGTAGCTATGCCTCAACTGAGCCTATGTGGCAACGGGCTGACTGTATCTTTGATATGGTCATCGGCTTATCATCCAATGCCATACAGGGTGGCGGAAGCGCACAGGAAGGGCTGCAACGTGGTATGATGGGCTTCTTCTTTTATAATTTCTACTCAGGCGCGCTGGGAATGCTGATTGGATTAGCAGGGTTATATATCTGCTTTAATCTTGTAATGGCGTTGTTACGCGCCTCATACACGTATCTTCTGGCATTATTGGTGCTATCGTTGCTCTTTATTATTGGTGCACTCTTTATGCCGCTCATCATGTTTGCGAATACATCACGATATTTTGAAACATGGGTAAAGATGATTATCGCAATGATATTACAGCCACTCATCCTGTTTGCATACCTAAATATTATGTTTGTTGCCTTTGATTTACTACTGTTTAGCGGTAGCAACTCTTTAATGAATACCATTGCCGGAGATGCAGCGAATAATCCGGGATTCAATATTCATACCTATGCGGAAGCAAATGACCTTTATGATGAGGGGTCAAAACAATTTACACATGATCTGGATCAATCAGAGCTGGATACGTCTGCTCTGGATCCTAACGGGAATGAAGGGTCATTTGGAAATATCAAATTCACTGATCTAAAACCTGACTATGAAAATTTATCACAACTTAAAATTGATCTGCAATATCGCACTATTAACTATGACAATATTCCAGGAGGTGCCGGAGCGTTAGCCGGGGCAACATTGCTGGTTGGGCTATGCTCTTATATTCTGGTCACTTTTATGTCAGAAATCCCTAAGATGGCTCGAGACTTAGCCGGAGGTATTCATAAAGCACCAGCGGTCATTTCTGCAGGGTCTGAGAATGCTCTACCTTTAAGCGGTCAAATAAGCAATATGGGTAGTAATATGACAAAAGGTGTCAGGGAAGGGCTAAGCGGATTAGTGGGGCAACGATAATGAGTCCCACAACACGCTTCCTGTATTATAGCCTTGCAGCATTCCTTACACTGATGTTAAGCGTCTCTCCTGCAAATGCACTGGACTTCACTACACCAGCGGGTGTAGTGAACTGCGATCTCGCAGGCGAATCTCTTGCGGTAAAAGTGATATATTGCACCAAAATGGCTGTTTTTTCAAATACCGAGCAGTTTTTAGCGGCCAGTTCAGATTTTTTTCTTCCTATGACGATGTCTGTACTGACCTTCTCTTTAGTGTTGCTGGGCGTTCGTATAGCCTCAGGTGAGAGAGATCCGCAAAAACTGGTTTTTAGCTACCTTCTTAAATTTGGCTTTGTTTTGTTTCTCGCGGATAATTTTGGTGCTTCACTCGATGGTGGGCTGACCGATAATGTCTTTAGCATTATGGAACAAATGCAGGCATCCGTTATTCCGGCTCTCTATGGGGGAGGTTTTTGTGATATTACGTCTACACCTGCTCTTCCCGTAGGAGGAGGCTTATATATTAACCCTATCACCTATACACCATGGCAATATATTGACTGCGTGTTTGATTATATCTTTGGTTTTGGACGTGACGCGACCATTGCCAGTTCTATCTTTGGCTTTATTGGTTCGCTTTTCTTTAGTGGTACCATGGGCGTAACGATATTCTTTATCGGATTAATGTCCGTTATCTCACTAGCCATGTTTGCATTCAGGTGTGTATATGTTGTGTTGCTATCCTATGTATTTGTAGGCTTCATCATTATTCTGGTTCCGTTCTTTGCTTCATGGCTTATGTTCAAATTTACTGAAGGTGCTTTTTACAAAATGCTCTTTGAAATTGTTAGCGCTATCTTCCAGCCATTTATGATGATTGTATTTCTCGCTTTTGCGTTGCCCATGTTAGATGAATTTGTCTTCAACCCTGCTGATGAACAGTCGTTAGTCAGTACGCTGGGTAAAGCGGAAGATATCACAGAAAATTATCGCCTCGAGTCTCCGCAATGCGAAATGAAAGTACCATCTGACTTCTCTTTCTTTGATGATGCTAACCTCAATAATATTATCCCTGATCTGATTACTCCGAAAGATAGCGGTGCCATGGACTGGTGCGATAAAATGAAATTTAGTACCGTCGATATGGGAGAAAGACATGCTGAGGATCTGTGGAAAATTGGGGTTAGTTTAATACGTATCTTAGTGGTAACCCTGTTGATCGTTACTATTGGGGGGATTGTTCCAAGTCTGACAGCGCGACTGGTTGGAGGCGGATTCTCATTTGCTCAAAGCACAAACACCATGCCACTACAACAACAAATACAAAGCGGTGTTGGTCAAATGCGTAACAGTATGTCCAGCGGTGCTTTAATGGGTGGCAATAGCGGCATCGGCTCCATCACACGCGCAGGTATTCCGGGAACAAGGTAAAGCAATCATGATAAAACATACTCTACATCTTTTTTTACTTTTCGTATTCCTGGTATTACAAAGCAATGCAGGTTTTGCTTCAGACGCACTTCCAAGCGAATTGCTTGATAATTGTACGCAAAGTAATTTTTTCGACTATGAAAACAATAAAACACAAGCGCAAACGTTACTACAGGATATCGTCAATGAAATTGTGGTGATTGTTGATAATGCCATTGACCGGCTGTATAATGCATTCGTTGGAGATGCTAACTATCAAACAGCGATTTACGCAGCTTTTATGTTGATGGTAATCTTTTTTGCCGTGTCTTTCATGTTTGGATTTGTCACCCTGACCCTGTTTCAGGGGCTGGTACGCCTCATCAAATTGGGGTTTGTTGCATGGATCGCAAGTCCGGCAGGACTAAATTTCATGTATAGTGAAGAAGGTATCATTACTTTCTTTGATAGTGGTGGTGCATGTATCATTGATGCAATGATACAAATTTCTATAAGCGGCGCGGTAGGAACATGTAACAATACTATTGCAGCTCCTTTTGCCGTACTAGACAGCATTATCCAGATTGTTTTCTCCCCACGCATGGCGGTAACCATTATTGGAACATTAGAGACTGGCCCCTTCGGCCCCGTCATGTTTTTTGGGCTGATATGGGCAGTATTTTCTGTCTTTATGGCAATTCTCAAAGCACTTAATATTTATGTGGTGTCTATCGTTGTGAAAGCGGTGTTGTATGGTCTTGCACCTGTCTTTATTCCAATGATGCTGTTTGAACGCACGAAATCCCTCTTTACCAACTGGCTGAACCAGCTGATTAACTTTACGCTTCAACCAATTTTGCTATTTGCCTTTATCTCTTTCTTTGCGGCATTGTTAACATCAGCTGCAAGAGATATTTTGCCGCCGGATGATGTACATTTATGTTACGTCCGCGCCGGGAATCAGGCAGCAACACCGTTTGAAATTCACCGCTGGAAGTATATGTGCTGTGCTGGGGGAACGTGTCAACCTTATGAAGGGAAATGGACACAGGAAGGGCCTATCAACTGCCCAAGCGCACCTATTTTCCCTATGAATCACGTAAATATACTTGTATTCCTGCTACTCACGCATATTATGAGACAATTAGCTGACGTAGCAGTCACAATCGCCACGGAATTGTCACAAGGCGTCATGAAACTAAATGACTTTACCGGTACAGTCAATTCATGGTTTGGCTCAGGCGGCGGCGGTGGAGGCCGCGGCGGTGGAGGCAGATCGGAGTCTCAGCGAAGACGTGATGCCATTAGAAAATAATATGATAGTCAATAAAGGATATAGTTTATGACACACCTACTACACTCATTTGCAAGCTATGGTCTGATTGCACTCGCCATGCTAACGCTTTCTGCCTGTGGCGATGTTGGACAGCAGGAAGATTTAAAAAGCCCATGTGTTGGAACGGAAGATAGCCCTTGTGGCGAAAAACGCTCTGTCAATGACTGGTGGCTGGCTTAAACAAAAGGTTGCACAAGTACTGGTTAGGACTATAGTGAATAATACATCATCTATAGCCAAAACATTCTGCCCTACCTATGCCTACATCTTCTGACTCCGAAACAAACCATACCACAGTAGACACTTCCGGGCAGTTTAACCCCATGCTGTATACGCATAACATGGTTAAGTCTGGTGCATTGTGGCAGGACATTATCAAAATTATTGCACAGGAAGATGCTTTTGCAGATATGCGAGACACTGACCCCGGCATGTGGCATATGGCCTCCCAGTATTATCAATGGATGGGACGCGCCATGCAGGATCCTACACGACTGATGCAACTCAGTTATGTCTGGTGGACAGATTCCGCGGATTTATGGCAAAAAACCATGCAACGGTTTTTAGAAGCACAGGACGAAGACACCTCAAAAACCCCATCTCAGCCAGACCGCCGTTTTGCGTCTGACGCATGGAATGATAATATATATTTTGATTATCTTAAAGAGCATTACCTCATGACATCCTCATGGATGCAGAATGCCGTCACACAGCTTGACGAAGATACAGACACCCATACACAAAACAAAATGAGCTTTTATACGCGCCAATGGCTTGACGCTATTGCTCCCAGCAATTTTATGATTACGAACCCGGAAGTGCTTCAGGCCGCGCTGGAAAGTAACGGTGAGAGTATTCTGAAAGGATTGACAAACTTACGCGAAGATGTGGAACGCGGCAAAGGACGGCTAGCGATCAGTACGACAGATAATAAAGCGTTTAAAGTTGGCGAGAATCTGGCAGCAACTGAAGGCAGCGTGATATACGAAAATCACATGATGCAGCTTATTCAGTATGCACCAACCACGGCTAACGCACGTTCAATACCATTATTGCTTATCCCTGCATGGATCAATAAATACTATATTTTTGATATGCAGCAGAAAAATTCTTTTGTCGCGTGGCTGGTGGAGCAAGGCTACACCGTGTTTGTGATTTCGTGGGTCAACCCGGATGAACGCCATAAAGATATAAACTTTGAAGATTATATGCAGGATGGTCTGCTCAAAGCCATTCACACGGTAATTGATATATGCAATGTACCAAAAGTACATTGTATGGGATATTGTTTGGGTGGCACATTGCTGGCCACTACACTGGCGTATCTTCATGCCCAGAACAAGCAAACCATTGTGGCGTCAGCTACCTATCTAACGACGATGGTAGATTTCTCTGAACCCGGTGAACTGGGCGTGTTTATTGATGAAGAACAAATTAATCCGTTGAACACGAATGCAAAAGACAGGATATCTGGAAGGCTCTGAAATGTCAGCGACCTTTAGCTTGCTACGCTCAAATAATATGATCTGGTCATTTGTTATCAATAATTACCTGCTTGGCAAAGAACCCTTCCCGTTTGACCTGCTTTACTGGAATTCTGATTGTACGCGTATGCCAGCAAAAATGCATAGTTTCTATCTGCGCAATATGTATCAGCAAAATAAGTTTATTCAAGCTGGTGGGCTGGACATATTAGGGGTTCCGATTAATTTGCGCTGCATTACAACACCATCCTTTATCCTGTCCACCCGTGAAGATCATATTGCCCCGTGGGAATCCACTTACGCGGCAACCACACTCTACCAGGGTGAGGTAGAGTTTGTCTTGGCAGGCTCAGGCCATATTGCAGGCGTGATTAACCCTCCCACACGCAGTAAATACGGTTACTGGACAAACGATACTTCCGCAAAGAACAAAGATAGTGCTACGTGGCTAAAAGGTGCCGATCAGCATGAAGGGTCATGGTGGCCATACTGGGATAAGTGGCAAGCACAACAGTTGAAGGGCAATGAAAATGTTCCCGCACGAAACGTTGGCAGTGCGTCCTATGTTCCACTGGAAGCTGCGCCCGGTAGCTATGTCACCATCCGCTGACATTCGCCTGATTTACACGACTGTTGATTCTATTAAGACCGCAGAAACGCTGGCACATGGATTGCTAGATCAACAGTTAATCGCTTGTGCAAATATGTTGCCAGCCATGCAATCCATTTATCGCTGGGAAGGTAATATTATGCAGGAACAGGAAACAGTCATCCTTTTAAAGACAGCACAGACGAAATGCCAGGATGTCATATCATATCTTCGCAAACATCACCCGTATGAATGCCCATCCATTCTGGAATTACCCGTTATAGGAGGAAATCCAGACTTTTTTACGTGGATTATGCAGGAAGTTGCGAAAAGCGGTTGAATTATAGATCGGGCTTTGATACATAATGCTACGTGATTGTTGGGGTATGGCCAAGCGGTAAGGCAACGGTTTTTGGTATCGTCATCCCTGGTTCGAATCCAGGTACCCCAGCCATTCATCTGGTTCAGTCAAATCTTCGACAATACTAATTTGAGATACTGTCTGGACAATAACCAAGCACGACTTATCATTTAGTATTGGATAACAGAATAGATGCATAGGCTGATTTTGATGAAGGAATTATTTGGCAAATGTTCCATGGCTCACGAAATGTAGAGTTTGTTTTTGTACCTCTTTATGATGAGGAAACCATGTATGCGTTGAACGGACAATAACATGATCTTTCATCCCATCCAGTTTAGTGCTTTCGATAGACACTTTACCATCATTTTTTCCTTTAATAACAAACGATGACAATGGCTCAAGTGATAGGCTTCCTGCTATTACTCCACACTCATAATCAATATTGCCAAACAAATGCTTTATTGCCGTTTGATCTGTAATAAGCTGTTGTCCGGCAGGGCCATAGAACCTTTGATACAGCCAGTTATGTTTTAAAAAATCGGCTACTTCACTCCCTTTATTCGGAACGGCTAACAGGACGATACGTCCTAACATTGAGGGACGATATTTGCTCAGGATAGCTCTGACCAGTAACCCACCCATCGAATAGCCAATAAAATGTACAGGCTTTTCCTCCTGCAATTTAGCAGAGATATCTTTCCAAGCCGTATCTACCAGTTCTTCTAAGGGCTGTTTGGTAGATGGATAATCCACATTCAGTACATCGTAGCCTTGCGAGGCGGCATACGTCGCCAGTTTACGCATATGTCTGCTTGTGCGGAATATTCCGTGTAAGATAACGACGTAATCATGTTGTGCCATGTGACAGCCCTACAAAATAATGATCAATCATCGAATCCGTTAACACGCGGACAGATTCCGCCCCAACCACGTCTAGCTTACCGGTCAGCCCTAGTTGGCAAATACCATGAATGCTTGCCCACAGGGTTTTTGCTGCTAACTGCGCGTTCTTTTCATTACCCGCAATAGATTGGAGTGGCGCTTCAATACAGGCGAATAAGCTTTTTATTTTATCTGAATACCAATTGGGAAGCGGCACATCAGATGAAAGTCTATGTTCGAATAATGCACTCCACCGCGTATTATGATCTTTGGCAAACCCCAGATAACAGCTAGCCAAATGTTTTATCTGAGTACGGCCTGCCAGCTCATTATCTATGCAATTCGCTATTGATTCTCTAATATCATCCAGCGTCACCGCATTAATATGTAAAATAAGCTCATCATGGCTTCCAAACACATTGTACACTGTTCCTACCGTATAACCAATTTTCTTGGCCACTTTACGAGCACTAAATTGACTAAACCCTTGCGCAGCAATAATCTCCTGCCCGGCAGCAATGACCATTGCTTTAAGTTCTTCTTGTGTATGATCGCTGCGCCTAGCCATTTCTTACCTATAATTATACATTGTCAAATTATTTATTGAACACCGTATAATTATAGTGTACCATCCATTCAACATCAACCTTATTGTGTAGGAAAAAAACGTATGGAAACACTCATTGGCATAGGCATTAGGCTGTTTTGTCTGGCTTCAGCATTGGTTATGCCAAGGGTATACTTGCAGGGGTAATATTATGGACACAGAGTAAACACAGCTACATACTCGAACAGATTCCAGCAAATCGCAGACTGGTTAAGGAATTATATGCACATGAAAAAATTACGAGAGAAGCACGGGAATACGCTTTAAATCTTCTCTACCCACATAATCAGTGGGGGTTGTGGATATCACGCTTACTACTCACTATTGGGGCAGCATTGTTATTGTCGGGTATCATTTATTTCTTTGCCTTTAACTGGACAAAAATTACTCCTGTAGTTAAGCTATCTGAACTGCCCCGAGTATACCGGAGAAGTTTTTGTTAGAAAGTTACGCTGCCTTTATAACTGATTGGTCTAAGTTTTCATAGTACGATTCCTCTTTTTCGTTAGGAGTGATATATCCGAGTGGTTGCATGATGCGTTTTTGGTTGTACCAATGCACCCATTTTAGCGTTTCCCATTCGATAGACTGTGCCGTTTTCCATGGTGCTTTGTGCTTAATGACCTCTGTTTTGAACAGTCCGATGATAGATTCTGCCATGGCGTTGTCATAGCTGTCACCGACACTGCCAACAGAGGCTTCAATGCCTGCTTCAACCAGCCGTTCAGTGTAAGTGATAGAGAGATACTGACTACCACGGTCAGAATGATGAATGAGTGTATCATCGGGCAAGCGGGTTGCAATGGCTTGATTCAGTGCATCCAGCACGAACGCGGTTGTCATTGAGGTAGAGACACACGCCATCCTACTATCCTGCGGGCAAACACATCAATGATGAACGCCACATAGACCATGCCCTGCCATGTTGAGACATAGGTGAAGTCTGATACCCATAGCTGGTTTGGTCGTGTTGCCACAAACTTACGGTTTACCTTATCCCGTGGGCATGGCTGCATCATATCCGGCAGGATTGTGATGATTTTCCTGCCACGAACAACGCCCTGTAAGCGCCCAGTGTTCGCATCAATCGCTCTACCGTGCAGCGAGCGACATCCCAACCTTCACGTCTCAATGCATGCCACAGCTTGCGATACCCATATAAACCATGATTTTCCTGCCAGATGCGTGTGATTTCCTTACAAAGAAGAGTATCACGCTTTGCACGTGCGCAGCGAGAAGCAGGGTCACGCTGCTGCTGGCAATGTGCATAATAAGTGGATGGGGCATAAGCAGGTGTCTGCATATCGACTCGACCCCATAACATTCCTTATGCACATCAATGAAGGCTACCATTTGCGATGTGGGCGGTCGAGCTCCGCCTGAGCAAAATACGCACTGGCCTTGCGTAATATCTCATTGGCTTGGCGCAATTCACGAACCTCACGCTCCAACGCTTTCATGCGTGCACGATCATCGCTTGTCATCCCGCCAGATTCGCCTGCGTCAATCGCTGCTTGCTTCACCCAACTGCGTAGCGTATCAGCGCTGCAACCAAGCTTCTCTGATAACGCCTTGTAAGCCGCATTGTCACTCGGGTAATCAGGTCGGTGTTCCTTATATAACCTGACACCGCGTTCACGGAATTCAGGCGGGTATTTTACTATATGTTTCTGCTTCATCATAGGGTTCCTTTGTAGAGAGTTTTACTCCCCGGTAAACCCAGGGCAGTTCAGGTATTCCCTAAAAAATATTATCTAATCTCAGACCAGAGCAGATATTAACGGCTGAATGTAAATTGTGTGGTAAAAATAACCATCTAAAATATAGTCTTATGCAAGCCAAAAAGCCAATCAATTAGGTTCTGTTGAGATTTTTATTTTAGCCATTGAAGTGCGCCGACAAAATGGAGGAAAGCAGAGAAGTTTTGTTTGGTTTTATCAAACCGTGCAAATAACCTCCTGTAATGCTTTAGAAAACCAAATAAGCACTCCACTTTATGGCGCTCTTTATAAAGATTCTCATCGTAAATTTTCTCTTTTAGCCGATTTTTTCGTGGCGGAATATGCGCAGCCGCACCTGATTTTTGGACAAACTCCCGCAGCTCGTCTGAATCATACCCTTTATCAGCTAATAACGCTTGCGTATTAATTCCACTAATGATATCAATAGCTTGTGAAACATCGTGGCGCTGACCTGGCGTGATAATAAAGCGAAGTGGGTTGCCCAAAGCATCGCAAACGGCGTGAATTTTTGTAGAGAATCCGCCGCAGGATCGCCCTAGCCCTTCATCATCTTGTTTGCTTTTGAAGGGCTGGCGCAAGCGTGGGCACGCAAAATAGTGGAGTCAATCATGATGTACTCCATATCGCGATCATTCTGAAAATAATACATCATTTTATACCATACGCCCTTCTTTGCCCAATCCGAAAAGCGGCGATAGACCGTATTCCATGCGCCATATTCTGGCGGCAAAAGTCGCCATTGTGACCCCGAACGCGCCATCCAAAACACCGCTTCAACAAAGCGACGACAATCAGCCTCGTTCTTGGTATATATGTTCGCAAAGTCGTTTAGATACATATAGATAGGGTACTGTTGTATTAGCATAGTTTTTGTACCCACAGCATGTACAGTGAAGTTTCGACCATTTCGGGTGATTTTGAGTATCGTTTTGTTTTGCGATTGAATCTAGCAAGGTAGTTTCGGATCTGACCATTGACGGATTCTACAGTTGAGGTGAGTTTTTTTGTTTGTATAAGCAATTGTTTTGTAATGATTTTCTGGTAAACCTTCCACTCGTCTGTTGCCACGCAAAAAGGCCTGAGATGCGCCAACTTTGCCCAGAGTCGCTTCAGCGTTTTAGCGCCACGAGAGCCAATTTCGATGGCGAGAATGCGTCGTGTGAGGCGAGATACAGCAACCCATACCCATAATTTTCGGCGTTTTTTTGGGTGTAATGCCACATCTCATCAATCTCAATAATGTCCTGCGGAGGCAGTGCATCGGGCAGTGAATTCTTGATTTTAGCCATTATATCACGACCTTCATCGCGCAGCCAATGCATCACCGTAGAGGGGCTGACACCCAGAAATCTGGCAATGCTTCGTATACCCATATTCTCTGTATATAACTGAAATGCCTGCAACTTTAATGCAGGGGGATAGCCGCGACCATGCGAGTTCGTGAAGTTATATCCACAACCCTTGCAGCGAAAACGCTGCTTGCCTCGCATCTTACCATTCTTGAAACAAGCCGTCGAACCACAGCGTGAACAATACATAACACCTCCTTGCAATTGCAGAAATACTATATCACATAAACTATGCTAATCAAACAGTTCCATAGATAGAATCCCACTGATGCTGACCAATTCGTTGTGTATAAGACATAAAACCTCCTCAATTCCATCGATTATACACAATAAATTATAAAAACTCAACAAAACCTAACAAGATTAATTTTTTCATCAACTGAATCCATAATAATTATTATTTCATGACATATAACTAATGCGTAGCAATTAATCAAATGAAAAAGGACTTTGTCACTTTCTGTGGCATCATTTTCTCCTTGGTTTTCGTTGAATAAAGAAAGCTGCTGGACACCATTGCTGGTGCTGAAATTGATGCCAGCCTCGGTTTCCTGCTCGCGTTCCTGCTTGATCTGTTTGAACACATCCTGCGGATTATTGCCGCGCTCACGGATGACCTGCGCCCGTGATTTGAATCCTGCCTGCACCATCTTCTCTTCAGCGTTGGCTTCTTTCTGTGGGTCAATCCACGGCATGTTAGGCCCTTGGAATCCTGCTTTTTTCAAAGATAGATTATTAATGCCGCCTTCTGGCACTTTGAGCTGACCCGACAGCACCGCCATTTCCACGAAGCGTTCCCAGATCGGGCGGACGCAGCGTTCGATAAAATAATCGCGCAGCACCGCATAATTCACCGACTGCTCCACCAGCTCCTGCCGCTGCGCCGAATATGTGCCGTTGTAATCTTTGGCAATGTTTGAAAAGCTGGTGCATGTACCAGCCGCCACCGCACGAAGCTGTGAATTACGAAACTGCTCCAGCATGGTGTTAGGGCGATTGCTATCAATCATCCCGACTTCTTCACCAGGCAGCAGATTATCGAAAATCATGCCTGGCTGCATTTTCATCAACCGGTTACCGCTATCATCCATCGCCAGCGCATTGGCAGGGCCATCAAGACTTTTGCGAATATAAGCACAAATGCTGGCAGCAACCTTTGCAGCCATGCGCTCCGATAATTCATAGTCTTTCACATCTTCCATGCGCGTCAGCACACTGGCAAAGATGGACACGCCGCGTGTTTGACCAATGCGATCCGCCATTTTCAGATGAATCACGCGCTCGGCAGTAAAACGCACCGTATCCCTGCGACTGACAAACGTATGCAGATCACCTGGATGCTCTTTATAGAGATAATAAGCGCGTGGTCTGCGCCATGTGTTTTTCTCAACACCATGGATGATACGCTTTTTCTCATCGGTCAGATCAAACGGCAGATAATCCGCTTCAATCAGCTCCAGCGAGTAAGGCACAAGCGTCCCATGGTCGATATTCTTGGATGTGCCTTCAATATGTTTGACCAGCACCTCACCATCAAGAAACCAGCACCGCGCCAACAAGCGCAGCATGTGATTCCAGTGATGTTCCCAAGTAACTTCGGGAAAGCGCACCCATTCTTCCTACAGCTCCTGCAGCTGATCGTTAACCTCTTTGGCAAGCTCTCCATCGGCGGTTTTTAGCTGTGGTTCAATGGTGATGCCGCGCCCGATGACGTTATTAACCAACGTATTCAGTACGCCGCGCCCCAGATCATGATTCTCATCCAAATGACGAGCTTGCAGACGCAGTGATTCACCCGCATTTTCAACAATGGCATCACCGCTACCTGAATCCGTATTCTTTTTACGAAAGCGCGATGGCTTCGAGGCTTCATAGGCGCGTTGTGCGTGTAGCACCAGTCGCTCACACACCTTAGCTTCCACCACGGCTCGGTTAGCATTTCGTTTGAAGGTCTCTTTGATGCCTGGACCATGCATCATCCGCACTGGCAAACGTGATTTTCCTTTGCGCGTGTACACGGTAGTCTTGCTCGCCCCCTTGCGACGCGGAGCGATGAACGCTTTTTTGTATGTCTTACTCTTACCAAACACCTTCGTCTTAACAGGGCCACGCTTACCGCCAGCTTGTTGGGTTGGCTTCTTGCTGCTCACCACGTACTCGATCAACTGCAGCTGACGACCCGATGCTACCAGCGTTGCCCACATCCTCTTGAAGCTGGCGCGGTGTACTGCAATGCGACGCTTGACCCCAGCCTGTCTGCTGCCCAGCTGCGGTGCAATGTGCTTCGCACTCGCCACCTTTGCACTGGCCGCCACACGGTTGATTGTCTTTACCGTCGCTTGCGGTGCTGCCTTCACCTCAAGCGCAGTTAAGCTCCGCCTCAATTTCTTGAGGTCGTGTTGAATGGTTACGTCAAAGGACATAGTGTTTGCTTCTTTTCTAATGATTGATATTGTGTGAGCCTATTAACCCGTGGCTCGTTAGAGAAGTTTTGTAAAAAACCTTTGTAGAGGAAGCTGAAAAATCAATAGCTTATGCTCCACCGAGGTTCTGAATTTGTCTACCAAGGACCACCATAACGGACTTGTCGGCACTCAAACCCCTTGAAAGCGTGAATGGAAGCGCGATAGCGGGTGTTTGAAAACCCTCATTTCGGCGGTATTCCAATGGGCGGGTAAATACTAGTTTTAGTACCAATCTCTTGTCCTCTATGTCGTCAAAATGCCAAAGTTTCTGCGGGTTTCCGATAAAATCAAACACGGTTTGAAAACTGTTTTCAAAATCCACCGGAGCCTCGCTCGTTGTGGCCAGTTCTGCCTCCAATGATGCTTTGTCATGTTCCATTTTTGTAATCTTTGTTTCGTAGGCTCGGATCAGCGAGGTGTTTTCGGCCTCCACAATCCGATCCAAGAATTGCTCTATTTTTCGTTCTGCATCCCGAAGCTCTGTGCGAATGCTCGCATGGTGCTTGCGGTAGTTATCGTGATGCTCTTGCCAGATTTGTTTGACCGCACTTCGCGTCACATACATCAAATCTGGTGTTGGCGTTAAATCCTGCAGAAGCGTTTCAAACTCGCGTTCCATGACATCGCGCTTGATCGATTTCTTTGCGTCCGTGCATCCTTTGGTACGGCACAGGTAATACGGATATTTTGTTCCGCTTCGCCCTGCCGACCAGCATGCGGTCATTGGTTTACCGCATCCGGCGCAGGCGATGTATCCACGCAGCGGAAAATCTAAATGGATGTTGGCGCGTATGGACACATTTGCTTTTTCGCGCAAGCGCTCCTGAATTTTGTTATAGGTGTCGAAACTAATCAATCCCTCATGTTTGCCGGGCTGCAGGGTGATGCCCCATGCAGGGTATTCCATGTATCCGGTGTAAAGCATCCGCTGCAACATCTCGGTTACCCCATGCCATCCAGTCTTTAGTGGCGGGGCTGAAGCCTTTATCGGATACATCATCAAAATAATCGAACACGGTGCGTTTCTGAAAATTATAGTAGTCACCATTCAGGTTGATGTTGCGGAAGATGGTTTCAGGGTTTTCAAATGACCAGTCGGAAAGCATGACCACATGCTCTCGGTCATAAGAAAATGGCTCTGGCGTTTTTGGATCAATAATCAGAGGGCCATAGGTGCCAGTTTGCTCCTGAAAGCGCGAGTGGCTGTGATACCAGTACGTTCCTGCCTGCTCTATCTATCACCATGCGATAGAGTGTTGCTGTTTTTGTCATGGGTCTGGTGAACTTCAGCTAACTATAGGTTATGCTAAGTCACTATGAAACAACGTAAGAACAAGTATTATCGCCGTTCAAATATTTCGGAAGCTAAATTCAGACATTTATTGAAGTGTTTTGCCATGGACTTAAATGCGTATGAAGCGTTTCAACTGACTGGCATATCGCATCGTAGTTGTAAGATTATCTATGCAAAATTGCGCCTACATATCGCTCAATATTGCATAGATAATCCTGTCTCATCAGGTGAGTTTGAACTGGATGAGTCCTATTTCGGTGCTGAAAGAGTGCGAGGTAAACGTGGTCGTGCCGAACCAACCGAATATCCACTTGGATTTTCCATTGCGAGGGTATGTGGCCTGCGCCGGGTGCGGCAAGCCGATGACCGCATGTTGGTCGGCAGGTGCGGGTGGCACAAAATATCCGTATTATCTTTGCCGCAACAAAGGATGCGGCGATGCGAAGAAATCGATCAAGCGTGATTTGATGGAACGCGAGTTTGAGAAACTACTACAGGATTTAACGCCAACACCAGATTTGATGTATGTGACGCGAAGTGCGGTCAAACAAATCTGGCAAGAGCATCACGATAACTACCGCAAGCACCATGCGAGCATTCGCACAGAGCTTCGGGATGCAGAACGAAAAATAGAGCAATTCTTGGATCGGATTGTGGAGGCCGAAAACACCTCGCTGATCCGAGCCTACGAAACAAAGATTACAAAAATGGAACATGACAAAGCATCATTGGAGGCAGAACTGGCCACAACGAGCGAGGCTCCGGTGGATTTTGAAAACAGTTTTCAAACAGTGTTTGATTTTATCGGAAACCCGCAGAAACTGTGGCACTCCGACGACATACAAGACAAGAGATTGGTGCTAAAACTGGTATTTAGCCGCCCACTTGAATATCGCCGAAAAGAGGGTTTTCAAACACCCGCTATCGCGCTTCCATTCACGCTTTCAAGGCAGTTTGCCGACAGCAAGTCGGCTATGGTGGAGGATAGCGGAGTCGAACCGCTGACCTCCTGCGTGCAAAGCAGGCGCTCTACCAGCTGAGCTAATCCCCCACGTTCGTAGCTATTTCATACGATGTGAATGTGTTTTGCTATAGTTTGCCGATTCTGTCAAATAAAAAATGTTACTTACCCCAACATATTTTCTGCAAGCAATATCATCGTTACTCAAACAGCACCTGCTTAATCAGGATTGTATCTTTCACACACAATGCGTTACGATGTATCATCATTCAGGCAAAGGGCATATGGTGGATACAACGTATTTAGACAGTTACTGTGAGCGTCTGGGACAGACGGAATTATGGGCAGAGCCTTTCAATGCGGTATCCAATATTGCGTTTCTACTGGCGGCTATACTGACATATCGCTACATACGCAACCACAGCACATGGGACATATGGTTGCTATCCGGATTGTTGTTTGTCATTGGGTTGGGAAGCGGTGCGTGGCACATCTATCCTAACAGCACAACATTGATGCTGGATGTGCTGCCGATTTTGCTGTTCATTAATATGTATCTGATCGTGTTTCTGCTGCGTGTCTATCGTTGGCCATGGTATGCAGCGATTGGTGCTATGGGTGTGCTGCAAGCACTCAATGCCGCCACCAGCCATATCTTCCCACCGGATACATTGCATGGCACAATATTTTACCTGCCTACATGGCTGATGTTAGTCTGCATCACGGTATATGCACGCTTTTACCACCGATCCATCTACGTAATATTAGGACGTATTTGCCTGATCTGGACAGCATCATTAACATTGCGAACCCTAGATATGCCACTATGTCATGTGCATACTATTGGTACACATTACTGGTGGCACCTGCTCAATAGCGTTGTGTTGTATCAGCTTTTAAGCATAGTGATTCGACAAAACCAATCAACAAATCTCCATCCGGTGAATACTGGAGTAAAATAACCCTTGCAAGACGCATCCTTTGTCCTTTAAATAATGTCTGACTAACCATTACTGAAATACACTGAATACTATTATGGACAAGTTTCCGATTACTACCCATGGATATGTGGCCATGGAACAGGAAGTCAAATCACTGAAAACCATCGAACGGCCAGCAGTGATTAAAGCAATTGCAGAAGCGCGTGAGCATGGTGACTTATCCGAGAATGCGGAATATCATGCTGCTCGTGAAAAGCAGAGCTTCATTGAAGGCCGTCTGGCTGATCTTGAGAATAAGATTGCATTGTCTGATGTGATTGATCCTGAATCACTTTCTGGTGATACCGTGATGTTTGGTGCTACTGTGACTGTTGTGGACGAAGATACGGATGAAGAACATACGTACCAGATCGTTGGGGAATACGAAGCTGATTTAAAGCTGAATCGTATTGCTATCACCGCGCCTATCGCACGTGCCTTCATTGGGAAATCAGTAGGAGACAGTGTAGAAGTACATGCACCCGGTGGTACACGCATCTATGAAATTCTTCATGTCGAATATAATACCATTGACTAACTCTGTGTTTATACGCAGCCTCTTGCTATGGATGTTGGTCGTCTTGCTGCCAATTTATGCAAACGCTGCGGCAAACCCGTTCAGGGTTAGTGCCGTTGTCGGCGATTACGCTGTTACCCACTATGACATTCAGCAACGTCTGCGCTTTATTGCCGCAACTACAGGGCTAGATACCACTCCGGAAAGTATCGGGAAACTTTATCCTCGCGTACTTAACACCCTGATTGACGAAGCGCTTCAACGTCAGGAGGCATCACGCTTCAATATATCTGTAAGCAAAAGCGAAGTCTCTCAGGCAATCACCGCCATTGAAAAAGAGCGTGGCAAACCCGCTGGCAGTTTGGTCGCCTTTATGCAAGAGAATGCTATTGATAGTACGACGCTGCATGACCAGATTGAGGCACAAATTGCATGGAGTAAATTGCTACAGCAACGGTTATTACCAAAGATTACGGTAACCGAATCCGATATAGAAACCCATATCCAACAATTGCAGCAGCAGAAAAGTGGTGTGGATGAAGTGCAAATTGCATCATTATTGCTACCTGCCACAGAGTTTGACACGAAAGCAGAAGCTAAAACACTGGCCGATATGATTGTTGGCAAGCTTCGTAGCGGCGTCAGCTTTGAAGCATTAGCGGGTCAACTCTCCAGCGGTCAGCTTTCCAGCAGTTCACCTGTGTGGGCGCCAGTGCAGTCACTCGATCCTAATATTGCCAGCGCGCTAAAACCCCTGACACCACCCGCTATATTAGATCCTATCTTTACACCGGAAGGATACCGCATCTTACTTTTTCGGGATAAACGCAGAGCAGATTACCGCCTAAATGCTGAGGGGTTATTTAAAGAAATTATTTTATCCTTGGAAGCTGGTGCTACACGTCAGGAAGTTGACCTGCTCATGACTATTGCGAAAGAAGTGCGTAAACATTCAGGCGATTGCCATTCAAAAAATGTAGCTGATATTACCAACTTAGAGAATCTGGACTTTGACGTAAGCTATACCCGTACTCGCTTATCTGACATTTCATCACAGATATTGCCATTGGTGCGGGGCTTGCGTGTTGGCGAAACATCGGAACCATTTGCAACACCTGAAGGCATACGGTTGCTCAAATTATGCGAAAAAGTTGATCTTCCGGTTTCCGAGAAAGCGCGTGACAAACACTCGCGTACACTAAAAGAAGAGAAATTTCAGATGGAAGCTGTGCGCTACCTGCGTGACCTTCGGCGTAGTAGCTTCGTCGATATACGTGATTAGTCAGCATATTCCACTGACATAAAATACAGCCCATATGCAGGTGCAGTCATTCCAGCAACTTCCCGGCGGCGTGTCAGGAGTATGTCCGGTATGCTGGAAGCCCGACGCTTTCCTTTGCCAATCTCAACTAGGGTGCCGACAATAATGCGTACCTGATGGTGCAAAAAGGATGGTGCAGAAACAGAGATGTTCAGGCCATCATCATGCAATGCAATATCTATCACATCTATCGTTTTATGCGGTGAGTTTGCCTGACATTCACTATCACGAAATGATGTGAAATCATGAGATCCTATCAGATAACGTGCGCCTTCACGCATGGCGCATATATCTAAGGCCTCACCAATCTGCCATGCTCGTTTGGCTTCCAACACCAGTGGAGGGCGACGCATAATAATACGGTACATATAATGGCGGCTTAGTGCATGATAGCGCGCATTGAAGGTATCAGGAACGTCTTCCACCTTTAAAATGGCCACATACTTACCACGCAAATGTGCGTTCAGCGCTTCCTGAACCCGAAATGTATCACTGTTCGTCTGACAATTCATATGTGCCACCTGCCCGCGCGCATGGACGCCGGCATCCGTCCGGCCAGCACAAACTAATCGTACATCCTGCTGGCAGAACGCATAGATTGCTTCTTCAATCGTTTGCTGAACAGATGGCACACCTTTTTGCCGTTGCCAGCCATGAAAAAACGTGCCGTCATACTCAATTAGCAAACGAAAACGTTTCTCTTGTCTCATATGTCCACTTGCTCACCTATAATCACATCTAAACCACGCAAACATTCAATAGCCGGCAAAGGTTTCTTACCTGCGCGTTGCAGCACCAGTGGGCGTATAGCCTGATAAAGACACGCAATCGTGAAATCAGCAGAAAGTACTGTTCCAACAGGTGCCTCACGCGAAGACACCACTTCTGCTTCCAGCCATTTGATACGCTCCCCGCGATAATGCATATAAGCACCCGGAAAAGGACTTAAGCCATGAACATGACGGCGCAATTGCTCTGCTGACTTATCAAAACACATACGTGCATCTGCTTTGCTAATCTTTGCAGCGTAGCTTATGCCATCATCTGACTGCGGCTGTGCTACCATATCCGGGTAATGATCCAGCACATGTAGCAATAATTCGGCAGACTCATCTGCCAGATAGGCTGATAATGTGGCAGATGTATGATGCTTATCTACTGGATAGTGACGGCGGAGCAATACATCACCTGTATCTAATCCTGCATTCATTTGCATGATACATATATCTGTTTCGCTATCACCTGCCATGATAGTCCGTTGTACAGGCGCAGCACCCCGCCAGCGCGGAAGAGCCGATGGGTGGATATTGATGCAGCCATACGCTGGAATATCCAGCACCGCCTGTGGCAACAACATGCCATACGCCACTACTACCGCTATATCAGCTTGATGGGTTTTTAGCACTTCCTGCACATCAGGCTTCTTTAAGCTATCTGGTGTATGAATGACCAAATTATGCTCAAATGCCCAGCGATGCACAACGGACTGATTCATTCGCTTTCCCCTATGGGCAGCCTTTGGTGGCGCGGTATAGACAGCCACAATTTGGTGAGAGGAATTATGAAGCGCCTTCAAAGCCGGCAGTGCAAACTCCGGTGTTCCCATAAAGATAACACGCATCAGCTATTCAACTGTCCATGTTTTTGCTGCTTCTTTAGCTTTCGCAGAATCATATCACGCTTCATGCGCGAAATATGATCTACGAATACGACCCCATTAATATGGTCAATCTCATGCTGAATACAGGTTGATAGTAACCCGTCTGCCTCAAGTGTTTGTGGCTGCCCTGCTTTATCCATATAACGTATGGTGACCTGATCTGGACGCACCACGTCAGAATATTGCCCTGGAAAAGACAGGCAGCCCTCTTCGTAAATGCGCGTGTCCGTTGAATGGCTCACGATTTCCGGGTTAATCAATAGAATCGGATTGCCAACAGGTACGTCAGATGCAGAGGCATTATCCTCAACGTAACGTGAGGAACCCCATTCAGTATCAATCACAATAATACGCTTCAACACGCCCACTTGCACGGCAGCCAGTCCAATGCCATTGGATGCATACATGGTTTCAAACATATCCTCAATTAGTGTCGTAATATCAGGAGTTACAGAATCCACTGTGTCAGAGCGCTGGCTTAAAAGAGGATGTGGGGCTACATAAATAGGTAAAACAGTCATAGCAACAGGTTATAACAATAAGTTTAACATTTATCAATGCTGATCCAGCGATGCATCAGCATAACAATTTGGCGTCTCATACATTCTGATGTGCGTACACCGAATCCCAGTATTGGCAAATAACTCAGGGCATACTACGTCCAGCAAATACATAGCCATATGTTCAGCCGTAGGGTTATCTGGCAGATAGAACACATGCTGCTGTAATTCACTGTCAATCATATCCCCCAGCGCTTTATCCGCCTCATTCAAAATCGTGTTATGATCCCAATATTGATCTATCCAGCCACCTAGCCGCTCTTTAATAATACCGAAATCAACGACTCGCCCAAGCGCGTCTAAGGCCTCCGCATGAAAACGTGCTTCCACAACGTAGCGATGGCCATGCAAATATTTGCACTTGCTTTCATGCAACATCACTCGATGTGCAGCATCAAATTCCAGCCGGCGGGTACAGGTAATCATAGGCAACTGGTTATAGGTAGAATGACCGCGAAAATCAACGGGCAACGTTCACGGGTTTGCGTTGTGACTGCTGACGAGCAGGGCGTGGAGGTTCTGCCGGAATATAACGCAATGGCTGCTGCGGTTGAGGTGCGGCGCGTGGCACAGGTGGCGCGTAACGCGGTGGAGCTTTACGCTTGATTCCTGGTGACGCTACTGTCCATCCTTTCAGTTCCATACAATCATGAAAGATCTGTGCCAGCACTGCCTGAACATTCTTGGTTTGCAACGCCTGCGAAGCAGCAGGTTGTGGTTTATAAAAATCTGCATTTTCTTCTGCCATTTGCCTACATTCATCGCGCATATCAATATAATCCATCTGCACCCGTGAACTGGTTAGGCATCCACTCAGCACGCATGGTATCGTAAGTAATGCAGCGTAGAGAGGTTTCATATGGCACCTGCTTCATGACGCGTACCAGCTATTTCATCCATGCGCTGCTGTTCGCGCTGTTCCTGACGATAAGCATGTTCGGCGATACGGCGTTGTCGTGCTAAATCAAACTTCTTTTGCTCGGCAAATAATACGATCATCTTATCACGCAGCCCCTGCATTTGTGCCTCTACAGCCCGTATATGTACACGCACTTCTTCCTGCTGTTGTCCGATTGCTTCAGAAAAATCACCAAAGAACATACCCATTTCTGTCATATGACCAGCGAGTGAAATTTCTTTGTATAATTGTTCCGACAAGCTATCTATCCGGTGATTTAAATCATTATGCTGTTGCTGCAACATGCCCATATGTTTTTGCAACTGATCTAATTCCTGCTGCTTCAACCGGATAAGTGTTGTGTAATGTTTCATGCAACCGACTATATCACATATCGCTATGTGAATTGACAAAAATCAGGACGCCTTAGTGAGACATCCTGATTTTTTATCCTTACCCAATAGCAGGGCCTCCTGCCATCAATGTATCAGAGCGTGGGCGCATAATTGGTTTTGAAACTTGGTCTGAGTCTACGTCTTTACCGCCACTAATAGTCGTTGCTGTATTTACTTTATCGGCAGCTTCTCTGACAGAACTTTCAAGCTTATCAAACGATAACTGCATGGCTTCCTGACGTTCTATAGACGAACCTGTTTCAATGGCTTTTGCAAGTTTAGGGTCGGCATCACGCAACCACGTAGCATATTCATCACCTGGCCCATTTATTACGCCGTCTTTATCAACCTTAATATTAAGCTTTTCTAGTCCGGCAGTTATGGTTGCATAGGTTTTAAGATGCTCGTTATCTTTCCCATAATCTTCGCCAGTAAGCTCATGGATGGTCTTGCTAATGTTCGTCTCTAGCGTTTCATTATTTGGCGTAGACGCCGTTTGCGGCTCTTTCCCTTGCCGTTTGCGAATAGCCGCAACGTTAGTATCTATCTCTTCCTTATATTCTTCACGAACATGCTCAAATTCCTTGTTATACGTTCCTGTAGCTGCCTCAATATTGCTAATTTCAGTAACCAAACGATCACGCTCATTCACACCAGCCTGCTTGCCCCATTCCTGCAACTTCGCACGCGCTTCAGCAGGCGTCAATGGGGTACCCTTGTTGAAGGCCATTGGGACATCAGATGCAACATCATACTTTTGTCCATCAACGCCAGCCAGCACATCATCTTTTTGCGATGCCACCAGGGGCTGTCCAGCTGACGCTACTACATCTAACGAAATAGCTTCTTGTAAATCACGTTCACGCATTCTTGGCGGCAAACTAAAGTTCTCACGGTTATCCAGCTTATGTTGCGCATAATCGCGGATGTTGGTGGCTAGGTCATTATTGGTAAATCCTAACTCAGCTAAGTCATCTTTCATCTGGCGATACTCGCTATTTGACAGCTTATCAACCACCTTGTCATTAATATTTTCCAAAGAGATAGAATCTTCATACTTGTCTACCTTCTTCTCAAACTTGGCAGATTTACGCATATCTTTTTGTAGATCGTCCAAGGTATCCTGTATTGTATCAGGATTCCCGCTTTTAAGCGCTGCTATTTGCTGATCGGTCGCATGTTCATTGATCGTTTTCGTCAATAATTCAGCAAAACCTGGTTCATTAAAGTTGTCAGCTTTACTACCCTTTTTGAACTCTACACCGTCATTTAAATCTTCAAGACGACGCTTAAACTTAGAGATATCACGCTTAGCCCCTCCATCACCATCAATAAATGCTTGTGCGAGTTGTTCTGTGCTAATGCGTGGTTCTTCGTAGGCAATCGTTGGCACAATCACTGCATCCTGATTACGACCTTGCGCCACACTACGCCCATTTGCCTCTTGTTGCAGATTAGTCAACGATCCTTGCAGTGCATCAAATGCATCTGAGCGGCCTTTACCTGTCGTCATGTCAGCGTCTTTAATCGCTTTAGCCAACTCAGGATTTGTCTCTTTCATCCATGCACCAAACTCACCTGCTTCGATAATGTTGCCTTTAGCATCATCGCCCATCACCGGAGAACGCGTTACGTCACGACCGGTTTTTTCTAAAGCGGCAGCTATATTAACATGTGCCTCCTTAAATTCATTACCAGCTAATTGCTTAATCATGCCGTTTAAACGTTCATCAAATTCTGTATCCATGGGTAGTTCTCCTCTTATTGTAGTATCTCTTTTGCTCGGGACTTCTTGTGCTGTAGCCACTGTGTTACTGTCACCACGACCGTAGCGCTCCTGAACTTCGCGATCAGACTCTTTCTGACGTGTAGTGATGGTCTCTTCAGAGCGTTTTTCCTCTGCTAATCGTTCATAGTGCCGACGAGAGCCTCTTGGTTCGCTTTCTCGTGATTCTTGGCGACTTGATTCTCTTTGTTCACGCACATCATTTTCGCGACTACCGCCACGCTCACGTCTTGACTCACCCTCATGCTCGCGATTAATCTCAACATCAATCTCGCGACGTCCAACAGTTCCTTCTATGGTTGTTGTCGAGGTACGGTTATTGGTACGGGTCAATGAATAATCCCCACCTTTCCCGTTCAACAATGCCTCTTCTTGTAACTTATACTCAGTTTCTTTAAGGCTATATTTCGCAGACTTCATGTCATCACGATCCTGACGAGTATCGTATTTGCTCTTCTTAGAATCCCACTTTTCCTTGTCAGCACTACCTTCAATACCAATACCTGTTACTTCAGTAACGTCTTTTATGGTACGGTTAGCATCCTTGGTCATTTTACGTACGTCTTTGAAAAGATCTTTGAGTCCCATGTCTGAAACAGCCTCTATATGTTATTTCTAATAATATCATATTAGCAATGAAATATGTCAGTTTCATGACGTCAAGGTGTCATTTGGATGAATAGATGCGATAGATTCAGTTTCACCGATAGGTTAACTTCCAAACAATGCGTCAATTTCATCCTGTGTTTGGGCATTGCCATCCAGTTGAGGGCCTTCCATCAAATGTGCATCAGGGCGTTTATCGTGTAAAATAGCTTTACTATCCTTGCTTGCAATACTCACCACATCCTCATTATCGCTGCCAAATAGCTTGGCAAGCTTGGCTACCTTCGCTTCCACATATTCCATGGTCTTGATAACCTTATTGATACGCTGTCCAGTAATATCCTGAAAGGTGCAGGCATTATAAATGCGGTTGGATGCATCAGTAATAGTGGTTTTTGTCTTTTTATCTGATAAGCTATTCGCAGCATTTAAAATGGCATCAGTGGAATCTAAAATCGTGTCCGTTGCTTCTTCCGTTGCCCGTACCACAGCATTCAGTTCTTCACCAGCAGCATTAAAGAATTCTTCCTCTCCACCAGCATCCGGTACAATTTCAAAGATTTCATTCTTTGCTTCCGCAATAAAAGTGGCCAGCTTTGTGATTTCACTACGAACGAATGCATTAATACGCGGATCCTCGGCTTTCACCGATAAAGCAATATCCTGAAAAATCTTGGAAACGTCTTCAATATTGATGGTTCCCTTCTCTTCCAGCGTTTCAATCATGCTGCGTAATAGGGTATTGCCTATTTCATTCTGTCCTAACCCCATCGTGCCACCCCTTTATCCTGACCTGTTTATATCTAACTATGCGCATCATTACTTATTTGCTAGAAAACAGATTCTATTTTTCCTTTCAGGGTTTCTGCGTTGAATGGCTTCACAATATAATTACTCACACCTGCCTGCTTAGCCGCAACAACGTTCTCTGTTTTACTCTCAGCCGTCACCATAATGAAGGGTAAGCTTTTCAGGTCGTCCTCTGCGCGTACTTTTTGCAAAAGCTCGTACCCTGACATAGGCTCCATGTTCCAGTCAGAAATCACCAGACCATATTTCTTCTCTTTAAGTTTGTTGAATGCCATCGTACCATCCGTTGCTTCATCGACATTTTGGAATCCAATCTGGCTCAACAGGTTTTTGATGATACGCAACATAGTCTTATAATCATCGACGATTAGTACGTTCATATTTTTATCAATAGTCATTGGCGCTCGCTCCGGTTGGTATCTTAAAGTAGTTGAAATAATGCCGTATTACGCTAAACTACGCCCAACCTTTTAAAAGTCGGTTAAATACGATCAGGAAATGTTAGATGTTGTCCTGATTATACGGAGTTTGATGACAATGCAGTGGAACGACATTTACGATATTGCTATGGAACTTGAAGATGCATACCCTGAAAAAGATAATGTGAATCTACGTTTTACTGATTTACGTGACTGGGTAATGTCGCTGGATGGCTTCACTGGCGAACGTGACGGATGCAGCGAAAAGATACTTGAAGCCATTCAAATGGCATGGATAGATGAACGTGCAGACTAAACACGTATAGTTTATGGCTATTCTCAACCATTTTTCTAAATGCGATGAGGCTTTCATGCAACAGTTCGCCCGCAAGCTTGCGATGGAATTACACGAAGGCGATTGCATCGCGCTAGAAGGCGATGTGGGAGCAGGAAAAACATTCCTTGCAACCCACATGATACGCCAGCTATGTGGCAGCAATACAGTGGTAACTAGCCCGACTTTCACCATTTCACAGTATTATCAGCCTAAACGGAATATCGCAAAAGAGGGTCTTTGGCACTATGATCTTTATCGACTTGAACACCCACAGGAATTAGAAGAAACCGGATTGCGAGATACCTTAGATGATGCGATAACACTCATCGAATGGCCAGCTATTGCCAACACATGGCTTCCATATCAAAAACTGCATATTCAGATTGCATTTGATACAGATGCCCGCTACCGTAATGTGATACTATCCGGAGACCATGCATTATGGAAGACACGATTACCAACACTGGAACCACGCAGTTAAGCACTGAAAATTCATGTCCCGATTTACGAAAAAGACAGGAAGACATTAAAGCTTTTATTCATCGGTGCGGACTGGCAAATTGCCGAAAAATACGCATTGCCGGTGATGCGTCACATCGTCGCTACCAGCGTATTTTTAAAGATAATAACAGTGTCATGCTGATGGACTCACCGCCAGATAAAGAACCCGTTTCTGACTACATTAATGTTGCGGCGATACTACATGACCGTGGTTTTTCGGTACCACATATCCTTGAACAGGATCGAGAGAAAGGATTCTTGTTACTGGAAGATTTCGGTAATACGTTATTTTCCAAGTTTTTTCATCAGGCTGCTCTGGAAGATGTGGATTTAGTCCAGAGACAATTATATAATGAAGCACTTAATATCCTGATTGGTCTTGCGCAACAAGGCCTGGAGCCTCCGTTTAGCGCAAATGACGTGCCACTATATACGGAAACATTGTTAGAAAAAGAAGTCATGGCATTCTCTGACTGGTTCTTACCCGAAATATTCAGTGGGGCGCAGTTGAAAGAAGCACAACATAGCTGGAAAATTTTGTGGCAGTTCTTAATTGGTAGTGCAGATTTAACGCCGCAAGTATTAGTGCATCGTGATTATCACGTGGATAATCTATGCTGGCTAGATGAACGCGAAGGCTTAAAGCGTGTCGGCCTGCTGGACTTTCAGGATGCCGTGCGTGGTCGTCGTGCTTATGATGTCGTGTCATTGCTGGAAGATGCCCGCCGTGATGTGCCATTCACCATGCAAGCTGCTCTCAAGCAAAACTACATTAAAGCACTGGAATTGAATGAAGCAGATTTCAACAGGGATTATGCATTTTATGGCGCACAGCGTAACGCAAAAATTCTTGGTTATTTTGTCAAGTTTTATCGTCAGGATGGTAAGCCCCGTTATCTGGCGATGATTGAACGTGTCTGGAATTACTTTCTGGCTGATATTGAGCATCCTGCACTGGATGATGTGCGTCGTTGGATACAGAAATATTTTGATTCTGATGCAATGCATCGCGTTTCTCATATCGTTAAGGCTCCTTTGGAAGAGTCAGAGGATAATGAGCATAACGGCTAATGACATTATCACAGAGCAAGGTAACGCAAGCCATGATTTTAGCGGCGGGTCGTGGTGAACGTTTTCGTCCTTTCACAGACACGCGTCCTAAGCCATTAATACCCGTACAAGGAAAACCACTTATTGACTGGCAATTGGAGCGATTGCACCGGCAGGGCTTTACGCGCATTGTGATAAATAGCTGCTACATGGCTGATATGCTGGAAGCGCATGTATCACGCTGGTCTGATACCTTAGATATTATTATTTCACGCGAAGAAACCGCCTTAGAAACAGGCGGCGGCATACGTCATGCACTGCCACATTTTCAGGGCAACCCATTTTACGTGATTAATGCCGATGTATTGTTCTGGCCAATGAACGATGCGGCACCATTTGCCGCTTTGCATAACGCGCTACAAGAAAACCCTCACTTGAGCGCCGTACTTTTGTTGCAACCATCAACAAACGTAAAAGGGCTTACCTCAAATGGTGACTTTCATTGCAATACAGATGGGTATTTAAAACGCAGAGTGAAAGAATACTCCGCCCCTTACCTCTTTACCGGTATACAACTATTGCAACCAGATGCATTTGAAGAAACCAAACAATCTGCTTTTTCCATGAATGTGGTTTATGACACGCTAATGCAACAATCACGCATTGCCGGCGTCATAAATGCCAACGGAACTATGCTACACGTAGGTGACCCACAAGGATATGTAGAAGTGGAAACATGGCTGGATAGCCACACAGTAGAGACAACCAAACATCAAAATCTTCATACAGCGTAATTTTCTCTTGTATTTTTTTATAAAATTTTAATTAAAATGCTTGTTTATGTGATTTACGCATGCGTAACAAAATGTTTGGTTTACCGAGGATGCAGCATACGCGTACGATACCCAGTCATCGCCAATACCACTATATGGTGATCTGCTCCCTTACCACCATTTAATGTATCATCACCTGCATATACGGATTGCTATCGTTCGTACAATGCACTGGATGTATCTGGCTTTCACCATTATCGCATCAATCACTTAACTCACTTTGCCGAGAGAAAAATCAACCATATAAATTGTATTGAGAGTTTCTGGAACCAAGCAAAAAGAGTGCTACGAAAATATAATGGGATACCTAAAGAGTCATTTCATTTGTTTTTGAAAGAGTGTGAGTTTAGGTTAAATTACGGAACACCAAAACAGCAGCTGGAACAACTCAATAAATGGTGTTTGAAATAACCTAATCTATGCCAGCCCCAATTTAAATTCTAAATCGCAAATCCAGCGTATGAGGAAATTCTGGATTTGCTTCAAGTGCGGGCATAGTGACTTTCCCTGGCGTGTGTCCCATTGCCTCGAAACGTGAGAGCTTGCGTCCTTCTGCTTCATTTTCATTGACGGGAAAAGTGTCATGATTGCGTCCACCGGGGTGCGTAACATGATAGGTACAGCCACCGAGTGAGCGACCTTGCACCGTGTCAATACACATCAAAGATCAGCGGCGCATTGACAGGCAGTTTTGGATGCAGGCTGGAAGGTTGCGACCACGCTTTGAAGCGCACTCCCGCCACCTGCACACCATTCTCATTCGTGGCTTTAAGTGGTACAACACGTCCGTTACAGGTAACGATATGGTGGTTTTCAGAGAGTCCGGTGACCATTAGTTGCAGGCGTTCCACCGTTGCATCGACTGAGCGGCTGACACCACCGCCCGCAGGCTCTTCGCCCATGACTGGCCATGGCTCCAAAGCGGTGCGCAGCGATAAGGTTCCACTCACCAATATGCACGACTCCACACTCAGGAAAACGAAAAGCAAAGAACGGGGCAAACCATTCTGACTTTACATGATATCCACCCGATTTCAGAAGATGCAGCACACTCTGGAAATCCTCCTCAGATGTGATATGGAAGCATAAACTGATCATGCAGCCGTGTACCCCAGCGCACCAGTTTGCCAGTATAGGGTGTTTTCCAGAAATGGGCGATACATGCTCGTATAAGCAGGCTCTGCACCAGATTCATCTGTGGATGTGGCGTCATCTCAAATCCGCGCATTTCCAGCAAACCGAGCCTGCCGCGATCACTATCCGGGCTGTATAGCTTGTCGATGCAGAATTCTGCACGATGCGTGTTTCCGGTCAGATCCACCAATAAATTTCGGAACAGGCGATCCACCAGCCATGGTGACACCTCATCCTTTTCAGGAATATGTTGAAAGGCAATTTCCAGTTCATACAGCGCATCGTGCCGAGCTTCGTCAATTCTGGGAGACTGGCTTGTCGGGCCAATATACATTCCTGAGAACAGGTAAGAGAGCGATGGATGGTTCTGCCAGAAACTCACTAATGAGCGCAGCATATCGGGACGGCGCAAAAACGGGCTGTCTTCGGGTTCTGCCGCACCAAGTACAATATGGTTGCCACCACCGGTGCCTACATGCCGCCCGTCGAGCATGAATTTCTCGGTTGAAAGCCGTGCCAGCCGCGCTTCTTCATACACGGTGCTGGTAATTACTTTGAGTTCTTCCCAATTAGCGGCAGGCTGAACGTTGATCTCAATCACGCCAGGATCGGGGGTCACGGAAAAATGTGACATCCGGCTGTCAGCAGGCGGCATATAGCCTTCCAGAATGACCGGAGTGTTCAGATGTTTTGCAACCGCTTCAATGGCCGTGATCAGTTCCAGAAAATGCTCTGCCCATGCAACTGGGGGCAGGAACAGGTGCAGCACACCGCCGCGCACTTCGGCACATAATGCGGTTCTAATCAAGCCATTCGTATCTTTCTTAAATGCTTTATCATCTACCTTTACAGGCAGTGCTTTTTTCAGCATAGTCTGTTTGGGCAAAGCCTCCTTGACTTCAAAGCCGCTACGCTCTGGTGCCATCTCTTGCTTCGCCTCTTTCGGAGAAGGCAGGCTGGCCAGTGGCAGGCGCAAACCTACCGGTGAATCACCGGTTAATAGAATTACATGGTCGGATTTAAATTGCCACTTATTACTGATCCACTGCTTGCGTCTATGCGAGTAATGCAGTGGCAAGACGTAGCCTGTCGGTGCATTTAAATCTTTTTCCATTAACACTTGAAGCCGTTCGCGCTCTGTTTTGCTCGAACACATCCGCGCCCATCATCTCATCGTGCAATGGTAGTGTACGTTCCTTCCACAGATAGTATGGCGTATCTTCACGTGTTGGACGTATATATGATCCCGGAATGCCAAGTGCTTCAGCAAGTGAGGCAATGAATGTCTTTGCTGTTTTCAAAGAGTGTTTCAGTGATGTATCTGGATCAGCAAGCAAGCTAACATCCTGCCATATCGCTTCACCATCGCTACGCCAGAAACAAGGCATTGCCCATCGTGGCAGAATTTCTCCGGGATACCACTTTCCTTGTGCAAACATCAGCAAACCACCGGGTGAAAAACGCTCGCGTAACCGATAAAGCATATCTTTACCAAGGGCTTTTTTGTCACCGCCCAACGCATCATAATGCCATGCCATATGCTCTCGGTCATCAAGCGACACAAAGGTAGGTTCGCCACCCATGGTCAGGCGTACATCTTGTTGTTTAAGTGCGGCATCCACTTGCTTACCAAGTGCATCTATCGCTTTCCACTCAGTGTCACTATAAGGCTTGCTAACACGCGGTGCTTCGATAATTCGTGTGACGGTCATGTCATGTTCCAGCGTGGCGTTCACCCCATTTTCCAGTGTGCCAGTAACAGGTGCTGCGCTGGATGGGTTCGGCGTGCAGCATAACGGGATATGCCCTTCACCAGTAAATAATCCGGAAGTAGGATCAAGCCCAACCCAGCCTGCACCGGGCAAATATACTTCCGTCCATGCATGCAGATCGGTAAAATCAACGTCTGTACCTGATGGCCCATCAAGGGATTTGACATCCGCTGCCAGCTGAATCAGGTAACCGGAGGCAAAGCGTGTGGCCAGCCCCAAATGCCGGAGCGCCTGACACAAAAACCACGCCATGTCGCGGCATGATGCGCTGCCAAGTTTCAAAGTGTCTGCACAACTCTGGATACCCGCTTCCATGCGCACTGTATAGGTAAGCGCCCCGCTGAGCTTCTGATTAATGTCCACCAGAAAATCAATGATGCCTTGCTCTTTTTGATCGGCATCTTTGATCCATGCCAGCAAGCCAGCATCTTTTTCTTTGATTTCCAGATAAGGCGCAAGCTCTTCCTTTAATCCAGATTCGTAGGTAAACGGAAATGTTTCTGCATATTCTTCAAGAAAAAAGTCAAATGGGTTGTAGACGCGAATTTCACTTAGCACATCAACCTCAATTTTAAATTCTTTGACCTTTTCCGGAAACACTACCTTGGCCAGAAAATTACCAAACGGGTCTTGCTGCCAGTTAATAAAATGATCTTTCGGCTCTATTTTTAATGAATAAGACTGAATATTGGAGCGCACATGCGGCGCAGGACGCAAGCGAATCGTTTGCATACCAAGGCTCACCGACTTGTCGTAACGGTAATGGGTAACATGGTGCAGTGCGGCAGTAATACTCATCTTAAAAAAAATCCTTGAAATTAAATGTCTTTTCTATCAGAGCATATGCTACTATGCTGCAATTAGCACGTCTTATCATTTAAAACTTTAGAGGCTTACTTGTTCACAATCCCGCCACTTACCAGCGATATTTTAGCGATCAGCTTAGATGGCAAAGGCTCCCCTTCGATCAATCTCAACCTGCCAAACAAAGCAGGTGGCAGCCATTCCCATGGTTGGGGCTTTGGCTGGTATCCGGATAACCATTCTTCCGTGATGGTTACCAAAGACCCGGCGGCACGCGGCGAGCAGGTGCTGGTTGATGCGATTACTGATTGGTCAAATTTTCGTTCCGCTACCTTTTTCTGCAAGGTACGCGGTGCATCCAAAGGCTATAGTCATACCGAGACTCAGCCGTTTTCACGCAGTTTTGCCGGACGTGATTGGCTGTTTGTGCATAATGGCGATCTTGACAAAGCCAAACTTGAAACACTTCATGGTGACCAAACACGACTGTTAGAGCCACTGGGAAACACTGATTCAGAATTGGCGTTTTGTGATTTGATGACACAGATGCAGGAAAGCGATGCACGGCGGATTTCTGATGTTGATCCTAAAGTGTTACATGCATGGTTCCAACGCTTTGATACGCTTGGTAGTTCTGACATGTACCTAAGCGATGGTGATAGTATTGTCTGCTTTCATGGCTCGCAGTCACCTAAACAACTGTACCATGCGCGTATCCAGCCGCCAGACACCAAGAATACGTATACATCAGAAGCTGCTGAAATTTTATTGAGTGATCCACGCGACACGTATCGCACCGCATTGATTGTTAGCTCTTCACCCTTTACAGACGGCCAGGGAAAAACACAATGGATGCAGATGCAGCCGGGGCAAATGCTCATTATTCGGCGTGGTGCCATCAGTTGGGATAGCGCCCCTGAATCCCATCAATTGGCTCAAACCATGCCATTGGCACAATCGCAAGCACAGCAAAGCCCAGTGTTTATGGCACAATCTCAGGCTGAACAGACACAAGGCCATGTATTAAATGTACGTGCGATGTCGCAAACTCCGCAAGGCGCACCGCTTGGTTACCGGCTATATGAGGTAACGCATTGCACGCACTACGAATACAGCGAAGCCGTAGAGCATAGCACCCATGCATTTCGTCTGCAGCCAACCGATGACCCGATGCAGGAGGTGGTCACCTCCAAGCTGTCTATTTCTTCTCCGGCGGAAGAAATCCAGTATGAGGATGTATTCGGCAATCAGGCAATCCATTGCATTATCAACCAGCCTTATACTAAGCTGACCGTTGAGGCGACCAGTCAGGTTAAAATTTTTGAAGCCCCACCAGACGATCACAGTCTGTCGCGCCGTCAAACATCTATTCCGCTGGTATGGATGCCATGGCAACGCCAGATGATGATGCCCTATTTGTTGCCCCAAGAGCTGCCGGAATCGCAACTGACTGAACTCACCGAGTATGCCATGAGTTTTGTTGAGCGTAACGATTATCATCTGCTAAAAACCATCGAAAACATGAATCTTAGCATTTACCGCGATTATGCGTATGTGTCTGGCAGCACCTCTATGAACACCACTCCGTTTGATGTCTACACGACGCGTCAAGGTGTGTGTCAGGATTTTGCCAATCTGTTCATCTGTATGGCACGGCTGCTCGGCATTCCTGCACGTTATCGTATGGGATACATTTATACGGGCGCCAACTACGCCAATAAAATTCAGTCAGATGCGTCTCATGCATGGACGGAAGTGTATTTACCCTATGTTGGTTGGCGTGGATTTGATCCAACGAATGGCTGCTCGGTGACACAAGACCATATCCGCGTTGCCTGCGGGCGCAATTACCGCGATACGCCCCCCACTGCCGGAACGATCTATAAAGGCGGTGGTACAGAAACACTCACAGTTGATGTAAAAATGCGTAAACTGACCAACTAACTCTTGGAAAAGAGAAAGTCCACATAAAAGGATGAACCAATGAATTTTAAAGAATACAACACTGACGGGTTCTACGATGAACTGATAGAAGAAGATGGAAGTCCGCGCAAAGATGTTCTGCCGCTCATTGAGCATGTGAACGCCATCTCAGCAAAAGATTTACGCCGTTGTCAGAAGGCGGCTGAACACGCACTCTATCAGCAGGGCATTACTTTTAGTGTCTATGGCAACAAAAAAGGCACTGAAAAAATTATGCCATTCGATATTTTGCCACGCATTGTTTCTGCAAAAGAATGGGAAGTGCTGGAAAAAGGCATGAAACAGCGCATAAACGCGCTCAATCTGTTCATTGACGACATTTATAACGAACAGAAAATATTCAAAGACAAGATTATCCCTAAGGAACTTGTGCTGTCTTCGGAGTGTTATCTAAAGCAATGCATAGGACTCTCACCACCCAAAGGCATCTGGATACATATCACCGGCACTGATCTCGTGCGCGATGGTAACGGCGAATTTTATGTGCTGGAAGATAATCTACGCTGTCCGTCTGGCATTTCCTATGTATTGCAGAATCGTTCTATCCAAAAACGTACCATGCCCAAGGCATTTCAGGCGATGCGCGCCCGCCCTGTTTCGGATTATGGCGATCATCTTTATGAAACCCTTCTCCATTGCGCACCAGAAGGTGTCGAGGATCCGAATGTCATCGTGCTTACGCCGGGTATATACAATTCCGCTTATTATGAGCATAGCTTCCTTGCTCAGCAGATGGGGGTGCCGCTGGCGCAAGGCTCTGACCTAACCATTATTGATGGTCAGGTGATGTTACGCACCACACGCGGCTTCGAGAAGGTCGATGTGATTTACCGCCGTATTGATGACGAGTTTCTTGATCCAGAGGTATTCAACAAAGAATCATTGCTTGGTGTTCCCGGCATTATGGAGTGTTTCCGAAAAGGTCATGTCGCTCTGGCGAATGCACCCGGCACCGGTATTGCCGATGATAAGGCCGTCTATGCTTATGTGCCGAAGATTATCAAATATTATCTGAATGAAGAACCCATCATCAACAATGTGCCTACCTTTATCTGTGACGATGAGAAAGATCGCAACTATGTACTCGCTAATCTGGATAAGCTTGTGGTCAAGGCGGTGAACCTTTCAGGTGGCTATGGTATGCTGATTGGCCCCAAGTCAACGGCTAAAGAACGCGAGGAATTCGCTGAGAAGATCAAGGAAAATCCACGTGATTACATTGCTCAACCAACCCTTGCTTTATCACGCACCCCCACCATCATCGGCGATACTATTGAAGGTCGGCATGTCGATTTTCGCCCTTATATTCTTTATGGAAAATATATTTTTGTGCTTCCGGGCGGCTTAACCCGCGTGGCGCTGACTAAAGGTTCGCTAGTGGTCAATTCTTCGCAAGGCGGAGGCAGTAAGGATACATGGGTATTAGGCAGCGAAAAACACGATATGGACAACATTACAGAAGAGGTATCTTATGCTTAGTCGCGCTGCTAGTTCTATCTATTGGATGAGCCGTTATCTGGAGCGTGCTGATAATGTCGCCCGCTTTATTGATGTTAATGCTCGCCTAATTCTTGATATGGGTTGGGAAAGAGAAAATGCGCAATGGGAGCCGTTGGTACGCACAACCGGCGATGAAAATAACTTCAATGAACGTTACACGGAATATGACGAAAAGAGTGCCGTACGGTTTCTGACTTTTGATACTAAAAACCCTAATTCGATTATCAGCTGCGTGCAGCATGTACGTGAAAATGCCCGTACTGTACGTGAAGTCATTTCGTCGGAAATGTGGGAAGCAGTGAATGCGCTTTATCATTTGGTTGAGAAGCACAGCCGTAAGCGCAAGATTGATGATCTTCAGGAATTCTTCAAAGCAGTGCATCAGGCCAACCATCTGCTCGCTGGCTTGATCGACAACACCATGTCGCACGGTGAAGGCTGGCATTTTGCTCGTCTTGGCAGACTTCTGGAGCGTGCTGACAAAACAGCACGTATGCTTGATGTGAAATACTTCCTGCTACTCCCCAAAGGGGAATTGGTTGATTCACCCTATGATATGGTTGAATGGGGAGCAGTGCTGGAATCTGTAGGCGGTTTTGAGATGTATCGTAAACAGTTCCACCGCGCTAATTACCATAATGTGACACGTTTTTTAGTGCTCAACGAAGATTTTCCGCGTGCGATCCGCTTCTGCGTCAATAACGCTTCGCTCTCACTAGGTTGTATTACCAACATGCTGGATGTAAACGTTACGGCAAGCAAAGAAATGGAAACATTAAAGGCTTCTCTGGACAACGCCGATATTGAAGTTATTTTAAACAAGGGTCTACATGAATTTATAGACGTGTTACAGTTTAATTTGAATGTTGTGGATGAGGCATTGTACCGCTCGTTCTTCGCTTTCGAGAAAAGCTAATCATTATCCGAATGGGTACGTTACTCCTGTTCCGATATCAACTTATCCAAGATAATGCTTGCCGCCATATCACCGGTAACATTTACTGAAGTGCGGCATATATCAAGGATATGGTCAACACCTGACCTGCTCTCCATAAACTGATCCAATTGTCACTATAGCAAAATCGTTTTTCATTTATCAAATAATATGCTATAATATTAGCTATTATGAAAAGTTATAGTGTTGATTTTAGGGCGTGTGTTTTAAGAAAATTAGATGAGGGGATGGCTCGTGCAGAGGTATTAGATTTTTTCAACATCAGCCCTGCAACGTTAACCATTTGGCTTCGCAAACAGCGCGAAACGGGCGATATTTCCCCTGTGAAACGGGGCAGATATAAGACACGAAAACTGGATGATACCGCCTTACTTAATTACATCAAATATAATAATGACCGTACGTTAGTGGAGATTGCTGAACATTTTAATGTGGCGTCATCTTCTGTGCATGAGCGGTTAAAAATCCTTGGAATTAGTCGTAAAAAAAACCACGCTCTACGCCGAACGAAACGAACAAAAAAGGCAAGCGTTTCTAGCCGAGATTGAACACATCAATCTAAAGGCATTGCAAAAATCTTGTACAGACTTTCATGAAGCCATCAACAAAGCTTTCCAAAATGATTTATGAAAAACGATTTTACTATAGAGACAACCAAACATCAAAATCTTCATACAGCGTAAATTTCTCTTGTGTTTTTTTTGTAATATGTTAATTAAGATGCCTGTTTATATGATTTACGCATGCGTAACAAAATGTTTGGTTTAGCATCAATTTTACTTCTTCTTGCACCTCAGCCTGCTCAAGCAGGTCGATGGTATTACATAGAGGAAGCTTTCCAAGCCAGAGATCCTCAAAGATGTCTTGCAACTATTGTAGTTACAAAGAACACACGCAAAAAAGTGTGGTTCTACAAAGGTGAGGTCATCTTAACCGGTGAAAAAATAACTGACTGTAGGGTTTATCAAGATCGACTAGTTTCAGGAGTTGTTTCTCCAAATGGTAAAGGCGAAATATACGGTGGAATGCCAGAAATGCATGGCATAACATTACACTAAATACTTTACCCAACATTAACACTGTGTTGGGTAAACTTTTTCAAACTTAAAGTAACGCATTCCAAACTAGCCGCAATGGCAAAAGATGAATCTGCCCTATATTCTTACGTTTTCGCCATTGCTCCATTCGTGTATGGTTCACATAGCGTAGCTGATGTAAAAATCGGTCATTCTGTATTGCCTCTCCTGACATATCACACATATCTAACATCCCCATCGCCTCATTCACATCGTCACCCTGACGCAGCAACATATGTACAGTAGCCAGCGTTCCACTGATGTGCCCTGTCTGTTCGTAAGCCTGCACCTGCTCTGGCTGGTGGGCACCGTAAGCAAGCATTGCGTAGAAAGCCTGCATGGTCTGGGCAATGCATGTATGAGACACCCCCTCCCCCATGGAATCAGCCAGCACATTAAAAAACATCTCATAGGTTGCTTGCGGAATGATCTGGGCTTGCAATAATGGCTGCATTGCCTGCAATACCGCTATATTATCCGGCGCATCTTTTCCGTGGGACACAGCTTCAAGTTGCTCCTGCCACCATTTCAACCGCACCAGCCCTACCATTGCATCAGATACATTTTCCGGAATCTTTAGTAACTCATGCCCCAAAGCAAGCAACGCCCACAGATCAGACTGATACGGTGCGGGGGCAAACAGTGAACATAGGTAACGTTCATAGTCATGATCGCGTGCCAGCATTCGCATGGTATGATGGAGTGAATCGCTTTGCATAAGCCGCATTATTATCGCAATCCAGCGTGAATGGCTATTCATAATTCGCTGGACGAAAGCAGCGATAAACGCTACATAACAGAGCATGGTATTAGGACTCGCAAAGAAACTATTTGGCACAGCGAATGACAGGCTGGTAAAGGGCTACCGTTCGCAGGTTGCCGCAATTAATGCACTGGAAGAAGAGATGCGTGCATTGGATGACACGCAACTACAAGCAAAAACGCACGAATTTCGCACACGTCTGGCGAATGGCGACACACCAGACAAGCTCCTTCCCGAAGCATTTGCCGTTGTGCGTGAAGCGGCACAACGAACGATTGGCCTGCGTCATTATGACGTGCAACTCATTGGCGGCATCGTGCTGCATCAGGGACGTATTGCCGAGATGAAAACAGGTGAAGGGAAAACGCTGGTCAGCACGCTGGCAGTTTACCTAAATGCCCTCAGCCAGCAAGGCGCACATGTCATTACTGTGAATGACTATCTGGCCAGCCGTGATGCCGAATGGATGGGAACGGTTTACCAATTATTAGGTTTGAGCGTTGGTGTCATTAAACATGGCATGATGGATCATGAACGCCAGCAAGCATATGCCTGTGACATCACTTACGGTACCAATAACGAATTCGGGTTTGATTACCTGCGCGATAACATGAAGTTTTCCCGTGACGCTATGGTACAACGCCCCTTCCATTTTGCGGTGGTAGATGAAGTGGATTCCATCCTGATTGATGAAGCGCGCACGCCCCTCATCATTTCCGGGCCTACCGAGGATAATTCTAGTCTGTATGTGGCGATTGACGCATTAATTCCTGCACTTTTGCCAGAACATTACGATATTGACGAAAAAGCAAAAAATGTTTCGCTCAATGATGAAGGCATCGCTGCTATGGAAGCACTATTGGTGGAAGCAGCATTGATGCAACCAGAGCAAAGCCTCTATGACATCGAGCAGGTATCATTAGTTCATCATGTAGGTCAGGCATTGCGCGCGCACCATATTTTTCAGCCTGATATTGACTATATCGTCAAGGATCATAAAGTCGTGATTATCGACGAATTTACAGGTCGTATGATGGAAGGTCGGCGCTACTCTGAAGGGCTGCATCAGGCACTGGAGGCCAGAGAAAATGTCCCGATTCAAAATGAGAATCAGACACTGGCCAGCATTACGTTCCAAAATTATTTTCGTATGTATCCTAAGCTATCTGGTATGACCGGAACGGCACTGACTGAAGCGAATGAATTTTCTGATATTTATGGGCTGGAAGTCGTGGAGATTCCAACCAACGTACCCATAGCACGACTGGATTATGATGACGAAATTTACCGCACGTTAGCAGAAAAGCAAGATGCGGTAGTGAAGCTTGTCAAAGAATGTCATGAACGCCAGCAACCCGTATTGGTTGGTACAGTGAGCATTGAGAAGTCAGAGTTTTTCTCGCGTGTGCTGAAAAAAGCAAATGTGCCGCACTCTGTTTTGAACGCTCGTCAGCACGAACAGGAAGCCTTCATCATTGCGCAGGCTGGACGCCCGGGTGCCGTGACGATTGCTACCAATATGGCGGGTCGTGGTACAGACATCAAGCTGGGTGGTAATGTCGAATTATGTGTTGAACAGGAAACCGCAGGGCTGGATGATGCTAAACGCAAGCAACATATTGAAGCGATTGCAGAAGAGGTGGAGCGCGATAAACAAACGGTTATAGATGCAGGTGGCTTATACGTTATCGCCACAGAACGTCACGAATCACGGCGTATTGATAACCAGCTTCGTGGTCGCTCCGGTCGTCAGGGGGATGCAGGCGCATCCAAATTCTTTATCTCTTTAGAAGATGATCTAATGCGTATCTTTGGTTCAGAGCGTATTGATAATATGTTGGTCAAGTTAGGCTTACAGGAAGGTGAAGCCATCACTCATCCATGGATGAATAAAGCACTGGAACGCGCACAGGCAAAAGTGGAAGGTCGCAATTACGATATTCGTAAAAACCTGCTAAAATTTGATGATGTCATGAATGACCAGCGCAAGGTTATCTACGATCAGCGCATTGAATTGATGGAACAGGATGATGTTGGGGAAACAGTTGCCGCGATGCAGGAAGACCTGAACGAAGCCGTCATCGCACGTCACATACCGCCTAAGGCCTATACAGAACAATGGGACGTGGACGGGTTAGAGAAAGAGCTTTATCGTATTTATGGCATACACGTGCCTGTGCAGGACTGGGTGCAGGAAGATGGCATTGCCAATGAAGAAATGCTAGAGCGCTTAAATACGCTGAGCAAAGCGCATCATCAGGACAAAATTGACGCTTATGGTGAGCAAGTCATGCAGATTGCAGAAAAGCGTGTGCTGCTGGAAACATTAGATCAACTTTGGAAAGACCATTTACTCTCACTCGATCATTTGCGTGCAGGCATCGGCTTGCGTGCTTATGGACAGCGTGACCCCCTCAACGAATATAAGCAAGAAGCCTTTAATCTGTTTGAAACCATGCTGGATCATTTGCGTGAAGTGGTAACGCTTCGTCTGGCGCATCTACATATTCGCGTGGAAATGCCACCTGAAGCGATTGAATCGCTGGAGCAGCAGCGCGCGGAAACAACCATGCGAGAATCTCGCCAAGACCCTGCTTTTATGCCAGAGCCATCTGCTATGCCGGAACCTACCATCATTACCGGACGCCATGTGCAGCCGGAAGATCGTGACCCTTCAGATCCAAGCACCTGGGGAAAGGTTGGGCGCAATGAGCCCTGCCCTTGCGGCTCTGGCAAAAAATACAAACATTGTCACGGTCTGATTGAAACATAAGCCTTACGCCAGACTATCTATGACAGCTCTGGCCGCCTGCTCGGGATTACCTGATTGCGTAATAGGGCGGCCAACCACAATATAGCTGGCTCCGCGTGTAACGGCTTCTTTAGGTGTCATCACGCGCTTCTGATCGTCAGCCTGACTGCCCTGAGGGCGGATGCCCGGCACGACAAGTAAAAAATCATTTCCAAGCTCGTGACGTAACATATCAATCTCGTAGGATGAACATACCACACCATCAAGATGGGTACTTTGCGCCAAATCAGCCAAACGCTTCACATGGTCTGGCACGCTGTCACGTATACCAATCATCGACAGATCATCCTGATCCATACTGGTAAGCGCAGTGACACCTACAATAAAAGGGCGTGATTTGCCGGTCATTTCAGCGACGCGCATGGATGCATCAATGGCAGACTGCAACATGGCTCTTCCACCTGACGTATGTACCGTCATCATGAAACTATCAATACCACTGGTTGCCTCAATTGCTTTTGCCACGGTGTTGGGAATATCGTGAAACTTCAAATCCAGAAACACAGGAACCTGAAAGGTTTCAAGCCTACGCACACCTGCCGCACCATTTGCGACAAAATATTCTAGCCCCAACTTGATAGCCCCCACATAAGGCACTACCTTGCGTACCAGATTTGCCGCACAATCAGGGTCTGTCGTATCAATCGCGCAGATAACGGGATTATGTTGCAAGTGACTCTCCTGTTATTGCTACATTACTACCATAATACCATGACACGATTGATAATTACTTAAGTTGATACACGGTTCGGCCTGCAACAATCGTGCGAACAGCCCGCCCCTTGGCTTGTCTGCCATGAAAAGGAGAGTTTTTAGACTTACTGACAAAACTAAGAGGATTCACCGACCAGTCATAGTCTGGATCAATCAGCACCATATCAGCTGGCGCACCTTTTTTGAGTCGTCCTGCCTCCACATGAATAATATCCGCTGCTTTATACGTCATGGCACCAAGCACATCCATCAATTTCATTTCCCCGCGATGCGCTAACGCCAATGAAAGCGGCAACATCGTCTCTAACCCTACAATACCAAACGCTGCTTGCTGCAATGGCACGTCTTTTTTCACTTCCTGCTCGTGTGGTGCATGGTCAGTAGCAATCGCATCAATGGTGCCATCTTTCAGTCCGGCAATCACGGCCAGTCGATCCTTTTCTGCTCTGAGTGGTGGATTCATTTTGGAAAACGTATCATATTCCAGCACCGCTTCATCTGTTAAGCTAAAATGATGCGGCGCCGCCTCACAGGTCACATGCAACCCTTTCTGTTTAGCACGTTTCACCGCTTCAATGGCTTCCGCTGTAGAAATATGTAACACATGATATTGCCCACCAGTTAATTCGGTCAGCACAATATCGCGTTCAACCATCACCACTTCTGCGGCATTAGGGATACCGCGCACGCCAAGCTTAGCAGACACCGCACCTTCATTCATGCATCCACCAGCAGAGAGGTGCAAATCTTCCGCATGTTGGGCAATCGGCACGCCTAAATCACGTGAATAACTCAATGCCTGACGCATTAGCCCGGCATTCATGAGTGGCAAACCATCATCGGTGAAGCCAACAGCACCCGCTTTGACCAGCAACCCCATTTCGGTTAATTGTTCACCTTTAAGACCCTTCGATATAGCACCGTAAGTACGGACGTTCACGTAAGCCGTCTCTTTGGCGCGTGCGTGGATAAAGTCAATGAGTGATGGATCATCCAGCACCGGATCAGTGTTGGGCATACAGGCAACCAGCGTCACCCCTCCAGCAGCGGCGGATTTACTTCCGGTGGCTATCGTCTCTTTATGCTCAAACCCCGGCTCACGGAAATGCACCTGAATATCCAGCAACCCTGGACATAAGATATGCCCTTCGCAATCTACCAGTTCAAAATCATGACTGGTGTCATCTTCAAACTGCCCTCTTTCCACTGCCAAAATACGATCACCAGACGTCAGCACATACCCCTTGCCATCTAGACCTGTTGCCGGATCCATGATGCGCGCATTGACGTAAGCGTAATTGCGGGTATGTGCCTCGTTCCAGTTGGGGCGTGTGAAATGTGGGGCGTGGGTGGTGGCAGATGAAGGCATAACTTAAAATTGAAAAGAAGTGGGTAACATTACCCCCTAGATATAGCGTATTTTGCCCTAAAAACACAAGCACATACCAGCTCCACAAAGCAAAAACCACTTTTTCGCTTGCAACATCCATTCGTTTACGATCACGCCCAGCTTGAACTGGAAACGAAACAGGAAGCAAATGCGATTGAACGTGATAAGGTAAAAGTCTCTTATGCGATGGTTCAATTGGCGATGGAGCAATCCACCATCGAGACAAGGAAACTTGAATTGATGGAAGCCAAAGAGCGTCGCGAACAAGAGCAGTATCTGGACGAAACGCTGGAGAAATTGTTTTACGATGAAGACAAAGCACGAGCCGCAAGGCGACTGCTGAGGACGTACACGCCAAGAGATGCTTTTGCGCTGATCTTGCTTGTACTTTCAAGGTGAGGCGTTTGAAGTGACCAGTCTGAACGATCTGGAAGGTGGTTTATTGTACCTGAAAGCTGACGCAGAGCAGCTAAGGGAACTAATCACCTGTTTCATTGATGAAAAATTCAAAGATCGTTTGCCTGCTGGGTCATTTGATGCGTTAGCATCAAATATGGTAGGAAGTATGCAGCAGGCACTTAAAGCGCAAGCTTCCCTGCCACCTGCACCAAACCTATCTGTGTTGCTTTCCCCTCAGTTGCATATGCCATTGGGTGAATGGAAGAAAAAGATTGGTTATGGACTTTATGGCTATCCGCCTGTCACTAGCAATCAATTACTTAGTCAATGTTGGTACTACATTAGCCAGCAGGACATCAGCAAGGCTACAGGCAAAAGTTCATATTATTGGACGATTGCAAGGCAGGACTTAAATTTAGAGTATATTTGGCCTAGCGCGGCTGGTCTAGGTATACATCGTTTGATTTGCCAAGAAGCTGGACTGGATATGGCACAAGCGTCAACTGCTGACATAAAGGCTACGTTTGTGACATTATATCCTCAAGCTGAAGCAGCGGTGACGCATAATGGGAACATTGATGTACAACGTTTAATGTCAGCTCACGCAATTCTTCACGGAAATGCATCCATGTTTCCCTATGAAATCCCTGCATTAACACATGCAGCGTTTAAGGAATTACTTCTCTCCAATAAACCGAGATCACGTTATGGCTTAGCGCATTATTATCTAGTTGCCACTGCACCGGACTACAAGGCATTTACGGATGCTTTGTGTCCGTACTACACCCGACCTTATGCAGTATAGCGATATATTGCATATGACATAGAAAAACCCCTCAGGCACATGGATCACATGTGCCTGCATCAGTTTGCTTACCTTTAAGCCGCTACTCTCCCACCCCGCCCTGACTAGGCCGGGTGGGGGTTTTTTGTGCGGTTTCAACACAGCAGCCGTGATGGGCTTGTGTGGAAGTTACACCACCTTACATAGACATGCCACCAGCCGCTTCCAGTTGCTGCTCGCTAACTGCAATCTTTTCCTGCAATTTCTCTACCTGACTTTTCTTTTCTTTAATCTCGGCGCGACGCGGTCGGTTGACCAACAATTCATTTGCCGCAAATGCAATACCAAGACCCGTTGCTACCGCTGCTGTGGTAGCAACAACAGGATGATCTTGCGCATAGTTAACCACTCTATGAGCGTTTTTGGTAATGAAGTTACCACCCTCGGTTAAGTCATATTCTGCTTTGTCAGAAACGGTCTGAATGAGACTGTTGGCTTCTTTTTCTTTGACAATGTCATTTGCGACTTTTATTACAGCATCAGGTTGATTGCCTGTAAGCTTGTCCCCTATCTTCCCTAAGTCATCCTTAGCAAAATCCTTAAGTTTATCAACGTTATTAGCAGCTTCATTGACGTTATTAACAGCTTCTGCGCGACCTTGCTTGACCAATTTCTCGACAACTTTAACAACACCTTTGTTCTTCTCAGGGTCTACCCCCTCTACATTCTTTAACGCGTCCTTCACTGTGTCCGTCAGCTTAGTATTGTATTTACCTGCCTCTTGAGCAGCCGTCTTCAAATTTTCAACGTTTAACTCGATTGATGGTTCATTAGTACCAGCAGCAACTCCGAAATTGTCTTTAACGATACCGAATTTTTCAAGCTGCTTAAGCTCTTTATCACCGATTTTATCGGTTGCTTTCTCAGCAATCTTCCCGACTTCCTTTAACCCCCCATCAATCTTATCTTGCAGATTACCTATTTTATTCGTCACAAACGCACCAATACCGGCAATCCCTAAGCCTTCTGCTCCAACGCGAATGGCGGATTTTGGCTTTTTGCTATGCTTGAGGCTCTGCATCTCCGCTTCGGCTTCGGCTTTCAGCCCGCCAATCTCGTTATTTAGCTTTTCCTGCACCGCGTTATTATCCTGCTGCGTAGGCGCTGGCGGGGTGTTTGCATTCACTTGCTGTTCTTCTTGCGTATTCATCGTGTCAACATCCAATGTTGTTTATATTGATCTTCTCATAGTAGCCCTATAATATGACAGTATGATGACAGCTGATGAGAAAACCACACGGTCACCTGCTTTAACGGCGCGCAAACGGTATATGGGGCTGGATCTTGGGCAAAAAACCATTGGGCTGGCCACGTCTGACCGCAGTGCGCTGATTGCCACACCCCTTCACACCATTAAACGCACCAAGCTGACGAAAGACTGCGTGGTGCTGAAAGGGTTGATTGATGAGCATCAGATTACGGATCTGGTGATAGGGCTGCCCCTACATATGGATGGTACGCACGGCGCACGGTGTCAGTCAGTGAAAACCTTTGCCCGCACCATCACCGCACACGGCATTGATCTTCCCGTGCATTTTCAGGATGAACGCATGTCCAGCCAGGCCGTTGAACGCACTATGCTTGATGCAGACATCTCACGACAAAAGCGTGCTGTCCACGTGGATAAGTTAGCCGCGGCTTATATATTACAAGGGTTTTTAGACGGGTTAGCGGATAATCGCTAGCGCGTGTTGAGACTAACGACTATAGCGTGCCGCAAACACGCGCTAGTTAAAGGACTATTCGTCCCACATAGGCTTTTGCATCATGGCTGGTTTGGCTGGCTGCACTTTGGGTGCCTGCATCATGCCATATTTCACCGCCATTTCTGCTCGCAACTCCGGCGGCGGGTTGCCTTGTCCGGCTGCAAGCACTTCGCCAAAATCGCTTGGCATAAACTCTTCTTTACGCATGATGGATTCTTTCATGAGGCGAAGGTTTTTAATATTCAATTTAAGGTAACTGTAAACACGCTCACCGAAACCATTCTTTCCCTGCATAAGCATGATAATATCTTCCAGTTCCAGAAGCGCATCATCTTCGCTTTCAGTATCAGCATTGCTGCTTATCTCTTTTTGGTTCCACTCACTCAAAGCGGTATCTCTTCTGTTCTGTGGCGTTCATTTGTCTGACTATACTACGTAACATTGCGTAAGACAAAACAAAATTCTATCAACGTTAGCTATAATAGCTGATTCTCTATACGTCAATCATACATTTTGACAATTTCGCACCAATCAGCCTAAAGCTTAGTATCTTTCAAAACCGCCTCTACCCGCAGATGGTAGATCTGTTTGCATAGCAATAGCGCGCTCATTAGCCACGGCTTGCGTGAATGATCCCATCACTTCAAGACCGCTATTTAAGCCAGGCTCTTTATTCAGGATGTCAGCAAGTGTGTTATCCGCACCAGATGCCTGCGCTTGCTGTGGAGCAATATCCGCACCAGCAACGGTGCCTTTGCCTATTTGGGTTTCAATATCTAATACTTCTTTATCTAACAACGCCTGTATTGATGGGTTGTTAGTGTGTGCTTCGATAGTATCTAGCTCTGCGATTGAATATGTCATGTCTTTTATAGCTCCGTGTTACATCCTTACTATAGCAACACGCTTGCGCAATGCTCAACCAATAAAGCGTGGCTGCCATGGAATGTTCACCGTTCTGTAACACAACTGTCATAAATGGAGATAACCTTCTATACTGTTATAATGGCAGTAACAAGCGCATCATTACTTATATCGAGGAGTATTTAGCATAGCCCTAGATATAAGCCGATCAAGCAAAGGCATAAAATACCCATAAATAACAACGTTATGGCGTATGTGTTGCCATGTGAAGTTCATAGCTTCAACATACCTGATTAACCTTGAGTTATGTGGTTATTATAAGAACCTACTCATTTTTGAGAAAATCCTTGCGCTTACAGTAAAAGCACTTTTCTTCGATCATCAGATGCGTTACACACATCAACGTACAATTCAAATTACACAGATACCCTTTGGTATGGACTCCTTGCTATGCTGGCTTCATTACGTAATACAACCGATAACTTCTTCGTCAAACTGCTGCTGATACTGCTGGTGGCAAGCTTTGCCTTGTGGGGAGTGGGAGATATTGTTGGTGGCAGTAACGACGTAACCGTCGCTACTGTTGGAGAGGAACCGGTTAGTGGTCAGGAATATTACAGTGCGTTAGTGCGGCTACAGGATAATCTGGGAGAGTATTTTACGCCGGAATTTGCAAAAGAGCTGAACCTGTTCAATGTTACGTTAGGTGGTTTAATCAGCGAGAAACTTATCCAGCAAGAAGCAGATCACATGAATTTGGTGGTGAGCGATAGATTGTTAAAAGACGTTTTGCTGAAAGATACGCAGTTTCATAATGAAAAAGGCCAGTTTGACCGTACCATCTTCGATCATCGTTTAAGGCAACTACGCATTTCTGAGTCCGACTACCTGAATCAGTTGCGTCAATCCGTTAGGGAAAACCTGCTTCAGCGCACCATCAGCCCTTCGGCAATTTATGGAGATACACTGCCATCCCTATTATACCTCACGGAACAAGAAACACGCCGTGTATTAACATTTGTCGTTGAACCAAATAACGAGAATAACCTATCTGCACCGGATGAAGTGGCATTGCAATCCTATTTTACCCAACATAAACAGGCGTATATGGCACCTGAATATCGTGTGCTTCACTATGTTCTACTCGACAAGCAAGCGATTGCACAAAACATTATCCTATCTGAGAATGAACTACAGCAGGCTTACGAAGAACGGAAGAAAGAACGCATTACTCCCCAAAAACGGTTTGTCACTCAGCTACTCTACGACGACAAAGCACTGGCTGAACGTGCTTATGGTTTGCTACGCTCCGGTAAAACGCTTGATTTTACTGCGAAATCGTTACCTCCAGCGAATGAAGGCAATTTGGAACTAGGGTATGTTACAGCCGAACAATTGCCGGCTGGCAGTGATCAGGTGTTTGCTTTAGATGAGGGAGAATACACGTCACCTATACAAACGGAATTTGGCTGGCATGTTTTTGCAGTGCAGGACGTTGTGATAGCCCATACTCCTTCCTATGATGCATTAAAGGAGCAACTTTCTATTGATCTTAAAGCAGAAGAAATCAACAACTCTATGGCACAGGCTATTGAGAAAATGGAAGATGCAGTATCTGCAGGCCTATCTATAAACGATATTGCTTCGACGTTGAACTTGCCCCTTATGACCACTCCACCGATTGATGCAAATGGAAAACAAACGGACAATACGATGCATTTAGCTCCAGAACATCACCAGTTCATACTAGATGCTGGTTTCGCTCAAGAGCAGGGAACCATGTCCTCTGTTGAGACTACACCAGATGGTCAATATTATCTGGTGAAACCTATGCAGGTCACACCCCCACGTGAGCGAACACTTGAAGAAGTACGCGGAATAGTAGTGTCAGATTGGAAACAGCAACAGCGTCAAAACATGATACGCCAACGAGCGAACGACACACTGGATGCCTTAAAGCAATCTTTCACGCAACATGATATTGACTCCGCCAATCATCTACTTGATGAACAAAACATATCTAGCTATGCGATGCTCCCCATAAAACGAGATGGCGTTGCATCAGATGATATCAAGAAGTCACATGGATTGTCCGAGCCTATTCCTGAAGACTTTATCGCTCAGATATTTACACTGAATCAGCCTGGTCAGGTGACCGATTTATACACTTATGGCCGCGATAGTGTGATTGGAGGAATCTATATTGATACAACATCTCACGAGATGACCAATCAGGACACGCAGAATGCATCTTACGTTGCTATCGAAAAACGATTAGAGAAAGTGCAGGATCAGGAAATAAGTCAGTATTATCTTGGTTCACTCAAACGTCGTTTTCCTGTTGCACGGGATGCAGAAGCGGTTGAACGTGTGAAAGAGCAGTTCTAAACGTAAACCATGTTTGTGTTCCCTGATTTTCATACCGTCCATGCTACGCTTTCTCAACAGCGTAATGAATTGGTATGGACGAAGCGTGTCTGTGATATGGAAACACCTGTATCGGCGATGCAGAAATTGCAGGCCTTCTCTGATGCTCCTGCCTTCCTTTTAGAGTCAGTCCATGGCGGAGAGAAGCGTGGCCGCTACTCACTGCTTGGCTTGTATCCAGACCGAATCTGGCAATGCCGTGGTAGTGAGGCTCAATATTGTGACTTACTTGCCAAGCAACCGTCCTTCGTCACGCTACCCGACCCTGCCCTTCTTTCACTGGATAAAGAACTATCATCCATCCATATTGATCTGCCGCAAGATGTACCAAAAGCAGCAGCAGGATTATTTGGTTATGTAAGTTACGACATTATCAAACAGTTTGAGACGCTGCCACATGCCAACCCCGACCCTATCAATATTCCCGATGCCTGCTTAATGCGTCCTCGGCTGGTGCTGATCTTTGATAATGTAGATGGTATGCTTTACCTCTGCTGCCCCCTATGGCATCAATCCATCAACGACAGTCAGGAAGCTTACCATCAAGCAGCCGCACTGATTGAAGACACACTGCACAGGTTGCAAACAACTCCCCTAAAGCAGCCGCACTTCCCACCATCTACTTCTCACGCAATGCCTGCATTTTCCTCCAATATGAGTGCCCAGTATTACCGAAGTATGGTAACGCAAGCACAGGACTACATCCGGGCAGGAGATATTTTTCAGGTTGTTCCATCGCAACGTTTTGAGGCAGCATTTGACGCGGAACCTTTCGCTTTGTATCGTGCATTGCGACATAGCAATCCATCACCTTTCTTGTTTTATCTGGACTTGAAAGACTTCGCGCTTGTGGGGTCAAGCCCAGAAATACTGGTACGTCTGCGTGATGACACGGTTACCATCCGCCCCATTGCCGGCACACGCAAGCGTGGCGCAACCATGCAGGAAGATGAAGCGTTAGAGCAAGACTTGCTGGCAGACCCCAAAGAATTGGCAGAACACTTAATGTTGCTGGATTTAGGGCGCAACGATGTTGGGCGCACCACTCAACCCGGCACAGTGATTGTCACCGAACAAATGACAGTAGAGCGTTATTCCCACGTGATGCATATTGTCTCTAACGTGGAAGGTAAAAAACGCAATGACATCACTGCGCTGCAATGTTTACTGACAGGAATGCCGGCAGGAACCGTTAGTGGCGCGCCTAAGATACGTGCTATGGAAATTATTGATGAGCTGGAACCGGTTGCACGTAGTTTCTATGCAGGTGGCGTTGGGTATTTCTCGTGTAATGGCTGGATGGACACCTGCATTACCCTACGCACCGCCCTGATCAAAGATCAAACACTTTACGTTCAGGCAGGTGGCGGTGTCGTTGCTGATAGTGATCCACAAGCAGAATACGAAGAATCCTGCAATAAAGCCAAAGCGATTATGGTCGCAGCACAGCTCGCTATGCAGTTAAAGGAATCCTGAATCGTGCCACGTATCTTATTGTTGGATAATTATGATAGCTTTACTTACAATCTGATGCATTACTGCACGGAGCTTGGGGCGGACGTGACGGTCAAACGCAACGACAAGATAACCTTATCAGAGATACAAAATGCCGCATATAACGGCATCGTTATTTCACCAGGCCCCGGCGCACCCCAAGATAGCGGCATTTGTCTGGACGTTATTCGCACTCTGGGGCAAACTATCCCTATATTCGGGGTATGCCTTGGGCATCAGGCTATTGGGCATGTCTATGGGGCATCTATCATACGCCATACCCCGATGCATGGTAAAACCAGTGATATTAACCATCATGGCGAAAGCGTCTTTCAAGGGCTACCATCACCCTTAACGGCAACGCGCTATCACTCGCTGATTATTGATGAAAGCACTTTGCCGGATTGCCTGAACGTGACTGCCCGCACAGATGATGGTATCATTATGGGAATCCAGCATAACCATCACCCCCTTCACGGCGTGCAATTCCACCCAGAAAGCATTGCATCGCAATACGGGCATGAGATGATTCAGTCTTTCTTAAACAGCTTATAAAAGAAAAGCACCTACCCAACGCGTATTACTCATGGTAATATGCATTAGGAAAGTGCTTTCTGAGCAAGCCTTCAATATGCTCCAGACATTCCACTTCAGTGTTATATTTGAAGGTATATTGAAAGCCTTTAATATTCAGGCGGATAGTTTGTTTATCTTCATTCTTCTTAGGACATTTGCCAAGGCAATAAATGCCCTTTACCCAAACGTCTTTACCGTCGTAGAATCTTCCAACAAGAAACTTGATTTTATCTCTAAAGACTCTCATTTCTTTCTTTTTTGTCTTGTCTGCACTTGCTCCGGAAAAATGGCAAGTGCCTTTGTCAGACGCGCATATAGCGCATGAAACAACTGGGCTTGAGAGTTCTTCAACCATAAGAATAATAAGCAGCATAAAAGACTGCGATTAACAAAAAAATGCTCAAGGCATGAAATACCCGTTTACCATAAAGCAAGATTTCTACATGCGTCAATAGGCTTTACGCGCGATACGATAAAATAATCTGAGCTGCCCTGTCGCTAGCCATCACATGACGCGGATTCTGCATTAATTGCATGGCCTGCATAGCGAGTCGGTTTTGTGTGTCCATAGAAGACTTGTTGCAAAGCAGATCATGAATAGCAGAAGCCAGATGGGGTGCGGCGCAACGCTCCTGTATTAATTCCGGAATCACTTGCTGGCCTGCCAGAATATTGATAAGATTCACATAAGGAATGCGAAGCAGGCGGCGCATGGCCATAGCCGTTAATGGATGTACTTTATAGGTTGCTACCATCGGTACACCATATTTAGCAATCTCAAGCGTCACTGTTCCGGTTTTTGTCAGGGCAATATGTGCCTGATGCATTACAGACAGACGCGCCTGCTCTCCAATAATAATTTCCGGTGGTGTCGCCCAGTCTTTTGTCTGAATATACGGCAATGTCATTTCATGCGCCGGTAACGATACATGTATCTCCGGATATAATTCACTAAGCGCTTTCACCGTATCATGGAAAATAGGCATTAATTGCGCTATTTCCCCTTTACGACTCCCCGGAAACAAGGCCAGACGCAATGGCGTACCCGGCTGGTAAGTTCGCACCGGCATATGCTGAGACCACACATCATCCGCCAATGGGTGCCCAACGAAATCTGCTCTCATACCGTAAGCATGAAAATATTTTGACTCGAACGGCAGTAATGTCAACAAGTGATCGTAAAGCTCCGCCACAATCGCAGCGCGGTGCGGTTTATAGGCCCATACGGTCGGCGCAACGTAATGAATGCACGGTATAGTATTGCCAAAACAGCGACGCATCCATTCCACAATACGCATATTGAACCCGGGAGAATCAATCGTGACAATAATATCCGGTGGATTCTCTACCAGTCTCTCGCAGGTTTCTTTAATGCGTTTGAGCAAACGCCAGCTATGAGGCAGCACCTCGGCAAATCCCATTAACGCAATATCTTCGATAGGGAACCATGAGTCCAGCCCCTGCGCCTGCATAGCAACTCCGCCAACCCCGCTAATGCTCAGCGTGTCATCTGCTATGTAGTAAAGCGATTCCATCAGTGAGGCACCCAGCATATCGCCAGAAGCTTCGCCTGCAATTATACATATGTTGGTCATGATACCATCCGTATCGCCTTAATAAACAACCCTGCCGCATTTGCCTGCGCTATCACTGCGTCACGATCCAGCATTAGCGTTGCATTAGCAGCAATGTAGGCACCATCATATCTACCTGCCGCGAGTGCGTCAATGGTCTCTACACCAATAGCTGGCATATCGGCTCGTGTATCCTGAGTCAGCTTAGGTAATTTTACCAATATACCGCCTGTTTCCCGCAATGCAATACAACGCGCAATCAGTGCGGCGGTACCCTCTACTGCTTCAATACCTAATACATGGCCATCTGCTAAAATGATAGACTGCCCAATATCGTAAGGTGACAAGCTTGCCAGAATTTTTTTGGCGCATTCAGCATCTTTTTGATGACCGGCGTGAGGATGCTTTACTGTCAGCACCCCTTCATTCACTTGCAGTGCTTCACAAATATCCTGCACTGGCACCAAAACATGCCCTTGCTGTTCAAAAAACAACATTACTTTTTCAAGCAGACGATTATCACCGGCAATCATCGCACTACCTAAATGCTTAAGTAATGCGCGCCCGGCAGCGTCAGGGATTAATCCACGCAGTGACGGACGCTTCATGCTGCCAGCCATCACCAGTTGCGTAATATCGCGTTGCTTTAACGCGTCCAGTGCTTTACCAACATCGCCAAACTGGCACCAGATATGATCGCATTCCTGCGTTAAAGCGGGCGGCGTTTGGCCGATAATCGCAATCATGAATAGATCATGTTGCCGCGCCTGCATGATCTGTCTAGGCAAATCTCCACCACCAGCAATCATGGCCAGCGGTGCGTCAGGATTATACGCCACTGACACCATGAGTAAGGGCAGGTTTTGGCACACAAAAAGAACGTTTTGTGTCTGATAAGATAAAATCTATAATGTCATCTACGCCTGTCGTCTCTGACTGCAATGCAGAGGCGCGTGATTTTAAAGTGCCTGTCTCAGACTCGAACAATTCACGATACAACGATCGTATGGTATGAATTGTATCACGATCCACACCACCACGTTTCATTCCCACCAAATTAAGCCCTGACAGGTTGGCGCGCTCACCTGTGACAGAGCCGTACGGGATAACATCATGCTCCACACCTGACATACCGCCTATCATCGCATGATGACCAATACGCACAAATTGGTGAATCGCTGCCAACCCGCCAATCACGGCATAGTCCCCTACTTCCACATGTCCAGCCAATGTTGCATTGTTTGCCATAATCACATGGTCACCGACCTGACAGTCATGGGCAACGTGGCTACCCACCATGAAAAGGCCATGACTGCCTACCGATGTCACCAGCCCACCACCTTTGGTACCCGGGTTCATTGTAACATGCTCACGGATAACCGTATTAATGCCAATATCAAGCCGTGACGGTTCACCCTGATATTTCAGATCCTGAGGGGGATGCCCCAGAGAAGCAAACGGGTAAACGATGCTGTTTTCACCAAGCACCGTATGGCCACTGACGCTGACATGGCTAACTAAGGTAACGTTATCATTCAGAATCACATGTTCACCGACCACACAGTACGCGCCAACATGGACGTTAGCCCCAACTTCAGCACCTTCTTCAATGATAGCTGTTGGATGAATCGTACTCATGCAGGGTTATCTACAATCATGGCTGAAAAGGTGGCTTCTGATACTTTTTCTTCATCCACGTAACATTCACCGTCAAACTTCCAGACATTGCCTCTGCTTTTCAACACTTTCACATATACTTTCAACTGGTCACCCGGCAAGACCAATTTGCGAAAGCGGGCGCTATCAACAGACATGAAGTAAACCAGTTTACCTTCTGCATCAGCACCTAACGTATGCACCACTAAAACACCGGCAGTTTGTGCCATCGCTTCCACCATCAACACACCCGGCATCACTGCCTGACGTGGGAAATGACCGGAGAAATAAGGCTCACCAGCAGTCACATTTTTAATGCCAAGAGCCGACACTGATTGCTGAAGATTCATCACCTTATCAATCATCAGAAAAGGAAAGCGATGAGGAATCATATCCTTGACGCGCTCGTGATCTGCACAAGGGAGATTATTATTAATAGAAATATCAGAAGATGCCATAAAGTCGTCCTTTGATTAATGTCGTTTATGAAGAAGTAGAATGATGTGTCTGTTCACCCGTATCAGATGATGTAAAGGTGTCTTTGGCTCGTTGACGGATGATACGTGCTAACGTCACGGTTTGCCGGTGCCAGTCTTTGATTGGCACTGCCGGAGATCCACCATATGTTGTGCCAGCGGGAATATCATTCACCACACCGGACTGTGCGGCCAGTTTGGCACCCTGCCCGATACGCAAATGACCAGATACTCCTACCTGACCACCTAAAATAGCAAAGTCACCAATCTTACTGCTACCTGCAATGCCGGTCTGCGATACAATGACGGCATGTTTGCCAATTTGCACGTTATGGCCAATTTGCACCAGATTATCAATTTTTGTTCCCTCGCCTATGGTCGTGTCGGGGCCAGTACCACGGTCAATGCATGTGCCCGCACCAATTTCAACATTGTCACTGATAACAACGCGGCCAAGCTGAGGTACTTTTACATGCCCATCACGCCCCATCGAAAACCCAAAACCATCCTGTCCAATATGTACCCCACGATGCATAACCACATGGGAACCTATCACACTGTGACTTAACGAGCATAACGCACCAATGCGCGTATGACTGCCAATAGTGACCCCATCATGAATAACTGTATTTGCACCAATTACTACGTTATCGGCGATTTGCACGTGCTTACCAATCACAACACCTGATGCGATAGCACAATCTTTACCAATGTTGGCGGTGGAGTCAATGATTGCACGATCAGAGACACTCGATTCCAACGGAATATACGGATAAAAATATTGTGCGATGCGTGCATAGGAGCGATAGGGATCAGTGGACAGCAATAACTTCATATTTGCCGGAGCATCATGAAGAAACTTCTCTTTCACAATACATGAGGCCGCACGGCTTTGGCGAAAAGCATCAACATATTTCGGATTATCTAAAAACGATAATTCATGATCGTCGGCACGATCTAAGGGCGCCACATCGTCAATCACATAATCAGCATCTGATTCCTGACGTAATGTGGCACCTGACAATTCAGCCAGTTCACCTAAACTTCTGGAAGCGCTACGCACAAAAAACCGCGAATCTGCCATAAACGAAACTATGTACCCTTTTACCTACCAAATACCCTAATAGCTTACTGGGCGAAATCTACGTTAAGTGATGGCATTTGGCCATCTAAACGCGACAATACTTCTTCGGTAATATCCATGGACTGATCGTGATATAATAGCTGTTGAGACGGAATAACCATCGAATAGCTACGCTCTTTTGCAATGTCTGCAATGATAGACGTTACCTTTGTTTGGATAGTAACAATGGATTTCTCAAACGCACGACGCAAACGCAAACGTTTACCCTGCACATCTTTCTGAGCTGATGCCGCTTTCTCGCGGAAGTCTGTGAGTTTGTCTTTGAAAGCATCTGCAGAAAGCAAACTACGCTGCTTAGCCAGATCCTGATCGTTCTTTTGCAGCTCTGCTTCTGTTTTGCTTACCTCAGACTGAAACTCTTTTTGCTTCGCTTCCAGCTGTTTCTTTGCACTTTTTGCAGCCTGCGCTTCCGACATGACTTTTGGCATGTCAACAGTGGCAATCGTTAGTGCTTGTGCATTGGCACCGAAACCGGCAAATGCTAAAAATAACATTAAATATGTGATACGCATAAAATCCTTCCTATAATGTGTAGTCATGTTCACTAGTAACAAGTCAGCAGCAATTTGACCAGCATTAAAAACGTGTTCCAAAGCTAAAACGGAATGTCTCTTCTTCATCGTAATCTTCTTTCATGAAAGCTTGCGCAAAATCAATTCGTACAGGGCCAAATGGAGAACTCCAAGCAAGACCAATACCGGCAGCAGCACGTATTGAACTGTCATCCTGAACTTCAATGCCTTCATCATCGGCATCAAACAATGAACCCGCATCAACAAATACAGCACCTTTGAAACCTAAATCTTCAGGCAAGCCAAGCGGGAATTGCAACTCTGTGGTGGCAGTATAATACACATTCCCCCCCAGCGCATCTCCCGTATCTGTATCACGAGGACCAATACCAGAATTATCAAATCCGCGAATATCACGCCCACCAACAAAGAATCTGTCCTGAATGCGTATATCGTCATTTAATGCATGAACGTAACCAGCCGTTCCACCCATCATGAATGTCCATTGCGGAATGAATGTATAGTAATAGCGCACTACACCTTCCGGACGGATAAATTTGGAATCTCCGCCAAGCCCGGCCACATCCAGATCGAGCCGTAACAAATAGCCATCTGTTGGTGCAATACGGTTATCCAGTTTATCGTAAATTAGCGACTGCCCGACTAACGATGTTACATTCGTACCTTCCTGATCTTTCACAAAGCGTGAGGCATTGTCAGCCACATCAGTAATTTCTGTGCTTTGATACGAATAATACAGGTTTTGCCTTAGGCTTTCAGTCAGCGCATAACCAAAACGCAATCGTCCACCAGTGGATTCACGGTCAAACGAACTTTCCTGCCTGAAATCCTGTGTTGTTTTAAATAAATCCACGCCGGCAGACACATCACGCCCCAGAAAGTACGGTTCAGTAAACCCAACATCAAATTGTTGCCGCTCAGCTGATAATGTTCCGCGCAAACGAAGTTCCTGACCTCGTCCAAGCAGGTTACGCTCACGAATACCAAAATCTGCCAGCACGCCATCAACGGTAGAAAAACCAGCACCCAGCGTGACTTCTCCGGTAGATTGCTCTTCCACTTCTACATTAATGACCAACCGATCCTTTGCACTACCACGCGAAGTAGATACTTTTACATTCTCAAAGAACCCTAAATTCCGCAAGCGTTGCTCGGAGCGTTGCAACCGTGATGTGCTGTATGGATCACCTTCCACAATACGGAATTCACGACGTATCACCTTATCCAGGGTTCTCAGATTACCCTCAATATTGATACGCTCCACATATGCACGAGGCCCTTCTTTCACTACATATGTCACATCAATAGTGTCATCTTTCTGGCGCTTTAACACAGGATCAATATCAACGAACGCAAAGCCTTTATCACCCAGCGTATCTACCAGCATATCAATCGACTGCTCCACCGCTTCACTGTCATAGAGTTCACCAGATTGAGTAGTGACTGTTTCACGCAGTGTATCATCGGAGGTATTCGGCAACGCACTTTCAAAAGCGACATCACCAATCGTATAACGTTTTCCTTCTTCCAGAGAAAACGTAATAAAGAACGCATCTTTTTGCGGACTGAGTTCCGATACAACAGATTTCACCGCAAAATCAGCATACCCTTGTGTTGTATAGAAACGACGCAACAACTCCTGATCGTAGGCTACTCTGTCCGGATCATACGTGTCGTTGTCTGAAAGCAGGCAGTACCAGCATTCGCTGGATGTAGCGATAGCTTCTTTCAGCGTATTATCATCAAACTGTTTATTACCAATAAATTCCACATGCTCAATACGAGTCACACTCCCTTCTTCAATATCGTAAACCACATCAACACGATTTTGATCGAGGGGTTTGAGTTTGGGGCGTATTTCAGCAGAAAATCGTCCGGAACGACGGTACAGCGAAAGCAAGCGCTCAACATCTGCTTGTATTTTAGGTTGCGTATAAATACTACGTGGGCGCAATTGGATCTCTTTTTCCAGATCATCACTCTCCAGATGATCGTTTCCTTTAAAAATCACGCGATTCACGGTCGGGTTTTCTTTGACCTTTATGGCAAGCCCGTCCTGTTTCGGGGTAATGGAGACATCGGAGAAGAACCCACTAGCATAAAGCTGTTTGACTGCACGGTTAATGTCCTGAGGCGTATAATCACCGGAATCGTCAAGATCCGCATAACGTTGTATCGCAGAGACTTCAATACGCTGATTGCCTGTCACGTTGATCACAGCATCGGCTACCGCGTACTCTGGCAGTAGGGTAATCGCAAGCAGACTACCAATAAAAAACCGGTATAATGGGTGCAGACGCATAAACAGATTCCTAGCGAACAATCACATGTGTTAAGTTGCAAGCCCTTGTATGTATCAAAATTCACGCTATAAACGCAATCATAAAAAGCGTGTCTCAACTCTTAAGTACCTCATCATGCATCACATCGAAAAGATTGCAACATCAGAAGAAGGCTAATCTCAAATTCAGTTGTATAAGTATTAGTGATGTGCAACCATAGATTTTACAACCTGTCCTTACATCACTTTGGGGATACAGCCATTTATGTCTAAGTCGTTTGTGTCACAGCATTTAACGTACTCTGCAACCCTACGCACAGAAGAGCATAAGCCGATCTTTCCTCACTTTTTAACGAATGATAATCTAACCATTAAAGCATTAAAGCGGGCAGAACATGTCTGCATAAAAGGTGAGGCAATCATATGGATTGAAGGCGACATAGGTGTGGGCAAAACACTATTGTCTAACCTGATACGAGAGCAACATGCCCGGCATCATTACGCTTTACCCTATCGCCACCAAGAAGTCAGACTAACAAAAGAATGGTTGATTTCGCCTCAATTGCAACAATGCGAATCACTCACTATTACCATACCATCTACCACTACATTAGAAGAACTTAAAACATTCTATCATTTCATAACAGAGCAAAACCCCAAAACGTCTTTTAACCTGTTGTGTCTTGTCACGTTATCTGCTCGTCATTACCCACCAGATATATTACGCTACCTTGGCATCATCAAACATAGCTGCATTCATCAACAGCACAGTTATATCACATTGCCGCCATTACATATTCGCAGGCATGATACCATGTTGCTCACTTACCACTACCTGAAGCTGTTTAGCCAACACACAACATGCGCGTTACCTGATGAAATTGTTGCACTGCTGCAAGCAGCCGAATGGAAACAGAACGTCAAGGATATTCAATATTTCTGCATGATGCTTGCCCATGAATATGATATAAATGCCGTCTCGAAACAGGATGTAGAATACATCTTGAACGCCGTGCAACAACGATATACCAAGCTAACGCCGCCATGTTCTGACACAGCCGTTCATTTACAGAATGAAGATGGCACGTTCAGGGTGCTTGAACAGATAGAGCATGAGATCATTGCCAAAGCATGCAGGCATTATAATGGGTCAAAAGAGCTAGCCGCACGTGATTTAGGCATAGGCCGCACCACATTATACCGGAAACTGAAATAAAAGCAGATATACATTACCTTTAGCAGTCATCTTAGCAAATACTAATTTTATAGTTGCCTTCAATAGTCAAAAAACGTTACATCTATAGGGTAAGAAACCTTATCATCATGTCTGTTATCCCTATGACCATTCAAAAGACTCCTTTGCGCTCATTCTTCGTTGCCACCCTTATGCTAAGCAGTGCGCTAACCTTATCAGCTTGTATTGGTGCATTTGAAGAACACCCGGCGCGCTATAATTCGGTCACTGGAGGGAAGCGTTCACCAGTACTCAACCCTAAAGGCGATACCACTGCTCCAAAATCCGCACAGCAACAGGTGCAACCTTCAATGTCAACCCCTGCAAACATGCCTTCATCTTATGCAACGTCCATGCCTTATGAAGATGATAGCATGATGCCACCAGCACCAATGACGAATTACCCAACAGGTCTGCCTTCCAGTCCTAACGTTAGCGGATACGCTATGGATGGATCTGAAGATGTAGGCCCTTCCCCACTCTATTATTATGAGCAGCAGCAAAATGCTGTTACAAGTCAACCATTGCCTCAGCAAGCGACTGCGAATAATCCGGAGCCGGCAGCTAATGCACCTGTTGAAGCCCTTGAACCTAGCCCGCTGGCACAATTCGAGTCATCTACGCACGCTATAGCTCCTTCACGCGAACCCTCAGACGCGTCCTACCCTGATTTGGCAGATGTTCCTGCATCATCTGATGTCATGAATGATCGCTACCATCAAACGCGCAATGATGCTGACCTATTCATAGAAGAGCAGGGTAACGTACCAAATAATGTGGCAACATCTCAAAGGCAGCCAATTGCATCGCCGGACGTACCGCCTAGCCAGGAATACATTCCCATACATACCCCTCCGCAAGACACCATATTATCTGAGGGTAATGTAGAAGACTTACTGTCACCACCTCAGGAAACAGCTATGCCTCACCATATGCACCCTGACAATACGCATAATTACCAGCATGATTCATCCGTAGGTGAAGCGATTGAGGTAGAGCCTACATACTCTCAGGCAAATGTTATGCAACAGCCTTTGCAACCGGATTCGGTTCATATGACTAACCCTGCACCAATGTTTGCACCAGCGCAGGCACCCATGGCTGAACAACAAGCTACACCTTACCCACAAACATACGATCCCGGTGCCAATACGGTATCCGTGGCACCTGCACCGGGTGTATCTTCAGTACCAGAGTCAGAATCTCTCTATACAGGCAACAATGGCAGCTTCCGCCTGATTCCACCGGAGCCTATAGGCAGACGTGCCAATACTCTGCCTCAATCGCGCTACAGTAAGTTACGCAATCGACCAACCCGTTAAGGCTTTCAGATCCAACGTTATGGCGCTTTCACCCGATCAGGAATTTTACCGCGTTAAACGCCTCCCCCCTTACGTGTTTGCTGTAGTAAATGAGCAGAAAGCACAATATCGGGCAGAAGGAAAAGATATTATTGATCTGGGCATGGGCAATCCTGACACGCCAGTTGCACCACATATTGTTGAGAAGCTGCGTGAGACTGTCTTGAATCCCAAGACACACGGCTATTCTGTGTCTAAAGGTATTAAGGGGCTTAGAAACGCACAAACCTCGTATTATCAGCGCCGTTTCGGAGTCACACTGGACGCTGAAAAGGAAATGATTGTAACCATCGGTTCCAAAGAAGGGCTGGCGAATCTGCTCTCTGCCATTACCGCGCCGGGTGATGTGATTATGGTTCCGAACCCAAGCTACCCCATCCACCCTTATGGCTCGCTCATTGCAGGAGCATCTGTATGGCACTTGCCTAAGTCCGCTGAACATGATTTCTTCGATCAACTTGAGCGTGCTATCATTCATTGCAAGCCGACACCAACCGCGCTTATCCTTAATTATCCCTGCAACCCTACAGCAGAAGTTGTTGGGTTAGACTTTTATGAACGGGTCATTCGTATTTGCCGTGAACATGGAATCTGGGTACTATCCGATTTAGCATATTGCGAAATTTACTACGGTGACACACCTCCGCCTTCCATTTTACAAGTCAAAGGAGCAAAGGACATTGCCATTGAATTTACCTCAATGAGTAAAACCTATTCCATGGCAGGCTGGCGCATCGGGTTTGCCGCAGGGTGCCCGACGTTAGTATCTGCTCTAACACGCATTAAATCCTACCTTGATTATGGCGCATTCACCCCAATACAAGTTGCAGCAACCGCTGCAATTAACGGCTCACAACAATGTGTACAGGAACTTCGCGAGATGTATAAAGCACGACGTGACATCTTAGTCGATGGTCTGAGGCAAGCAGGCTGGCCGGTACAGCCACCGGAAGCCAGCATGTTTTTATGGGCGGCTTTGCCAGAGGCTTACCAGGAGGCCGGTTCACTACGCTTTTCGCAGGCTTTGTTAAAACATGCCGAAGTTGCTGTAGCGCCGGGCATCGGGTTTGGCGAATATGGAGACTCCCACGTGCGAATTGCTTTAGTTGAAAATACACAACGTTTGCGTCAGGCTATCCGCAATATCAAACAATTCCTGCAACTCGATGCGGAAAAGGTACTGAAAGAATTATGACACACCCTTTACGCATTGGTATTGCCGGACTTGGCACAGTAGGATGCGGTGTCGTATCCATATTACAGAAGCAAGCAGAAATGTTAACGCAACGCACTGGCCGCTCTATGGTCATCCATGCCGTGTCCGCGCGTGATGCATCTAAGCAGCGCGGTATTTCACTGGATAATATTGAATGGCTGAAAGACCCTAAAGCGCTTGCACTACATCCGGACATAGACGTTGTTGTCGAACTGATTGGTGGCTCGGATGGTATCGCCAAAACACTTTGTGAAACCGCACTAAAGGGCGGCAAACATGTTGTGACAGCAAACAAAGCACTCATTGCGCATCACGGCGCAGAGTTGGCACGGCTGGCGCAACAACAAACCGTATCACTTTCCTTTGAAGCCGCCGTCACGGGTGGCATCCCTATCATTAAGCTGTTGAAAGAAGGGCTGGCGGCTAACGAGTATCAAAAGATCACTGCCATCCTAAACGGTACTGCTAACTATATTCTAAGCACCATGGAACAGAGTGGACGCTCGTTTGATGATGTATTAAAAGAAGCGCAGGAAAAAGGATATGCCGAAGCCGATCCGGAGTTTGATATTGATGGGATTGATGCATCGCATAAACTTTCCATCCTGTCAGCCATTGCGTTTGGACATAAACCCGCGATAGATCAGGTATATTGCGAGGGTATACGTCACATCACTGCCACAGATATTGCCGCTGCTTATGATATGGGCTACCGTATCCGCCTGCTTGGCATCACGCAACAGCAATCAGAGGGAAATATTGCATTGCGTGTACATCCGGTGTTGCTTCCTTTGCATTCTGCGATGGCGGAAGTGCATGGGGTGTATAACGCGGTACATGCTTTTGGCCATGCGGTCGGAGATATTTTTATTAAAGGTCAGGGGGCAGGACAATCGGCAACGGCTTCCTCTGTTGTGGCAGATGTAATGGATATTGCGCGCGGAGACACGTCATCTGCCTTTATGCTGCCTGCCTCATCCTTAACACAAGCAACCATCGCTCCTATGGAAGAAAGCTGCCACGCTTATTATATAAGACTGGAAGTCAAAGACACTCCGGGTGTGCTTGCCTCTATCACACAGCTATTTAGCGAACATCAAGTGTCTGTTGCACAATGTATTCAGCGTGAACCTATCACGAATGGGCAGGCTGCGATTGTGCTAATGACGCACAAGACACAAGAAGCCAGCATGAATACGGTATTGCAGCATATTGCTGGCTTAAAAACCGTGATTGATACACCACATAAAATCCGTATTGAGGAGTCCTCCAGTTGAGCATCATATCCCCTTACGCGCCACTCATGCTAAACGCGCTGAATATTTGTGAAAGTGCGGCCATTGCTGCATCACAATGGACAGGGCGTGGAGATGGTAAAGCCGCAGATAAAGCCGCTGTAGACGCGATGCGTTCCAGTATGAATGATACTGCTATGCAAGGTCGCATCGTGATCGGCGAAGGGGAGAGAGATAAAGCACCCATGCTATTTATCGGCGAAGAGGTTGGTACAGGTGAAGGAGACGCCGTAGATATTGCGGTTGATCCTCTGGAAGGCACCAACCTATGCGCGGACGCTGCACCCGGTGCCATTGCTGTCATGGCCTGGGCAAAACGCGGAAATCTACTTAATGCACCGGATGTGTATATGGAGAAAATTGCGATAGGCGCAGGCTTTCCAGATAATCTGGTATCACTGGAAGCTACACCTCAGGAAAATATTACTGCACTGGCAAAAGCTAAAGGATGCAAACCATCAGATATTTGCGTCATGGTGCTGGATCGCCCGCGCCACGAAGAACTCATAGAAAATATTCGTCGCGTTGGAGCGCGCATCATACTTATCAGCGATGGAGATGTTGCCGGCATTATCGCAACAACCCATACAGATCATCCGGTAGATATGTATATGGGAACAGGAGGCGCGCCAGAGGGTGTGCTGGCGGCTGTTGCACTGCGCTGTACAGAAGGGCAAATGCAGGGGCGTCTTATATTCACCGATGACGCACAATGCAAACGTGCTTCTGCTATGGGTATTACAGACACAGACATTATTTATTCACATCATGATATGGCACAGGGTGACGTTCTATTTGTCGCTACCGGCGTAACGCAGGGGCAATTCCTCAGTGGCGTCGTCAGTTACCCTCAACATGCTTCAACACAAAGCCTGATTATGTGTTCTGCCTCTAATACGGTAAAGGTGGTGAGTAACAAAGCACCTGTTGCAATGTAACGATAACCCCTTAGATTTATTTGATTATTAGTATTAGGTCTTAGGAAAACTTCCATACTGCCACAAAACTGTCACATTTCTCAGATAGGATAAGAAAATAAGAAAAGCGTTCCACTTAGTAGGATATTAAACGTGAAAAAACAGACGGTAGCAAAATACCGCTTTAATGAATCATCCCCGATTCATGAGGTGGGGGTAGAAAAATTACCCAACGGAAAAACACAATGCTATCTCTGTGCTAATGATGCTGCACCGCAGCATCAACTGCAGGTTCTTCCTACGCAATTAGCAGAACATCAGCTTTACGGTGCTTACCCTGGCACACGTGAAGGACAACCTGTTCTCATTATCCCTAACATTCCTGACGAACAAGAAATCCTGAAAACGCTGGAACAAACTAACAATACGTATGGCGAAGCTACACCAGTTGATGTTTCCAAAGAAAATAATCAGAAAGGTAAAAAAGGACTAGCTGCCATCATTGAATGGGCAAAAGGGCACACTATTGAACTTGCTGGTGGTATTGGCTTATTTGGACATGGTGCTATTTTTGTTGATGGTCTGATGAAAGGCAACGTGAATGGTATGTTTGCCGCCGCTGGTGCCTTAAACCCTATCTGTATGTTTGCTTTTGGAAGCGGGGAAAAAGACAAAGCTTTTGATCGTATTGTCGAAAATATGCATCACTATTTCAGCGATGAAGGCATTGAGCTTCCTGAGCATGTGGTGCATCAGCCCAAAGTCAGCTTTATTGAATCATTGTTTAATGTGGTGAAAGAGCACCCACTACAAGTCGGATTTGCCGCAGGTAACTTAGGTGCGGCGAACCTATTACTAAGCGGGATTAAAGAGTTTCATGAAACCGGCAAGCCTAATACCATTATCATTGCCACTACCAGCCTGATTGGTAACGGTATTGTCATGCTAGTGCCGGAAAAAGAGAAGGACCCTAATGAACCAGATATAAACTGGCGTAAAAATCCCATTGGATGGGCAATGGATCAAACAGAACAGCACCCTATGCGAACCAACATGTTACTGAACCTTACAGATAACGTATTATGGGCGGATAAAGCTGTAAGTCAGCATTTTGGAAGGGAAAAAACTATTGACAAAATGCTCATTGATGCTTCGAAACAGGAAAACCTTGCGAGAAGCACCTTTGAAAAAGCTATGGCCACAGATCCGACTGTAGCCACAGACGGTTTGTTCGAAGTGAATAACGGTCTTTCTAGTGAAGCCCTTCCACTGATGCAGCAGTCTCTTGATCATCGTGCATCTGCACAAAAACTGCTAGACGATGCAACGTTCATTGATGAAAAAGGCCATATTACCGCATGGCTTACCACGGTCACTGCCATTAGCTTTGGCCTATCTACCGTGCTGGCTGGTATTTCGTCAAAGAATCAGGATCCGGAAGAAGAGCGTGCGTCTTATGACAAAGTGTTTGACGCTGCGGCAAAACTGGTAGTCCAGCTTCCGGTACAAGACAGGCAGGAAGTCATAGATCGTATGGGTGTGTTCTTATCGGTGCAAAAAGAATTAAAACATGGCCAGATGACAGGTGAAGATATTTGTGATGCTATCACAGAACGTGTAAAGATCATGGAGCATAGCCCCTGGATACCGCCCGCAATTACTAGTGAAATTATGGCAGATATCACAACAGATCAACCACAACCTGTTGCTGTTGCCAGCTCTTCCGTAGAAGGCGCGAACGGCGAACGTCCAGTGTCACCAGTGATGATCGACATAGGAAAGGGAGAACTTGTTGGTTTTAGCCATGATGAAACCAAGCCTAACACGGTGGTCAAAGATGTCACCCAACATGAACTCCCTGAGCGTGAATCGGCAATTGCTATTTCGTAAGTTGTATCTATGCATGTGATTCTGTAATTACGGATAAATGGAACAACAGCATAACGAACAGAAGAACTCCTATTGTAGCATTGTTATTAGCGCAGGTGGAGCCATTGGGCTCGCAATCACCCAGCAACTAAGTGTGAATCACCCTAATCATACAATATATGCTTTTTCGGGGAAATCGCTTACGTTTGATCGCGCCAATATCACATCACACACTTTAGACATTACGGATGAATCCAGCATTGTCTATGCGGCATCTATCATAACAGAAACGCCAAAACATATTATTGTCGCTACAGGAATGTTACATGATAAAAATGTCATGCCTGAGAAGTCATTAAAAGATTTGTCATCAGATAAGTTTCACCAGCTATTTGCCATCAACACTATTGCACCTGCACTCATAGCTAAGCATTTCTTACCGCTACTCCCACGGGACGAGCGCAGCGTATTTGCAGCATTGTCAGCACGTGTGGGTAGTATAAGCGATAACCGGCTAGGTGGATGGTATGCCTACCGCGCCTCTAAAGCCGCGTTAAATATGATTCTTAAAAATGCTGCTATTGAAACAACACGTAAACATCCAAAAAGTATTATCGTTGGGCTACATCCGGGAACGGTAGATAGCGATCTGTCTAAACCATTCCAGGGACATGTGCCAGATGGCCAATTATTCACACCCGATCATTCAGCATCGTGCCTGTTAAATGTCATAAATTCATTAACCCCAGAACATACCGGAAAATGTTTTGACTGGGACGGAAAGGAAATCATGCCATGAGCAAACCTATTATTGTCTGGTTCAGACAAGATCTTCGCCTGTCCGATAACCCTGCACTGTATCATGCTGCTGTGTCAGATGAGGCACCTGTGCTACCTATCTATATTCTGGATGATGAAGCAGCAGGCGCTCACGCTATGGGGGCGGCCAGTCGTTGGTGGCTACATTATGCGCTAGAGAGTTTAAAGACCCAACTGGAAGGAAACCTACATATCTTTCAGGGCAATACTGAAGAAATTATTGCGGACTTACTTAAACACACTGACGCATCAGCGCTGCATTATAATCGTTGCTACGAACCATGGCGAACCGAGCAAGATGCAGGCATTATTCAGCTATGTGAACAGCACGACGTGTCAACGCATCATTTTAATGGATCGTTATTATGGGAACCATGGGATATTGCCAAAAAAGATGGCACGCCCTACAAAGTATTCACTCCATACTATCGTAAAGGATGTTTGGGTGCCAGAGCGCCGCGAGAACCCCTAGCTGCGCCGCAGCACATAGCGTTTGCCAAAGCACCACAAGGTGCAATGTCCATAACAAAATTAAGGCTGCTGCCAAACATACCATGGGATAAAGCATTAGAGCCACACTGGAACATCAGTGAAGCTGGCGCCCAGTCGCGATTATATGAGTTTATCGAAGAAGGATTGCCAGACTACAAAGAAGGTCGCAATTACCCTGCCCTGCCCCATATCTCCAGACTTTCACCATACCTGCATCATGGTCAAATATCTCCGCATCAGGTGTGGTATGCAGTGGAACATCTGGAAGCCCAGAAAGACAAAAACCATGACCATTTTCAAAGCGAACTGGGCTGGCGCGAGTTTTCCCATCACTTGCTACATCATTTTCCTGATCTGCCAACCAAGAACCTGCAATCAAAATTCGATGCCTTTCCGTGGCGTACTGATGCTGATGCTTTAAGATGCTGGCAGCGTGGTATAACAGGTTATCCGATGGTAGATGCAGCTATGCGACAATTATGGCAAACGGGCTATATGCATAATCGGTTGCGCTTGCTTGCCGCCTCCTTTCTGGTCAAAAATTTACGCCTGCATTGGCATGAAGGAGAAGCATGGTTCTGGGATTGTCTGGTGGATGCGGATTTAGCCAATAATAGTGCTAGCTGGCAGTGGATTGCCGGATGCGGTGCTGACGCAGCACCGTATTTCCGTATCTTTAACCCGGTTACACAAGGCCATAAATTTGACAAAGGCGGAGAATTTACCAGACACTACGTGCCAGAACTGAAACATCTCCCTGATAAATATCTTTTCTCGCCATGGGAAGCACCAGAGCATGTGTTGGAAGGTGCAGGCGTTAAGCTTGGAAGCACCTATCCTCGTCCAGTTGTAGATATGCAAGCCTCCAGAGATGCTGCACTGGAAGCATTTCATTCGTTAAAATCACCTAACGAAAGTACGCCCTAAAGCAGGATTTATAGCTATTCCTGCTTAAACAGCACCGTACTGAACGCATCAATATTTTCCAGTATCTTCCCGATGCCAAGCGCAACGCAAGGCAGCGGGTCATCCACAACAAATGTCGGCAGTCCGGTGGCATAACTGATAACACTATCGAGATGGCGTAACATAGAACCGCCACCTGTCATAGCGATTCCTTTATCCGAAATATCAGATGACAATTCAGGTGGGGTTAATTCAAGCGCGGTACGCACTGCATCAATAATAGCGTTCACAGGGTCAGCCAATGCGTGCGCCACCTCATATTCGCTAAAATCCAGTTCCATCGGTGTACCGTTGGACATGTTACGCCCTTTAATCAGCATGGTTTTGCCGTAACCTTCTTCTGGTGGCGCCGCAACCCCTAACTCCGTTTTAATCTTCTCAGCCGTTGCTTCACCAATCAGTAGTTTGTGATGCCGCCTTAAGTAAGACATAATCGCCTCATCCATACGGTCACCGCCTACGCGTTCAGACTTGGAATAGACTATACCACCAAGTGACAGCACAGCCACTTCCGTGGTACCACCGCCAATATCGACGACCATAGAACCTGTCGCTTCTGTCACCGGCAACCCTGCCCCAATGGCAGCAGCAACTGGCTCTTCAATAAGATACACTTCACGCGCGCCCGCATTTTCGGCACTTTCCTGAATCGCACGTCGCTCTACAGGGGTAGAGCCTGAAGGCACGCAAATAATGATGATAGGCCCGACAAAGCTGCGTCCAATGGTAGCGGTTGCAACAAAATGTTTAATCATTTCCTCGGCAATGCGGAAATCTGCGATCACGCCATCTTTCATTGGCCGGATAGCTTCAATTTTTTCCGGCGTGCGCCCCAGCATCTTTTTTGCTTCATTGCCATAAGCATAGGGAATCATCACCCCATCTTCCTGCTTCATGGCCACAACAGATGGCTCGTTTAACACAACGCCTTTACCTGGCATATAAATTAAGGTATTGGCCGTACCCAAATCAATGGCCATATTAGTTGCTTTCCATTTAAACATCTATGTCACTCATCTACCTGCTTGTGGATCATATTCTATCTGCCCGATCTTACCCGTAAGCCCAGACATGTACCATGCCCAATGCAGAAAGACCAGAATGATTGTGGCATAAATGTAATAAGCCTAATCAACCATGTAATTAAGCAACAACTTGCACGATGTTCTGTATCAAACTGAATACCAATCAACATTGATCTTATAATAGCGATCCTTGAAGTCACATCGCTCGGCAAGCTGCTGCGGCTTTAGCAAAGTCACTTCACGCTTGCCATAGGTAATCCAGCCATCTTCCTGCATCTGCTTCATCATTCGATTAACGTACACGGGAGTAATACCTAATGCATCGCCAATCATTTCCTGTGACATAGGCAATGGAAAAGTGGTATCGACCGATGAACAGGTGACTTTTAGTCTTGCCCATATTTGCAGCAATAGCATAGCAATACGATTCTCACCTGCCATACGCCCCACTGCTTTTAACCGATCAAGCAGGACAACATTATCCTGTATTGCCATAGAAAAAAGCAATGCTGTCAGTTTCTTTGATTTACAGACCACAGCACTAACACCATCTCTTGGAAACGGACATAATTTACACGGTGTAATCGCCATGAGTCCTGAATGCTGATCCTCAAAGGGTAGTGTTGAGAAGCCTAACACATCGCCTGCGCTATAAATATTCATAATCATACGGCCACCATCATTAAGATAGTTGTACGTAATCAACCATCCTGACTTTACCACGTAAATATTTTCAACATGCCCGTTTTGCTCATATACAATATCGTTCTTTTCATAATGCCGCACATCTTTTTCCAAGGTTGTCAGCAATGATTCTTCCTCAGGATTGAGATCAATATAGTATTTAAATTTTTCAACCAGACAGCTCATATGCACTCCTTAAGCGCGCCATTATCGTTCATGGCAAGGCCACAGACTATGTTAATTAACTGTCATATACCAGCGAAAAGATAAATGGCAAACTGAATTTAAATGATTACATCAAAATTATGTATTATCTTCGGGCTTAGCTACCGGTGGCCATGGTGCAATGCCTAGAATTTCCACTAACTTAGCATAACATTCCTCCAATGAGGTATGCTCTTCCTTGTACTGCGATAAAAACCGTTCCAGCGGTTCATAATAGTGAATTGCCTGATCCACCTGAGCATCTGTGCCTTTACGGTATGCACCCAGCCGTATCATTTCTGCCATATCGTCATAGGTGGATAGCAATGCCCGTGCAGTGGTCACCAGAGCATTTTGAGCATCGGTGTTACAGTCAGGCATTGTGCGTGACACACTCTTCAACACGTTAATCGCCGGATAACGCCCGCGTTCGGCTATGGATCTGTCCATGATAATATGGCCATCCAGAATACCGCGTACCGTATCAGATACCGGCTCATTCGTATCATCTCCTTCCACCAACACGGTAAAGAACCCGGTGATTGCTCCCTCTCCTTCCAGACCAGGCCCCGCACGCTCCAGCAAACGTGGCAATTCTGAAAACACGGTTGGCGTATAACCTTTTGTTGCCGGTGGTTCGCCAGCGGATAATCCAATCTCACGCTGCGCCATCGCGAAACGGGTGACGCTATCCATAAGGCATAAGACGTCATTATTGGTGCTGCGGAAATATTCAGCAATCGCCATCGACATATACGCCGCCTCACGACGCATTAAAGCAGACTCGCTGGATGTGGCCACAATAACTACTGAACGAGCCAGACCTTCCTCGCCTAAATCATCTTCGATAAACTCCTGCACCTCTCGCCCGCGCTCGCCTATTAAGCCAATCACATTGACATCTGCATTGGAATAGCGCGCCAGCATAGACATCATGATAGATTTACCAACACCTGATCCTGCAAAAATGCCCATACGCTGGCCACGGCAACATGTAAGAAACGTATTAATGGCACGCACGCCCATATCCAGTTTACCATGTACCCGTTTACGCTGATTAGGCGGTGGTGGAGTACCGCGTATCAGCATAGGGCTTTGTCCCTGCGGCAATGGGCCTTTGCCATCAATAGGCTCGCCAAAAGCGTTAATTACCCGACCAAGCCATGCTTGCGTGGGCTTAACCGCTGACTGCGCGGCCTCCAATTGCACTTTTGCTCCGGGGCCAATGCCTTCAATCTGATCGAATGGCATGAGTAATGCATAATCCTGACGGAACCCGACTATCTCCGCTTTGACATAATCACTAGCCATGCCCGAAGCGTGACGACGCATCACTTTACAGCGATCCCCTACTTTCAGTACACTAGACAAACCTTTGCAGGTAATGACTAAACCGGTAACAGATTCCACCGTACCGCTATAGCGTACATCCGGGACTTGAGAAATCACATCGGCATAAGCATTTAAAGACATAAAATAAGATTCCTGCTATAAGTAGGGAGTTGGAAAGACGCACCCACATTAACATGAATTCGCACATGATACGGCTTTTATCATGCGAAAGTATCACTATCACAAAAAAATTAATAAAAGCTGTTGCCATGAGTTAACATTCCGACTATCCTTATGCTCAGAATTACGATATGCTTATGGCTCGGATGCAAACCTGTTCAGGTAGAATAGGCCACCGACACAAAAGTGTATCATGTTAACATATCCATAGGTAGGGGATCATCATGCGTGTATTATTGGTTGAAGACGACGCGTCAACAGCAAAAGCCATTGAATTATCATTGGCATCAGAAGGTATCATTTGCGATACCACAGAATTAGGGGAAGAAGGCTTAGAAATTGGCCGAATTTACGATTATGACATTATCATACTAGATCTTATGCTTCCTGATATTGACGGCTATGAAGTGCTGCGTCGCTTCCGTGCTGCCAAAATCACTACACCTATTTTGATTCTTTCCGGCCTGTCAGGTCCCGATCAAAAAATTAAAGGTTTAGGCTATGGTGCAGATGATTATCTGACCAAGCCATTTAATAAAGGCGAACTCATTGCCCGTATTCAGGCAATTGTGCGTCGTTCAAAAGGACATTCAGAATCTATTATCCGCACCGGCAAGCTTGTCGTGAATCTGGATACACGTTCTGTAGAAGTCGATAGCAAGTCAGTTCACCTGACAAGCAAAGAATACGCTATTCTTGAGCTTCTCTCATTGCGTAAAGGCTCTACACTAACGAAAGAAATGTTCCTTAATCACCTTTATGGCGGTATTGACGAGCCGGAACTCAAAATTATTGATGTGTTTGTATGCAAATTACGCAAGAAACTCTCTGATTCCTCTGGTGGTGAAAACTACATTGAAACAGTATGGGGGCGCGGATATGTGCTAAAGGAGCCAGAAGTGGCGCCGACAGTTGATGTAAAATCGCCATCTAAATCGGTTGCAGAAGCATAAAGCGTCACAGATTTAACAATAAAAGCAGGGTAATGGTTGCAACCATCCCTGCTTTTATTTATTTTGAGAATATATTGAATGTTCATAAGCTATCACTTATATAAAGAAAAATGCATATGAAGAATCCTGATACGATAAAGGCTTTTGACGAATGACACATACCACAAGCAAACCACAACGCCCCCTGTCACCGCATTTGCAGGTTTATAAACCGCAGATCAGCTCGGTATTGTCGATTCTTCATCGCCTCACCGGCGTGTTCCTCTCAAGCGGGTCACTACTATTGGCATTGTGGCTATTCGCTGCTGCTTACAATATAGAGCTGTTTGACACATTAAACGGTTTCTTCACCAGCATCATTGGCATCATAGCCCTTATCGCATGGTCAGCAGCGTTCTATTATCATTTATGTAACGGCGTTCGCCACTTATTCTGGGATATGGGCAAAGGCTTCGATGTTGCCACTATGACCAAAACAGGTATGGCAGTGTTAGCCGCGGCAGCATTGCTGACGGCAGCTACATGGATCTATATTTTAGGAGCTGCATCATGAAGCAACATCAATATCGCACTCCACTTTCAAACGCTCGCGGGCTAGGCTCAGCTAAAGAAGGCGTCAATCACTGGGTATGGCAGCGCTTAACTGCGCTCGCGCTTATCCCCTTAACGATCTGGTTCATGGTATCGTTACTTGGTTTCACTCAGGACGTTGCCAGATTCGGATTGCGCGGCTGGATGGGCAACCCAATCAATGCACTGCTATCTGTACTGCTATTTTCCGCTATGCTCTATCATGCCAAACTTGGATTACAGGTTGTTATTGAAGACTACTTACACTGTCCGGTCAAGAAAACGGTTGCCCTGATTCTGGTAAAACTCACGTTTGTGCTGGCTGCATTAGCCAGTCTGATGGCCATTGCAAAATTACATTTCTAAGGAACTTAACCCCACTATGACACAAGCTGCTTACCCTATTATAGATCATTTCCACGATGTGCTGGTTGTTGGCGCAGGTGGTTCGGGATTGCGTGCAACCTTTGGTATGGCACAAACTGGCCTATCCACTGCCTGTATTTCGAAAGTATTTCCTACACGCAGTCACACAGTGGCAGCCCAAGGCGGCATTAGCGCGGCACTGGGAAATATGGGGGAAGATGACTGGCGCTGGCATATGTATGATACGGTTAAAGGATCAGACTGGTTAGGCGATCAGGATGCCATTGAGTATATGTGTAAAAATGCGATTGATTCGGTCATTGAGCTGGAACATTACGGCGTACCCTTCTCCCGCACGGAAGAAGGAAAAATTTATCAGCGGCCATTTGGTGGCATGACAACACAATATGGTGATGGGCCTGCCGCGCAACGCACCTGCGCTGCCGCTGACCGTACCGGCCATGCGATTTTGCATACGCTTTACACGCAGGCATTACGCCATAACGCAGAATTCTTTATTGAGTATTTTGTGATTGACGTGATGATGAATGATGATGGTGAATGTTGCGGTGTGATTGCATGGAATCTGGATGATGGAAAAATTCATCGCTTTAACGCACATATGGTGGTGATGGCTACTGGCGGTTATGGCCGTGCGTACTTCTCATGTACGTCTGCACATACCTGTACCGGTGATGGCGGAGGCATGTTGCTACGTGCCGGACTACCATTGCAAGATATGGAATTTGTCCAGTTCCATCCAACGGGCGTGTATGGCGCGGGATGCCTGATTACTGAGGGTGTTCGTGGTGAAGGCGGATACCTCACCAATTCAGAAGGCGAACGCTTCATGGAACGTTACGCTCCATCTGCGAAAGATTTAGCCTCACGTGATGTAGTCAGTCGTGCCATGACACTGGAAATCCGTGAAGGCCGTGGTGTCGGAGCGAAAAAGGATCATATTTATCTACATCTGGATCATCTGGGTGCGGACGTCATTAATGAACGCTTACCGGGTATTGCTGAAACTGCGAAGATTTTCTCTGGCGTTGATGTGAGCAAGCAACCTATCCCCGTACTTCCTACCGTGCATTACAATATGGGCGGTATTCCAACCAATTATCATGGGGAAGTCGTTACATTACATGATGGTGATCCGGATGCGGTCGTACCAGGGCTTATGGCGATTGGCGAAGCTGGATGCGTATCTGTGCATGGAGCAAACCGGTTAGGATCAAACTCATTGCTTGATCTGGTGGTGTTTGGCCGTGCAGCTGCACATCGTGCGCGTGATTTGCTCTCACCAGAAATGCCAAACCGCACCCCGCCAAAAGCAGCAACGGAGCAAATCCTATCACGTCTGGATAAAATACGTTACGCAAGCGGCAATCGCAGCACATCAGAGATTCGTAGTGACATGCAAGATACCATGCAAAACCACGCAGCCGTATTCCGTACAGATGAAGTCTTGCAGGAAGGGTGCAAGAAAATTGATAAAACAGTGGCGTCATATCAGGATTTAGGCATTAATGATCGTGGCATGGTGTGGAACAGTGATCTGGTTGAAGCACTGGAGTTAGACAACCTACTGTCACAAGCATCTGTGACCATGCATTCTGCTGAAAACCGTAAAGAAAGCCGTGGCGCCCATGCTCAGGAAAATTACCCTGATCGCAATGATGAGGAATGGATGAAACACACTATTGCATGGATTGACGAAAAAGGCAGCGTGTCTATCGACTACCGTCCAGTGCATTTATATACGCTGTCTAACGAGGCAGACTATATTCCTCCTAAAGCCCGCGTCTATTAAACCATGCGCCACCTCTTTGCTCTACCTGCTGCTATCCTATTATTAGCATGTCAAAAGCCTTCAACCATGGTACCGCACGTATCAAGCGAAGAGTTGCGGGCTGAGCAACAGGTGCAGCAAAGCCTAGCCGAGCAGCAAGCGAATAATAATGGTCAACCAGCTTCCAACCTAAACATGAATGCTATGATGGATCGCGTTGCACAGGTAGCAAAGCGTATTACGCCTGCCATCACCAGCATGTGTAAGGATCTTTACAGCGACAAACAAGAATGCAATTATAAAATTGCCATTGCCAAAGACAAGTCTGGTTTAAACGCTTATGCAGATGGCAAAAACATTGTTATTTTCCCTGAAATGATCGCATTTGCACGCACCGATGAAGAATTGGCCATGGTGTTAACGCACGAAGCCGCACATAACATGATGCGCCATGTTCAAAGCACACAGCAAAACGTAGCGCTTGGCGGGCTGGCAGGTTTAGCTATTGATGTGCTGGCTGCGTCTCAAGGGTATAATACACAAGGTGCAGCATCAAAATTTGCAACGCAAGGTGCGTTGCTGCGATATTCGCCTGGCTTTGAAAAGGAAGCTGATTATGTCGGTTTATACGTTATGGCACGTGCAGGGTACCCTATTGGAGAAGCACCTTCTTTCTGGCGCCGTATGTCTGTAAAAAACCCCGACAGCATTTATGTTGGCACCACTCACCCAACCAACCCTAACCGGTATGTCATTCTTCAAAAAACGATAGAAGAGATACAAACGAAACAACATAGCAACACTCCGCTCATACCGGAATTTCGCTCCTCATAACCATTTTCCTGACTCAGAGATATAATTATGGCAGAATTTACCCTACCCGCTCATTCCAAACCAACTAAAGGCAAGCAGTTTTCTGCTCCTAAAGAAGCGTCACGTGTGAAGGCCTTTAATATTTATCGCTGGGATCCGGAGGAAACAGACGAAACAGGCGTACCTAAAAATCCGCGCATTGACCGCTACGAGATTGATCTGGATGACTGTGGGCCCATGGTGTTGGATGGGCTCATTCATATCAAAGATAACGTGGATTCCGGCTTAACCTTTCGCCGCTCATGTCGCGAAGGAATTTGCGGTAGTTGCGCCATGAATATTGGCGGAACCAACACATTGGCCTGCACCAAATCTATTGATGATATTCCAAATGAGATCAATATCTACCCCCTACCCCATATGGAAGTGATTAAAGATCTGGTACCTGATCTGACGCATTTTTATGCACAATATGAATCTATTCAACCATGGCTGCAAAGCCAGACTCCGGCACCAAGCCGCGAACGTCTGCAATCACCCGAAGATCGTGAAAAACTTGACGGACTGTATGAATGTATTTTATGTGCCTGCTGCTCCACGTCTTGCCCAAGCTACTGGTGGAATTCAGACCGCTATCTGGGGCCTGCCATTTTACTTCAGGCCTATCGCTGGATTGCGGATTCACGTGATGAGTTTACCGGTGAGCGTTTGGATAATCTGGAAGACCCGTTCCGCTTATATCGCTGCCATACCATTATGAACTGCGCCAAAACCTGTCCAAAAGGACTGAACCCGGCGAAAGCGATTGCAGAAATCAAAAAACTCTTGGCAGAACGGAAATATTAAGTACTGTATCTATAACGCTCAGTACGCTTATCAATAGAATCGTAACGATCCATCGGTATGCTTGCCTCTTAGGAGACTGGTTACTATGGCACAGGCGCAACCCGCACAGGCGGTACAAACGACAGATGAGCAGAAACAGGACGCTGCACCCGCATACGAGCAGTCTGTATCGTATCAAAAGAACCGACAAATGCTGTTGCAACATTTGTCAAACTTACCTGCGGTTGAACCTTACCCTGGCCATAGCTCACCGAACGTTTTAAATGAACGGTATGAGCTGCTACCGTCACAAGAGCTTCCACAATTTACCAAACAATATGCGAAAGCCTATGCAGTTAAAGATCTTCAAAATCTGGATCAGAAATGTATTGGTTATGTAACAGATCACTACCAGCAATATCGTCATCACGCACTCACCAGCCTGCAAGGTGTCGTACATCGTCACCTAATTGAACTGCTGGATGCAGGCGTCATTTATTGCAAAGAATGGAACAGTAGTCGTTGCCTGATTGTCTACAGACAACCGGAAGGCACTACGCTTCAGTCATTGCTGGAACAAGGAGAATACTACAAATCTACTGACGCTTTAAAACAACTCATTGTTCCCATCACGGCTGTTCTACATAAATTCAATGCACTCGACATTGGCCATGGTAGCATACATCCGGGGAATATTTTTATTCAGGAAGATGGAACGCTAGTCTTGGGCGACTGTATTGCAGAGCCTGCCGGTAGTCAGCAACCGTTAATTTATGAACCATTGGAACATTTGCTTGCCATGCGCGAAGCTCGTGGAGAAAGTAAACTATGCGCTGATGTCTATGCTTTAGCTATCTTGGTGCTGGATTGCTGCAATTTGCTTGGGAGTAAAAAACAATGGTCTCAGGAACAACTGGCTCATTCTATCTTTAATATTGGCACGTACCATAGTTTTGTGAATGAAGAAATCATCCCCGGTCATCTCGTTGACTTTTTCCGTGGGGTTCTTCATGAAATCCCACAGGATCGCTGGAACACGGAACAATTGATCCAGTATGCCGGTGGTAAACGCTTCAATCTCATTCCAGCTTCCGCCCCTCGTGATACAAAGCGCTCTTATGAGTTTGAAGGGCTGGAACATTATACAACCAGAAAACTGGCGCATAGCTATCATCAGCAATGGGATAATACGCTTCGGAGTCTGAAAGATAAATACCTGATGAAATGGATTGAAACCATCGGGTATCAGCAGGAACTGAAAGACCGTATGGTCAACATTTCCGGTATGGCCAATAACATTACAGGCAAAGGAAGCAGGATCAATAACCTGATTGCTCGCGCTATCATAGCATTAGATACTAATGGGCCTATCCGGTACCAGCATTTATCTATCTATCCTAACCACATGCCATTGCTCTTATGCAATATCATTGAACATGGTGATACGCACAACCAGGTGTTGTTTCGCGAAATACTGAATTTGGATTTAGTAAGTTACTGGCGGGAAGTGGAAACACGTAACTATGATATGATTCCGTGGAACCCACAAATCATTAACGCTATTATGCGCTATAAGACAGCGGGCTTCGGTATTGAACGCTTAATGTACGAACTTAATCCTACCATGCCATGCATGAGTCGGGATTATGCACATTATCATGCTATCACCGCTAAAGATTTACTCATTGCTTTAAACCATGAGGCTCACAATAAGGCTGCTTCAGCTAAATTAACGGACAAGCACGTCATTTCTTTTCTGGCGGCACGTACTGGCATACGTAAGGAAATTAAGCCACAGGAATATGATGCATATCCTGAACTGAAGAATAACCTTGAGTTTCAATCCATTATTATTCTGGCCTATGCGCAGGACAAAACAAAACTAAAATCATTACCCGGTCTTACCACATGGTCAGCAATGCGTTTGATTCAAATGATTGAATCTTTCCACAGTAAAGAAGTACGGGATGCGTTTAGCAATGACCTAAAAAAGGTACTACCTTATGGAAAAATCTCATATATTGTACGTATCTTGCGTAACAAAGATTACATTGAGCAAGATAGAAAAGGATATGCACGAAGCTGCATCGTGTATGAGCGGAATCATCACAAAATTCTAAAACTGAAAAACAAAAAGGTACTTCGCACACGTGCTACCCGAGGAGGCATCAAAACTGCGTTCATCATTAGCCTGTTAATTCTGTTTGTCGTGTGTTATTACCTGCTTAGTAAATACACCGTATATTAACATAACCGCTTTATAGTCTAATATGTTATGGGAAAAAAGACTGCATCACCAGATAAAAAGAAAAAGCGTAAAGTGCCATTCCTTCTGCTGATTATCGCTTGTATCGTGTTAATTATACTGTTGAAATCAACTTTTGTACTCATCCTTATGGGTATTCTTCCAACCATTGTTGCTTTCTACGCCGATACGTCACAAACCAAGCTGAATGGATCAACCATTGCCTGTTGCAATGTGTCCGGTGTCTTGCCTTACGTTGCTGAACTACATGAGGCAGGGAATAGCTGGTCGCTTCTGTCACACTATCTTTCAAACCCTTCTGTATGGGTCATCATGTATGGCATGGCAGGTCTGGGGTATGTTTTGGTCAAAGGCTGTCCAATTATCTACCATAATATCCTGCGTATTACCCATACGAGCAAAGTATTCAAAATTCAGCAGTCACAGGACGCACTCATCAAAGAATGGGGAGAAGGCATCACTGAACCTCGTTAATCAGGTGGTGGCTAATACCTTATGCTGCAATCACTTCAAACGCTTCATCACTGATTTCCTCACCATCCCCATACATGGTCATAAGTGGCTTATCGGTGACAGTATGGAGTATGTCAGACGGGGAAAATCCGTTAAAGGCCGTTGCCATCGTGCGCCCGTAAGCCCCCATCTGACCAATTTCAATAAAGTCACCTTCCGCTATGTCGTTGGGCAGATAAAAAGGTCCTTTCATGTAATCTAGCGAGTCGCAGGTAGGGCCATAGAAACTAAACGCAGCCAGATCAGTAGAGTACACTTCCTCTTCACAAATCACTTTTGCAGGAAAAATAAATCGCGGCGTACCTGCATCAAACAAACTGCCATACGTGCCATCATTAATGTAGAGCATATTGCCTTTACGCAACTCCACGCGTACAATCAGTGACATACATTCCGCTACCAAGGCACGCCCGGGCTCTGCAAGCAACTGTACTGAGCTACCCAGATCAAGCTTAGCATATTCCTGATGAATAGCAGAAAAATACTGTTTCAATTCAGGCGGTATCATTCCCGGATAGATCGACGGAAACCCTCCCCCTACATTAAAGTAATGAATGGTCGCACCAGATTGCTGCACCACTTGTCCAGCCATACGAATGGCAATACGGTAAGCATCCGGATGCATGCACTGAGAACCTGTATGAAAGCACACCCCGACTTTTTGGGAAGCGGCAGCTACATCAGCGATCAGGGCGGGGGCATCCTGAAGAGAGACACCAAACTTATCTGCCAGCGTTAGTTCTGCATAGGTGTTGGGAATCGCTAAGCGTACGTGCAAACACAAATCTGTCGCATAACAGGTTTCTTCCAGAATCTTTTGCAGCTCTTCATGACAATCCAGCGAAAAATGACGCACACCATAATGGAAGTACGCTTTACGAATAGTGTGGCGTGACTTCACCGGATGCATAAAAAATAACGTGGCATCAGGGAAATGCGTATGAATGCGGCACGTTTCTTCCAGTGACGCAACATCAAAGTGACGCATTCCCATCGCGTATAAATGACGCAACACACACATATCAGGGTTTGTTTTCACTGCATACAAACACGTTGCATCGAAATGCTGTTGAAAATAACAGGCTGCACGCTGCAAACTGGTGGGGCGAAACGCAAAGAAGGGTTGTTCCATGCATTGCGTTACAAGGGATGTGATCGTATTACTGCTATTATGCGCCATAGTGCTGTCGTGATTACCTCTCAATATTGTATAAGACACTGTCAAAGTTTAGGGCGGGTATTATAATCAAATTATTAGTGACTGACAAAGATTTTTTTAGGGTTTATGCCGTATTGTAACCCATATTATATTCAGTGGCAGTAGTATTTTCAGTTCTATTAAAGAAAATTCCGTGCTTTTCAAGTAATATTATAGTAAAATTATGATAAAATACCTCCTTTGCTGTAAAATACTTTGGGAACACCCTATGCAATCACCCTGCTCTGCTATACGCATCGCCATACTTTCTGTGCTAGTCATATGCCTGAACGTGTTGCTAACAAGCGATGCATCCGCATCAGTAGTCGCTAGCCTGTACGGGGATGCTGTAGCAAAATGTGATGCACCGGGACTGGAAAATCTTTTCTCCAGTTTTGTCTGTAACTATCATCAGATCGTCGATCAGGTGCTTAGCTCATTGTTCATCACCATGTACGCCTATTTCAGGCAACCGGTTATTGCAGCATTGTCCCTAACACTCATCTTAACAGGTGCCACTTTTGCTTTAGGAATGCTACCCTTTACCACGCGAGACACCATGATTTTGCTGGCAAAACTTGCATTGGTAATGGGGTTTGCACTAAATGGTGATTTTTTCATTGAAACGATTTATGACCAGCTTATCTCGTTCATGCGTGATACGACTGATATAGTGGTCGGTGCTATCGGTAGTGTTAACGGCGCTCCTTCATCAGTGAATGGCATTTTTGAATGGATGGATTTACAATTCTACCAGTTTATTTCATTACAGGATCAGGCACAAAAAGACAAAAAATGCGAAGGTGACGTATTAGGACTTATCTTTGCTTTAGCAGCCACCATGCCCCCTATCTTTGCGATGGGTATGTATTTACTCTTTCAGCTTGTCATGGTGTTTGTGCGTACCGTCATGGGATATTTACTGGCACTTACAGGCATTATGTTTCTTACAACCATGGCACCATTATTTCTGTCCTTTGCATTATTCCGCTTCACAAGTAGCTACTTTGAAAAATGGCTGGCCTACATGCTGGGCTTTAGTATGCAAATCTTTATTGTATTTAGCTTTATCGCAGTCGTGCTTTCATTTCCTATCGGTGAGAAATTACGCGCTGTCAGCCAAATATCCAAACCTTATGACAAAGTTGCGTACCATGACAGTCAGCGATTTGATTATGATAATTGGTGTACCTTATGTGCTACGGAAGCGTTAGGCTCGGCCACGGCACCTGACCAGTGCAAAGGTGGCAATAGCGATGCTTTATCCCCGACCAGCATACAGGTAGGAGGAGAGGGTAACTTTATTAACTGGATTGGTAAAGAGATCATCATGCTGGCAGTGCTGGCCTATATTGTGGAGGTGTTGCTCAAAGCTGCACCACAAATTGCACGCAATATCACCAGTATCCCATATGCCCCTACCATGGCTGGGCAATTGCCAATGGCTCAACATCTGGGGGGAAGCATTACCGGCGGGTATAACACTTTCATGTCATCAGGAGGTGGGTTGCTAAACCGTTCAGGTGCTGCATTCCGCGAATCCGTCAATAAAATGCTTGGCACGCGGTAAAACAATACCAGCTCGCACAGTATTCCATAGATCAGCTTATGTCAGGTAAAGCCTGTATGCTTTTACCTGATGACTATTTTTCACCCAGTCACCTATTACGGTGATTGGGTGTTTTTGTATGTACACTCTTTTTGTTAGACGAATACACCGTTTTTTAATAAAGTAGGACTATATCTAGACATCAAGCCATAGACAGATAATACCTGGATTCTCCTGATATAAAACCACATGAGAGCTATTAATAAAGTATTCACACACTATAGATGCCGGACGAAACAAAGTATTACATACAATTTTAACAATATTCGGAATAAATATGGCGCACTGTAAAGAAACTGTAACATTTGGATGCTATAACTATAGATGTAGACAGATTCAGCCAACTATTTACAATCCCTGCAAATAGCTGATGAATATCAATATTTTTAAGATTCACTATGGAGAAAACACAATGAATATCACGAAAAACATTACAAAAAACCACGGTCTAGCTTTCCTGGCAATGTCTTTGGCTATCTTCCTGCCTGAGCTTGCAATGGCGGGTGATAACCCAATTGGTACCACACTCTGTGCGGTAGTCGCATGGTTTACTGGCCCAGTGGGTGGCGGTATCGCGACCTTAGCCGTCATCATTATCGGTATTGGTGCCTTGATGGGTAAAGTATCATGGGGTATGGCCATCATCGTAGGTTTAGGTGTAGCGGTTATCTTTGGTGCAGCACCAATGATCGAAGCGTTAGAGCCTGAAACTGCTGGTGATTGCTAATTGCAACGCTAACACTGACTTAACTTAACGTGGCATTACTTGGGACAGGATTTGGTTCAGGCCGGTTACAAAAACAACGTAACCTAGAGCTGTATCGCGACATCACAGATGACGTGGAGGAATCAGATTTTGTCCCATATGCTTGTCTATATAACCCTGACACACTTATCACCAAAAATGGTGAATTATGCCAAACGATTAAAATCACCGGATTTACCCGTGAAACCGTTGGCATCGACCATGATCCCGAAGAACTCCGAACATTGATACGAGACTCTCTCAAACGTCACGTTCCTAATGATTCTTTTGCTATCTGGTTACACACTATCCGCAAAGACAGTAACGTATCTCCCGAAGGGGCGTTCGATAATAACTTTGCTGACAGACTCAATCACCACTGGATCGACTCAAATTCTTTTGAAAATCAGTTCGTCAATGAAGTCTTTGTCACTATTGTCCATGAAGGGCAATCTGCCAAGATCCTTAGCACCAAAAACTTTACACGTGGCTTAATTCCCTCACGTGATCTGAAATGGCGCAATAAGTACATTGATTCCATCCACGAAGTGTTGAACAATACTGTTGATAACATCTTAGACGATTTGCAACATTACGGCGCTAAACGACTGGGCATGTATAAGCAAAATGGTGTCTATTACTCTGAACAATTAGAGTTCCTTGAGAAACTCATCAATTTCGTTGACCGCCCAATGCCTATCGTGGAGATGGACTTATGTACCTACCTGACCACCGGGGAGATTACCTTTGCCTATAACTCGATGGAAGTACGTACCGCACTTGGCAAGCGTCGGTTTGCCTCTATCCTGACCCTGAAAGAATATAAAGAAGCTTCCTTGTCGGTGATTGATAATTTCCTGCAACTGCCAATGGAATTTATTGTCACGCAGTGCGTAAATTTCGTGAATCCGCAAAAAGTTCGGTTTGAATATCAGGAACTGGCAAATTACCAACGGCTGAGTGAAGACCCGGACATTTCCCGCCTGTCTGAGCTATCCCAGATCCTTGATAGTAACCGCAACAGCCCTAATGACTTTGGCGAGCAACAACTGACCATCTTTATCCTGTCAGATACGCTTAAACTACTCGAAGACAATTTGCGTAAAACAATCCGCTATTTTTCCAAATATGGTATGGTCGCTGTGCGTGAAGACATTAAGTTTGAAGAAACCTACTGGGCGCAACTGCCCGGTAACTTTGTTTTTGTGAGCCGCACCCGTTCAGCCAATACGTCACATGTGGGAGGATTTGCAAATCTGAACAACATGCCTGTGGGCAAAGAAACGGATAATCATTGGGGAGATGCGGTTACCACCTTTCATACAGCCAGCGGCACGCCCTATTATTTCAACTTCCACGAAAAGCATGTTGGGCATTCATTGATCGTTGGCCCTGATGGTTCAGGAAAATCCGTCATTGCTCATTTCTTACTCGCACAATGCATGAAATATAATCCAAATATCTATTATTTTGATGTATCCGGAAAGAGTGCGTACCTGATGGAAGCGATTGGCGGCAAAGTGATTGATATTCAACCATTATCCGGCGAAGAATCAAGCCATACTCCTGCCTTATTTAACCCGCTTTCACTAAAAAACACTCCCCAAAACCAGCAATATATCTCACGATGGATGACCGTACTTGCCCGGACTATGGGGTATAATCCTACGCAGCAGGATAAAGATGCCATCGCAAAAGCGGTTTCCATGATTTATACTCAGCCAGCATCACATCGGCATCTGGCTGCCTGCATCAATATGTTGCAACATGACGCACCGTCTTATGTGCACCACATGACAAACTGGCTTCCCGGTGGACATTACGGCCATATCTTTACCGCAACAGATGATGGTGCGCTGTCCCATGCCGCCATACTAAGTTTTCAGCTTAATGATATGGTGCAGGATATGGCACTGCAGGCAAGCGTACCGTCTATGCTGCTGCAACTATTGACAGATCGGCTGGAAGATAACCCTACCATCTTCGCCATGGAAGAAGGATGGCGGCTTTTATCCCAAACGCATTTGGCTGCAGATATTGGCGCATGGATGGATACGCTTACCGAGCATAATGCGATGATGCTAATGTTAGCACAGGATATTGAAGGCTGTGGCGAGATACCGTTGACCAAACAGCTAGTCGATAAAACCACCACCCGTATCTACATGCCAGATGAAGAACCCTGTGAGGAATACACGACAGTCTTTGGACTGGATCGTATTGAATATTCCTATCTGGAACTGATGGAACGCTCTGAACGACATTTCCTGGTAAAGCACGCAGGTGATGCAGTGGTGGGTGAAATGAATCTGCGTGGATTGGATGAATATCTTGAAGTGCTGGCAGGTGATACGCCTCATACCAGTCTCAACTTTAGTTGATCATCTCTCTATATATCCAATGATGCTTCCACACCACATCCAATCTGACTGGATAACTGACATAACTTTATCTGTAAGACACTTTGCGCGGTAACACCATCTTCCGTCTGTGCTGTTACGTCATACCTATAGTCTGACTGCTCAACATCAACGCTTCGTACCATCAAACCATCCGCATATATCTCTAATCGGTACGCTTCTCGCGTCTCTGACAAGGCCATACCCACCAAATTGCGCCATTCGCCATAAAGTCGGTCGCGGCGCACCCAATCAATCACCATGTCTTCTCCTATGTGCCCAGAATAATTCAGATGCACCGGTGCATAGGGTTGCAAAGCACGCCCCCGATAAGTGAATGATATAATCTCCGCATCATTCGGGTTCTGCCCTACCCCAACCACTTTATAGCGTTGCTCCTGACCAATCTGTGATAGCGGCACATCTACTGCAACAGCAGCATTACTAAGCAGTACACACGATTGTCCAATAGTTTGACTGGGCACAGCATGTTCTGTTCCCAACCGACCTCGTAGCAACGTACTTAAACGATATTTTCCCTGCTCAAGCAACGTTGCTTGAGCGAATTGCAGCACCTCATCACCAACAATCATGACGTTTGCACCGTTTAATAATTCACGCTGCGTCACCTGATATAGCGACTCATCACCAATAATACGAACATCCAGCGATGAAAGATAATCCATACGATTACCCATATACTGCCCTTGCATTGCCACAATGCGCCCCATCACAGATTTCACAGGAATATCTGCAATCCTCACATAAACACCATCAGAGGTTTTCTTGTATAAAACAGCACCACGCCAATGCCCATTCAGACTGGTAGCAGCCACGTACATCACATTTCCATCAGATACCGCTTTACCGGGAAGTGCAGGAAGATCCATTAAGGTTGCGTACATAGATGCTTGCGGTGTAATCGCCTGCGCCTGAGGGGTAGCGATGACACTATCTACCTCACGATATATATCTGTTTCTTCAGCAACAGCTTGCACATGTATACGCCCTAAATCCTGCAATGTGTTCGTGATACGCAAGCGATATTGCACCGTGTCCGTATTCACGGTGATAACATCCGTAGGCTCAAGAAAACTATAGGACTCATCTAACACATATTCACATTGCACACGCTCAGCCCAGGCAGTATTCAACGTTGCCTGCGCCATATGATAGGCCTCTGCATCTGACAGCACGAGTGACACCGGAACGGTGATGCGACGACGACTCAGCGTATATTGCCGTGTTGCGTGTGCAGTACCCGTTTGGTAATTGGATGATTGCTGCAAGTATAAGACATCTAGCGCATAAGGAAGGTCGGCTTCCTGCTCACGCGTGCGCACGATCAGTGTACCGTCTTCCCTGTCCGGTTCACGCACCAATGCGTCCTTTTGCACAGATAGCACAGATGACGTGCCACGTGGCACAAAGGTCAACACTCCGTCAGATTCTACGGCATCAATAAAATACGCCTGCATGAGTTCTTCAAGATACGTGCGCGCGCTGGCCTGACGCGTAATCACGTAACCTGTCACTTGCGTAGTGATACGGCTAACGTCAATGTCAGACTCTGCCATGCCTGCCCTGATACATAAATCACGGATAATTGCAGCCAGACCGGAAATATTGAATTTACCTGTTACCCAATGCCCTGTTGCCCATACGCCACCATCTGCCCAGACATTGATTAAGTCGGGGAAATATGGATACGGGCGAGCATCCCATGTCCACAAGAATAACCGATCGAGCATTGGTGAATTGTTCCAGCGCGCTTCCGTGGCCGTAATGCCTGTGCGTTGTGCGCGTATATCCACCTGCCCACGAGAGAAACGCGGAAAGAAGCTTTCACTACTGGCAGGGTCATAAAACACATTAGGCTGGTTGGTCGCGCCATCCACACTAGGGAAACCATATTCAGTAAACCAGATTTTTTTGGATTGCGGCACCCATGGGGTGGTCTGTCCGTCTGGATTAATATGCGTGTTGTTCCAGAACCATTCCAGATTCTTCCATGCATAGGCAGCACCCAAAGGGGCTGTAATAGTACGGCTGCCATCAATATAATAGAAATCATACCCCTCACCACTATCCCAGCCAGCTATTACCGCGTTCACATCATAACCCAAATCGGTTTGTGGAGCATTCGTTAATGGGAAATACGCATCTATGCCAATCATATCAATGTCGGGCGATGCCCATAGCGGATCAAGGTGATACCATCCACCATCCGTGTGGTGGTATTCCGACCAATCAGCCGCGTATGTAACCAGCGTATTGGAGCCGACAAGCTGACGTACATCATTAGCAAGCCCACGCAATGCATCCACTGCCGGAAAATTCATTGAGGCGTCATGCACGCGCGTTAACCCAATGAGTTCCGAGCCAATCACAAACGCATCAGCTTGCGCTGCGGCAAGTGTGGCATAATGTAGAATAAAGCGGTTATACCCATCCGCTTTTGTAAAGAAATCCGCTACCTCTGTCGGTGTTCCTGTCACACGCCCACGCCATGGCTTTGCAGTGGTATCCATAAAGAACATCGGATACAGCATGACTTTTAGCCCGCGCGACTGACATTCCGTGATTAACCGTACCACGCTTGCATCATCGGGCGTGCCACCATAGCGTGGATTGCCCTGCTCCAGCGTAATTTGCCGCGCCGTGTCTCGTGTAAAGCCCGCCACTTGCCACGCATTAGGGGTGGTGGTTGCCCCCTGCTGATACTCTACTGCAGGTAGAATTTTGCATTGCCCTGCATTCAGATCATCACCAAACCATGTGACAATCAGGCTGATCCATTCAAGGTTTGGGCAAGTATCCTGCAACTGATCCAGCGAATAGATGACATTAGTACCCGGATGGGGCGTATGGTCATTAATCGGTTCACGCACGCCGCTTTGAGCAAACCCAATACCTAACTGCTCGCCTTGTACTTTCTGCTGAGCAATCGTATCATACACAAACTCTCCTGCACCCGGTATGAGCGTCATAGATCGGATCATCTCTTCCGTGGTTTGCCCTTGATAATCAGGTACTTTCAAAGAGCGTGTAATTTCAAAGGTAAAGTTGGGAATACGGTTGCCGTAGTCTGCCAGTGGGAAATCTTCAATCACCACATACGCCAAACCGCGATAAGCAGGTGTCTGGCCAATACCTTCCACAGACTCTATCACGCTGTCCGGTAGCTGGTCTTCATCCCCATAGTAAATCCTGTACGTTCCTTGTGACATATCTAACTCAGCCGCATCTGCCCACGCGCGACGAATTCCGTCAATACGGCCTTCACCAATCGCAATCGCTAAAGTCACGTAATAACTGTAGGTTGTACTTCGCGTCTGGACACCGCCTCCACCAAAGCCTTTACCACCCCCTGATGTGGTCGTATTGGTCACCTCACGAATAGGGAGTGACCAAATCACGTTACCAGCCAGCCGCATGGATCCATATACTAACGGAATTGCCCGCCCGTAAGTAGAAGCTTGCACTGAAATATCTGCTAATCGGTGTCCTTCCACCTCACGTGTAGGCGTACCAAACAATGCGTTATCCACGACGCCACCAACAGCAGAGCCAAGCGCCTGCCCTACTGCGCGGCCAATTACCCCGCCAACCACTGGCACGCCAGCACCAATTGCCGCTCCCGCTGCCCCTAAAACCACTGATGCCATCTTATCCTCACACGACGTAATAATCCTTTGTCGCTACCATAGAAATATAGGCAGATGCTCCGGAAGGGTTAAATGGCCGTTAAAGCTATGTGTTAAATGCATGGCTTTATTACGACAATATGCACAAGTCATGGAATCTTCACATAAGTCTGCCGCCTTTAAGGTTTGTCGCGCATGTGCAACATGGTATACTATTTGCTAGTAGTAAACAGGCAACAACCATATCATGATTGATATTCCTCATCAGGATTCACAGCATAGAGCAGGCACGGCAATTCATAACCAAGTGCCTGAAATTCCTCTCATTGATTCAATGAGCGCAGAAGATATGGAACGCAATTACATGCGTCACCTGAAAACAGATTCGGGGAAAAACCTGATTGTTCCTATACAGCGCTCAATGGATCAAGAAAAGAACCTTCACATCCACACGACCGATCAGCCACGTGGAACCACTGGATATTTTCGTCTCTACTCCCCCCTGATTAACGCACGTCATGCATTGCAAAGCATGATTGATGGAGTGTCTGCCGTTGGTGTGGGTACGGGTATCACCAATGGGTTAGCACAAACTACCCTTGGCCAGGCCGTTCTTGAAATCATTGGTACAGTCGATGCTCAGAAGTTTGAGAAAACCATCACAACGCTGGCAAAAGACTTTTCTCCCACAGATGCCGCTGCAATCACAAACCACTCGCTATATGAAGACGCCAAACTTTTCATGAAGCGTATCGGTAATAATTCTACAGAGATTGATAGCAAATTACGCAATCTAATCGAACACAAACATACCGCAGTATCCACGCAAGATTTTTTTACAGAACAGAGCATGACAGCCAACTCTGGTAACATGACTGCTCAGTGGAATAATATTCAAAATCAAATCAACGATATTGATGATCCAGCCATCTCACATCAATTAAGCACTAAGATTAATATAGGCTATCGCAGTGAAGCCGCATATGAGAAAGGGATCGAATCTGCAGAAAAAGCAGCATTAGAAACTAACAAAGAGTTAGCTTTTGGCGACATGATCGGCATCATGTCACTCATGGGGACAGCACACTACACCAAACGTGTATGGCAGGATATTGTCAATACGTTTGCCGAAACCGTTGCTTACAGCCAGTACGCTAAAGGAGCTGATGCGGATAAGATTGGTCTGCTGGACATGATGGGTTCCGAGAACAAGATTGTTAAAGGCACGATGGATAATTTCATTGGCAAAACAGCCTGGCGCCTTGGTACTGATGGAATATTTTTTGCCAGCTCACTGACATCCATGCTGTCAGGCAACAGCATGGTTAGTAATCTTGAAGATCAAAGTCAGTTATTTTCCAATGCCATGGATTTCATGCGAAACATTCCGTTCAGTCGCTATGGTATGGGAATTAAAGCGCTGACACTTGTATCAGAAACCCAGCGTCTGCACACGTCCATTTTTGATGATTTAGTCGAATTAACTGAGCAAAAACTAAGCCCGCAAAGTATCAGCAACCCTGTATCAGCATCTGACCTGTCAGGTCTACATCAGAAATATTGTATGCTGTATGATCCCGAGAATCAGTTTGTTGATGCACGTAACGGAGATAGTGGTGATAACCCCAAATGGCAGGTAGCGAACGTTATTTTTGAACGTATGGCGAATCTGATGAATGATACCTATGCCTATAAACATGGCTATGAAGAACATTCTGAAACCGCCGTACATGACATGGAACATAAAGCCCTGCAAGATAAGCGTGACTTTGCCATGCCAAAATTCTTATGCTTGCTTGGCGAGGGGTTGCTGGACTTTAACGATCCGGTTAAAACGTTAGCATTAGTAGAAATCGCTAATAACTGGAGCATCCAATCCATGAAGCAGGCCTGTCATTATCTGGATAGTGGCCAGATGACACTGCCGGAAGTTTGCACTGCCTTCCCTGTTGATCTGGATCGCACCATACCCAATCAAATTAGCGATCAGATGAAAGCAATCAGCCAACGTACTCGTGAGATAGAAAATAGCATCGTTCAGGAATTTTTTAACAACCATCCAAACGAGAAACTGCATTATGAACGCCTGAAAGAGAAGCACGCCCAGCCACCGCAGCAAGCATCTGTGATAGGGGAGTCAATCCCTTTACCAACCTATGATGATACGCAACATACTCTTCATATCCCTTCATTTGCCTCCGGTCATACGCCTGCATCCCATAATATAATGACACCTGATAGCCATATTTCACAATTCCAGCATCAGGAAACCGTTGGTAGAGAAGCGCAGCATTTCGCCAGCATTTAAGCGTTCATATTTTACTTGCCTGATAATCGTTTCTATATTACAACTCGCAACTGTGCTGTTGCCCGGATAGCTCAGTTGGTAGAGCAAGGGACTGAAAATCCCTGTGTCGGTGGTTCGAGTCCGCCTCCGGGCACCATTTGCGACTTTCCCATAGCACACTGCCCTGTAGCCAAGAGTGGCAGCGCGGTTGGGGCGGTTCGAAAACTCTTGTTTTTGCAGTATCTCAGTTTCTCCCCAAATACGAGTTTTAGCACGGTTCTCTTATGGTCTATAGCAAAATCGTTTTTCATTTATCAAATAATATGCTATAATATTGATTATTATGAAAAGTTATAGTGTTGATTTTAGGGCGTGTGTTTTAAGAAAATTAGATGAGGGGATGGCTCGTGCAGAGGTATTAGATTTCGGGGCTGTCCCAGATAACTAGTTTAAATGTTCTCTAGCCCATTGCTTTAATTGTGATTTTGGTTCACTGTTGTTAAATCGCCATTTTGCAAACAGCATACTATGATTAATACGGTAATGCTTAAATTCAGCGACATCTAGCGCATTATACCCACGCCAACAATCGGTGTATACAATGCTATCAAGGGTGATTTTTCTCGTAATAATTGGCATTAACGTAGCGCTTAAAGCATCAGGAATTATCTTTGTATATACCTTGCCATCGCGCTTTAAAATACCGAAAACAGGCACTTTCCCAGCCGAGCCGCGACCACGCTTGCCTTTACGTTTTCCGCCACCACAAGCGTAGCGCAGGGGCAACTAATTCCCTTAAATCATACAAAATCTATTCGTAAAATAACTTTCGTCTAACTCAATTTCACCGTCAAAGACTTCGTGAGATTCCTGCTCCAGTTGATACGCAATAATTTCACGAAGTCTTTGAAAATAATAGGCAGATGATTTGCGATTTATACCAACAAGCTCTCCAGCGCAACGCGCCGTTGAACCACTCACAAAATGCTCTATCAATCGCTCCTGCTTATACCAACTTAATCGACTCTTTCTCATACTGCCACCTATAACACATTATTGCGTTATCTGGGACAGCCCCTAATATTTATCACTTATGTCAGATACGGATTATCCGTATTCAAATAATGGGTAACGTAATCATGTATACCATCTTCCAGTGAGGTGAATGGCGCGCTATACCCTGCGTCACGCAAACGTTGCATATTAGCTTGCGTATAATATTGGTAACGTGGTTTAATTTCTTCGGGCATATCTACATACGTGATTTGGGGTTCCTGCCCCATCGCATGGAACGTAGCACTGGCCAGATCCGCAAAGGAGCGTGCTTCCCCTGTGCCTACATTAAAGATGCCTGACACGTCTGGATGGTCAATACACCACAATACCACCTCCACACAATCACGCACATACACAAAGTCCCGCAATTGTCCGCCATCTGCGTAATCCGGGTGATAGGATTTGAATAGCTGCACTGGACGTCCGGCTTTGACATAAGGGAAAATATTGGCCACGACACTCCGTTGCCCGCCTTTATGGTATTCATTCGCGCCGTAAACATTAAAGAAGCGCAAGCCCACCCACTGTGCTGGTTGTGGCTCATGGCGATGCATAGATGCAGCGACATACTGGTCGAACGCGTATTTGCTCCATGCATAGGTGTTGAGTGGCTGCAATTTCCGCATGGCTTCTGTCGAGAGATCATCGTCAAACCCATGCTCTCCATTCCCATACACCGATGCAGACGAGGCATAAATGAAGCGTTTCTGATGGGTGATGCACCAGCTTCTTAGCAGCTTGGGCAAAGAAACGTTAATTTCCAATGCGCGATCTGCGTCCGTTTGCGTGGTGGAAGACAGCGCACCCATATGAATGACGGCGTCCAGCGATTCCTGATTCGCTTCCATCCAGTAAAACATCTCGTTGGGTAGCACCACTTCATCCGGTGGGATACCAGCAATATTGCGCCATTTATCGTCACTGCCTAAATAATCCGCAACCACGACCCGCGCATCCGGATAACGCTGACGCAACCCTGCCACAATATTAGACCCAATAAATCCGGCACCACCGGTGACCAAGAAACTACGCATATTTTCCCTCATGGACGCGATATTAGCATTGATTATACATAAAGAAAAACCTGTGGCAAGTCACGTACCTTTGGAACAAAGCCGGTATTTCTCTGCAACGCACCGCATAATATAGTGCTTTTTATTTTCATTTACGCATTTTATGCGTTTTTGAAAATGAAAATGCTATAGTGCTTGGCATACATCATGCTTATCCGTACATTCTCCTTAAGAATTCGCTATTTACGTTATCTGTTAGGGTCTGGTGAACTTTAGAGTGGATTTTTTTTTAAAGAGGTAAGAAGTCTATCATAGATATTCTGTTTTCTGCAATTGAATCTGAATTGGCATTCTGTGAGGTGTATTGGTCTGATAATCCGTTGAATTGCGCCAGCCTCCTTTTAGCAAATGACCAGAAAGATTCAATGCCGTTGACATGGCACTTTCCACGTACAAATTCATCATGCGAATGATAGATGCAGGTAATGTTCATAGCCATTCACAATGAGCCCATCATATGCCTTCCATCCATCGGTATGAATGATTGATCCTTCTAGTATTTTTCCTTGTATGATAGGCATTAACTGTGCTTTTGAACAGTTATCAACGATTTTCACATGCACATTGCCATCACGTTTGAGCAGCCCAAAGACAGGCGTCTTTCCAGCCGCGCCACGACCACGTTTACCTCGCACTCTTTTAGCACCGAAATAGGACTCATCCAGTTCAAACTCACCTGATGAGACAGGATTATCTAGGTTTTGTTGAGCGATATGTAGGCGCAATTTTGCATAGATAATCTTACAACTACGATGCGATATGCCAGTCAGTTGAAACGCTTCATACGCATTTAAGTCCATGGCAAAACACTTCAATAAATGTCTGAATTTAGCTTCCGAAATATTTGAACGGCGATAATACTTGTTCTTACGTTGTTTCATACTGACTTAGCATAACCTATAGTTAGCTAAAGTTCACCAGACCCAAACCTAATTACAGGTACGCAAGGTAATGACACATTATCTGGAACAGATAGTGACGATTATATTGTTGGTGGCCGTGGCAATGACTCCATAGTGGGTGGTTTTGGTGAAGACACCATAAATGGTGGATTGGGTATAGTGGCGATGATACACTGAGTGGTGGTCTGGGTGCAGATCATCATAATGGCGGTGGCGGTAATGATTGGGTCTCTTACGAGAATGCGGCTTCTGGTGTGAGAGCAGCATTGCAAAATATATTCTGTCAATAGTGGTGAAGCAGCAGGTGATTCGTATTGGGACATTGAGAATATGCTGGGTTCATCACATAATGATACTTTGGAAGGTAGTAACTGGCACAACCATGTGAAAGGCGGTGCCGGAGATGACGTTCTTTTTGGTCGTGATGGTAATGATACGATTGTCGGCCAGATGGGTGGGGATACGCTGATAGGCGGAACAGGTGCGGATACGTTTATGTTCGCTTCTGCAAGTGAAAGCCGCACGGGTCCGCATGGAGGTGACGAAATTGTTGATTTTGAAGTAGGTATAGATACCATTGACGTCTCTGCGCTTGCGCTGGACGGCTTCGGTGATGGCGCGAATGAGCTTGACTTTTTCCAGTTTGCCGGGAATACTTTCCTGATAAACTCAGATATGGACTTCCTCATTATGCTACATGGTGACAATATGGTACTAAGCGCTGATGATTTCATATTTTAAACTGTCTACAGGTGACAATTATCTGCACCCAATTTAGGTGTATCGGTTTGCGAACATTAGTATTTAGGGTATTTTGGCACAAGCATTAAAATCTGTATAATAGGCCTAACGGTAACATAGCTGCTCTACGGGACGTTCTGTCAGTCTATAAAACAATAAATTGCTTTTGTAGACATAATTATTTTAGGGATATAGTTTCTGGACAGGTATTTTGACTAATTTGGCCGAATGGTACATAATTGTAGCGGCTTGCTAACATCGGGATTTTTGGGCTCAGAATAAATGCGAATATAGCAAAGTTCTGGCCCACATTATTTGCGAACGAGACCAGATTAAATGAGAACAGTTAGGACTATTCAGATGTTCAAAAACCTCTTTTCTGATTATCATCGGGCTTACGGCGTGTAGCTTTTTCTTGGCAGGATTGGTGGCGGCGTATTTTATTCTTTAGACAAACTAAAACACCCATATTCAAGTTCCTGTAGCTATTGATCTGACAGTATTATGACGGCTTATATATTCTCCCAAATGATACGCAGTCCAAACGCGATGCAGGTGATTGTAAGTGCCGCTAATAAAAAGAAGCGAACTATATGAGCAAAATATCCAAGTAGTGTGCCGGTTAATCCTGCGGCTAAAACTATTAGAGTAGTCCGCAGCCATTTTTCCCACTCTTGCGGTATTATTTGATAGATTGCTACCCCCGCAAGCAATGCACCTCCCATAAAGCACAAGCCTTGCCACGTTTCTCTAATATGTTGCGCATGCTCTTCTTCACTGAGATAGCGGTTACCTACCCTGTATCGTGCCATAGCGTTACCCTGCTGCCAGTTCTAGTTATTTTAAAAAACGATAAATACACTTCAGGCGAAATTTTCATAGAAACAGTCATTAATTGCTTCAACAACCTGATTCAGTAACTTCTCACGCTTCTTTGATGTTGGTGTATTCGGGAAATCTGTACCATAGTAAATCTCTGCCTGAAGCAATGATTGTTGGTTGCCTTGTGGAATCACAATGACCCTGCCTAATTTCCCTACAGACATGTGATCAAATTCGTAGCACGGCCCTCTATGGTCATATCCAACAGAGGCAGTTACCCCTTTTGGTAAATCGTCTGGCCGCAATTGTCGTAACCCAGGTCTTAAAGGCGGCGCACCTTCCTCAAGGAATTGTCTTTCCTGTTCGGCACGTTTTACATGCCCTAGCTGTTCTAATCCCTGCTTGACCTCATCATCACTGGCAGGTTCATCCATAAAGTCAAGGGGAGGTAATTCGCCACGTTCTTCCTTTGTGCGGCGTATCATCAACTCTTTCAGCAAATCAGAGATACGGCGCGCATCTTCAAAGAGCTGTTCTTGCTCTTTAGGGTCGATAATAGCTCTAAGCCCCTTACTGAGCACCACTTCAAACATACCATCAAAATGGATCGTGCCATCCATAATAGTGGTGCTGTTATAATGCTTGCGGTAACGCAATAATGTCTCGCTGCAAGCATGAATTAACGGCTTCATCCGTTGGTCAATATCTGCATACATATCATGGTAGATTTCTACATTCAGCACAATATCCACGCCTTTGCTACCCACCAGGTCAAAGCGGAATAGAAACAGGGCTATTTCTTTGCCGGCAATATTGTAGAGTCGTTCCATATTTTCATGCTATATCAGAGAAATAACCATATTCCTATGCTTATAATGCGGTATCGACTATTGCGATTGGTGCGATTATGGTGCATAATAGGTGCATATCGTAGGAGATTTCATGCCACGTCAGAGTATTACATTCACATCCCCCAATGATCATTGGTTAAAAGCACAGGTGGATAGCCAAGAATATAGTAGTAAGAGCGATGTCGTGAATGATCTCGTTCGCAGAGCAAGGCAAGAATATGAAGAACTGGAAGCCTTACGCGGCAAATTGATCCGCGCAGAAGGTAGCGGTATTAGTGATCGTAGCCCTGCACAAATTCGTGAAGAAGCAAAGAGCCGATTAGCTCCTAATGTATAGGCTTACATTAACCGTAGAAGCAGATCAGGACTTAGAAGCACTTTACGAAGATGGGTATAGGCGATGGAGATTAGCGCAGGCCGATGAATATTACGATGCATTGTTAGCGCATTTTGCTGTGCTATGCGAAAACCCTTACCTTTTCCAATCCGTTGATGAAATTCGTGAAGGATACCGTCGCAGTGTGTGTGGTAAGCATTCGGTATATTATCGCATCGTAGATGATACAGTTCAAATTATGGGATTAGTCAAAAAACAGAACCAATTTCATCATTAACATGGTTATCTGTAGCGGCTATATTTTATACTTTAATTTCTTCTATCAACGTTTATCTCTAGCAGATGTATATGGGGTCATTTGCGGGAGAGTGCAGGGAACTACGTTAAGGGTTTCGGGATCACCATTTATAGAATCCTGTGAGTATGATATGCTCCCACCCTAGTGGGGAAAGATGCGCCAGTTTATCTGGCGGTGTTGGGACTCCCTGCTGTTTCCTATCATGAATAATCTGCCCGAGATGTTTGGTATTCCAGTAAATAATAATGGCGGCAAGCAGATTAAGATGCAGCATAGCCTGCTGCACAATTTTGGCTTTAGGGTCGTATACCTCGCCATCTTTAGAAAGCTTCTCATTCAGCGTATCAACATAGAAATTGAATACACTGGTTATACCCTGCAATCCTTTCGGCACTTCTGTATGCCCAGCATCATGCAGCGACGAGCAAAACAGTTTTAGGAAGAGAGGGTTATCCAATCATCTCCCGGTGGCGTTATATGTGCCAGCTGACAGCATAGTTCTTCAAAGGCCGTATTTTGTGAACCATCGTGCAATCTAATATTGCGAAAATTAATCTCCGTATTGTTCACTTTATTTTCTTGATCAGGAGTTCATTCGCATGAGAGTACTATATGAGGTCGTTTGATACTGCGTCATGACGCAAGAGGAATTTGTGGATTGAACGGTATTTTATGTTTGAGGATAGCATAGATGGTGAGCATAGGAACAACTTAAAACTCCTTTCATTTGGTCATAGATGGTACGCGAGATGCTAATTTAGCATGTTTCATGACGCGACCAGAGACACGCTTCCGCCATAGCCTGAAACTAGAAGCTTTCAGATTGACACGCATAATGGGGATGACCTGTTTTTCTGACAAACCAGTCATTCGCTTGATGTCATCGAACGATGTTTTATCACACCATGCCATATCAACGATTTCGCCAACGTTATACATCTCATCTGTCATGGTTGTCCTAATATTCAAACCAACAGAGCAACCAGACAAACTCTAACTGTGTTTCTTTAGCTTCGTATTGCACGTCCACACAGCTCACTTACTGAGAGAAGATAGCCGAAAGATTATTGGCGAGTGAACCTGCATCCATATCTGGGGTATCACTCAACCATCCGCTCAGTCCATCCTGAGCCATAACATCTTTCGCGGTTACGCTACCATCTCCTCGGTAGCGATCATAGAGCTGCTGCAATTGAGGGTAATATTCTGCAGGTATACCCAATTGCTTGCCCGCCAATGCAACTTCAGGACTCACTGCGCCGTTGAGCATATCAGAGGTTCCCTCACCTGCAATCGAATCAATGCGTTGATCTAGCGGGTTAGATATATCTGTTGATGAGGCATTTCCTATGACATCATCAAGTGATATGGCATAGCTTGGTGACAGTGATACGGCGTATGAAAGTGCACAGATCAGGCTAAGGCGAATAACAGACATGGAAGTTTCCTTGTAAGGTGCAGTGTTTACGACAATGCTTACCCGACTGGCAAGCAACGATGTAGAGGAAGACAAAAGAAGAGGGTTCACAGTGACTCCAAAACTTAGCACAGTGAATAATGCATGATTTAGGGAGGATGTCAAAAACTTTATGCAACTCAATAGCTAATCGTCACCAGTCCACTTGTATCCTGTCGCGAGATCAGTAAAGCGGCATTGGTCGAGAAAGGTATTATAACACTCTGCGATCTTACGGAGTTCTTTGACTAACCTGTGAGATGCCTCCTGTGCGGTTTCTCCATCACTGGATAGCAATTCCAGTTCATACTCATGATTTCCAACTGGCTGCGCATGGTAGTTACTGGCTAGTAGCGTGTCGATGCTATCATAGGTTCGCTTCTTGCCACGACTGCGTGCATTATTTTCAATCGTCATTTCAAGGCGGACTCTGTGCGCTTCCTGTAGCTGTACTTTTCTGGATACATTGCGCTCATCAAGAATATTATACACATGGGCACGTGATATCTTCATCTCGTTCGCGATAGCTGTTGCCCCCTTCCCTGCATCTTTGAGCTTATAGAGCTGATCACGATTAATCGTTTTCTTACGGCCGAACTGGATACCGGCACTTAATGCGGCCTGCCGCCCCTCTTCCGTCCTCTCCAGAATCCGTGATCGTTCGGCCTGTGCTACAGCTGACAGTATGGTGACGATCATTTTCCCCATGACCCCTTCGGTGCTGACGCCGTCATCGAGGAAACGGACACTGACAGCGATGCTATCAAAAAACTCAATGAGCTGGATCATATCCCACGTATTACGCCCCAACCTATCCAGCTTGGTGACGATGACCAGATCCCCTTCTTCCACTTTGACCTTCAATGTCTCTAGTCCAGCACGCACTGAATGATCTCCGGACGCTTTGTCGGTAAAAATTCTTCTCTCCTCTACACCGGCACTTTTCAAAGCAGCAATTTGCAGATCGAGTGATTGTTGAAAGGTTGAAACACGTGCATAGCCAAATAAGCGCATAATCTGTCAAATAATTCGTTTGTCAGACGATTAGGAGATATTAGACGCCTTAGTAAGAAAATCCATCCCTGCCAACCAAGTTATAAGTTTTTGGACATCTGCAGCGGCATGACGCTTATTCATCTTACAGTCCTTCAAAGAGCTATAGGAGAGATACTGCCAATAGCCCCTTCCCCCTCCGTAATAGTTGATCAGTGATGTTCAGTCCCTACCAGGCGCACCGTAAACGGCAGGTTATGCAAGGACGAGCAAAAATCACTTCTATATTGATAAAGAAATAGTTCGGCGTCGGCGTAGCCGACCATAAGGCCGAACAGGTTATGGCGTTTATCGCCATTCCATAAATAAAAAATAGCTATGAGCGAAGCGAATGCATTATAAGGCCATGCGACTAGCATGGGGCGCAGTGAGTGCAACGAACGGAGGGTAGGTAATTAGGTTATGCACAGTCATAGTTTTCGTATACAAGTATCAATTTATATATTTATATCTTTGATATATATAGGTAACTAAGTATAGTTAGATAGAATCTAAAAAATTTAAAAGTTTTTCATATTTTTCAATATTTTACATGAAGGTGAGTATTTTTACTCGGGCGCCAAACTATTACTTACATAGTATTATTGGCGCACCAAGCTACCACCATCGGAGTATCAAGCTATTACGTTTTTATAATAATCCACATCTGATCCGTAGATATACACAGGTTATTCAATAGCATGGGAATAAATATTGTTTAGAGGGCATCAAACTAGGTTTTGTTGAGTTTTTATAATTTATTGTGTATAATCGATGGAATTGAGGAGGTTTTATGTCTTATACACAACGAATTGGTCAGCATCAGTGGGATTCTATCTATATGTATCTAAACGACTTTGCGAACATATATACTAAGAACGAGGCCGATTGTCGTCGCTTTGTTGAAGCGGTGTTTTGGATGGCGCGTTCGGGGTCACAATGGCGACTTTTGCCGCCAGAATATGGCGCATGGAATACGGTCTATCGCCGCTTTTCGGATTGGGCAAAGAAGGGCGTATGGTATAAAATGATGTATTATTTTCAGAATGATCGCGATATGGAGTACATCATGATTGACTCCACTATTTTGCGTGCCCACGCTTGCGCCAGCCCTTCAAAAGCAAACAAGATGATGAAGGGCTAGGGCGATCCTGCGGCGGATTCTCTACAAAAATTCACGCTGTTTGCGATGCTTTGGGCAACCCACTTCGCTTTATTATCACGCCAGGTCAGCGCCACGATGTTTCACAAGCTATTGATATCATTAGTGGAATTAATACGCAAGCGTTATTAGCTGATAAAGGGTATGATTCAGACGAGCTGCGGGAGTTTGTCCAAAAATCAGGTGCGGCTGCGCATATTCCGCCACGAAAAAATCGGCTGAAAGAGAAAATTTACGATGAGCATCTTTATAAAGAGCGCCATAAAGTGGAGTGCTTATTTGGTTTTCTAAAGCATTACAGGAGGTTATTTGCACGGTTTGATAAAACCAAACAAAACTTCTCTGCTTTCCTCCATTTTGTCGGCGCACTTCAATGGCTAAAATAAAAATCTCAACAGAACCTACTACTTTTAGGAGTTATCCACATCAACTGGTATTTCTAGCAAGTTCTGTAAGTTATGCCGAAGTCTCTTGTTGCTAGCCATCATTTTTCTCCTTAGAGATTCGGTTGCATAAAATCTATATTCAACGTCTATTATTTTTGGGGCTGTGTATTTTGGGGACAACATTTTTTATTGCCTACTCATGCCTGTGGCATGAGTGACATTGCATTCGTTAGTCGCTCATAAATTATGTGGTTTAAATGGAGTTCGCTTGCGCTCACAGCTTTTTGTCTTTCAGTGACGTCACACCAAAAAGCACGGCGGAACGTAAACACAGAACATACAGCGTAGGCAAAGCAACCTGATACGCAGAGGGGCTACGCCACCTTGCAACACTGCATAACCGTGTATTTGCTTATCCTTGGCTTTTGGGGGTTTGCACTGAAAATAAAACATGAATGTTTTATAGATATGTGCCACTATGTGGCACTACCCTACAATGTTTTTCAAGGGTTTCGCTAAAAATAAATCGGGTTTGGGTTTACAATAGGGCGTAAACGGCTCAAATTTACACACCTGATAGCCTTCTCTATGTTTTATATCAATGTAGGCAAGTAATATTGATAACGCCCTACGGGCGTTACAGGGAGTTTTATGCAGTGACGAGTTTTTGCATGTCTGCGGGCAATAACTGAATTGCCTCTTTAACCGTGGGAGGATTGCCTTTGATACGGGTTAGACAGGGCTTGATCTGCGTGTTTTGTGGTGGGGGAGTTTTAGCAGGGCGTGGCGGTTTTTTAGCTTTTTCTTTCTTAACAGGTTTTTGCTTGAGGGGCTTGTCTTTTTTCTGTGATGCATTGTAGAAAAATTGATAAATAGCACTGCTAAACGTGCTTAGCAGGACAAACCCGACAAAGAAAATGCCCCAGATGCCCAAAAAAGTTAGATAGATATCATCATCATGCAGGTTACCACCGCCCGTATCCAGATAATTCATATATGCCATGCCAAAGGATATAACAGCAAACAACGTCTTAGATTGCGTAGCAATACGCATTGGGATAAGCAGTAACGCGGCAATGATGGATGCTATAAAACGAATAAGCATCATGACTGTTTGAAGCTTACGGGCAGATATTTCTGCCCTTTATTAAAACCGCCAGCACGTACCATGATACCGTCAACCATGCAGCTATTATCACGCCCACCCGTTCGCAAGCCCGATACAAAGGTGTTGGGTTCCAGTTCATTGTCCAGTACCTCCTGATAGCCGTGACTTGTGCCATGGCTGATATTGTCACTGGTGCTGTTGTTTGTGCTGCGTCCTTTATTCACTGTCTCGTTCGTACCGTGATTACGCCCTCTTGAATGACTGGTATTGCGGGTACTATTGCCAAACCCCATAAAGCCCGAACCACTCCATCCATCGCTATAGCCTGTGTTTTCACCGTAGCTTTTACCGTGTGATACGCCTACATTTGTACCCGTGCCTTACCTATTGCCCGTGCTGTGAGACTGGTTCATATTGCCTGAATATCTGCGCTGCAAGCTGCGTCCAATCGTGTCCGATGCCCATTTATTGGTTGCATAATCCATATTCGAGAAAAACACTTTTACGCCAAAATTACCGAGCAGATACGCGATTCACGGCACAGGCTTTGAAACTGGTTATCACTGCGTGTGTAGAAGTTTGCCGCTTCATCCACCCATAAAAACGCGCTTCTCATATCAGTGCGTTTTGTACGGGCAATCGCCGCTTGTTGAAACACGGATTTCATGATGATCTGTGCAAGCGTTCCAATGAATTTATCGCTTTCAACCGACATATCCATGACGATGATACAGCCATGCTCAATGGCCATTTCTGGCACAAAGTCCAGCCGATTACAAAACAGGGTGCGTAGCTTGCCCGTTTGAAACGGAAACAACATGCTATCAAGCGTTGCCATGATATTAGCATAGGTTTTATCGTCATACATGGTCACGCGGCGCTGCCCAAAAAACGCGCTAGCTGCCTGTGCATCATGTTTACGGCGATGCATCACAGGGTTAATAGCCGAATCACGAATAGTGTTTAAGGCAAACGAGTTGCGCTTGAAGTTGTCGTTTTGCATCTGCGCAATGCTACGTGGTAGAGAGGCTAAGAACCGCGTCATATCATCAATGGTCAGCGACCCCGTACTCGCAATCAGCAGATTAAACATATGCGTTAAAAACAGCTTGGCTTGATTTTGCCAAAACGCATTGCCCGCCCCTTCCCCGCCTTGCTGGTTATTGACGGCTTCCAGCATGGTCAGGAACAATTCTACAATGTTTTCGGTTTGTCCTCCCCCGTTAGGTCTGAATAGTTCATAGTTGAGGAAATTAAACTGCATCTTATGTTCATCACCGAACACAATCACGCTATTACTGCGCCCACAGTGCCGTGCTAGATTAAACCACCGTTCAGCCTCATTCTGCTTTGCACAAAGCACTAGCCCGCCCATGCCAGAGTAAAGCATTTGTCGTGCTAGCATATCAAAGCTGGAAGTCTTACCTGACCCAATACCGCCAAATGCATGAATCCCTGTATGCAGATGACGAAGCGAGAGTTTTTCACCATAGGGCAGCGTCAGTAGGGGTGCGTCCAAATCCGTCACGTAATCCACTTTGGCGGTGCGCTGTTTGTGCAACGATGGAGTATTTGTTTTGAGTAAGGTGGCGATCATAAAAATTGTCAGTTGCAATTGCGATGACGAATACTACCGTGATGACGGCGCAGATGCCAAGAAAAAACATAAACCTTAGGAGGTTATATGTCACGTTTCAACCAGTTCAAAACCGATATGCTGGATATGGCAGGCGAAGCTCTTGACGATGTACGCCATACATTCGAGCGCGTTATGTACGGGCAGCAACTCACAGGGGATACGCCGATCAATAGCGAAATAAGCAGCCCAGCCGTACAAGCCGAACCAGAACAGGAAGAATACAACGTGAACAAAGCCGTTGGCTAAAATCTTGTGCAGAAGGGTCACTATCAAATCTTAGTAGTATGTTTAGGGACAAAAATGATTGCCAATCGTTGCCAGAGTTCAAGAAATTTGTGAGAAACCAGAAATAGTTAGTAGTTCTATTTCTGGTTTGTGAGGCATCTTAAGACCTTCCCTTCTCTGGTAATACAGCGTTACAAATTGCTTGTAGAGGCGATTCTATATCGCCTATTTCTGTTTCCTTTTCAGAAGGTTTAATATTTGATTGAGTCATTTTAGTGCTATATTCATCTGCTATTTTTGTTGCATGTTCCCACTGCTCAGGATTATTTTTTTTGCTAATGTGAAGTACAAGAGGAACAGCCAATAGCAGTATCTTCAATAACAATATTGCCTTGATTATCAGAAAAAACTGTTTTGTCATGTTGGTGTAAAATATCACTCATTTCACTATCTTTTCAGCTTATAGCTTTAATTAATTGAGTTTACTGCTCAAATACCATAATAGCACAAAATTTCCATGTGAATTGTTAAGGTTTTAAGAAGATTGTAACTTGATTATAGCGCAACGTTGTGCAACGGTTGCGTTTGTGTACAATGATGCATCACGCAACCCATCAAAAGATAACGCAACCCATGATGATTTGTTGCTAATATCCGAAAAAGAAAGCGAAATTGCAGTATTGCAAAGCAAATCAGAAGCCGCAGAGCAGATGTCGCGTGAACGAGATGGTACTATCCGTGATTTACGGGAACGCTTAGATAATGAGAGCGAAGAACGCCGTAAACTCACCATGATGATTACTGACCAACGCGAGAAAAAAGAAGAAGCTGAAACCGCGTTAAAGCGTGAGCAGTCCAAAGGGTTTTTAGCTAGGTTGCTTGGTAATTGATGCTACAAACCATTGGCATCATATCTTAGAAGTGGCTATAATGTGATGATGCAGCCACGTATCATAAATGAATTGACCCAAGCCTTAAGCGCATTCCCTGATGTGGAGCGTATCACCTTGTTTGGTTCACGTGCCAGAGGCGATAATAACCCCTATTCTGACATTGATATTGCGGTGACGGGTGAAGGCATAAATTGGCAGGAATGGGGCAAGATACGCCGCCTTGCTGACGTAGAGGATAACACTATACAAACCCTTCTAAAGATTGACTTGATACACACTGCAACAGCTGGGGACGCATTACGCAACGCCATTGCAACAGAAGGGCAGACACTTTATGAGCGACAGTAGAGCGCAGCAGGCATTTAGTAATTTCAGTCATTCATTGGCACGATTAGAAGAAGCACTTGCTATGCTGCTTACAACGGACGTGCGCGACATTGTGATACTGCGTTTCATGTTTACTTATGAAACTGCTTGGAAAGCGTTTAAGTGGATTCTGAAAGAAGAATTACTTATTGACGCTAAAGCACCTAAACCCATATTGCAGGAGGCTTATAGCCAAGGCTGGCTTGGTGATGATGATACTATCTGGCTCAATATGGCAGAAGATAGAAACCTTGTCGTGCATACTTATAATGAAGAACAGGCGCAGCAGGTTTACGTTCATATCACGCATTATATTCATGTCATTCGTAGCACTCACGATACGCTGATAAAAGCATATCCTCACCTAAAGCTGCTCTAACAACAACGTCCTCAATATTCAGGTAACGTACAACGATTGCCCCGCCCCGCACTTTTTTGCTAAGCGCGCCTCATCACGCTGGCGCAGTGAAAAAGTGCAACGCCGCGAGGCGTTTTCTAGCGTATATGTGTGCCTCTTGCATTTGCCTCTGTTTGCCTTTAGGGTATTTATTTAGAGAGTAGCAAGGTATAGGATGCACCCCAAAATTGTTTCACAATTCGTTGATAAATCCCATCTTGGCAAGGGAAAAGCTGCGCTATCTCCCATTGCATCCCTTTTTGCTAGCTGCCCCCTTGTGGCATGATGATTATGAGGTACGCTTAAATGACTGTTACTGCACCCGCCCATCCCACGATTGAACCAAAGCCCAACCGTAGCCGCAGAATCTCGCATATCCGTTGCACTGCCGATGAACGCGCTGCGATACTCAGCAAAGCCAACGATGCGAAGCAGTCACTCAGTGAGTATGTGCGCTGTTGCGCCCTTAATACTCCCATAGTGCCAGCCAAATCATCATCACGTCACAGGGGGCGCAGTAAGGAAGAACTTGACGCGCTGAATGAACTCGCACGACACGTTAAATCCGTTGGTGTAAATCTGAACCAGATTGCACGCAGAGCCAATGAAACAGGTATCATTGTGCCTGCATTGCCTGCCACCTGCGAGCATCTCGACATTGTGCTTGTTAAGCTACTTGACGAGGTGCTGCCATGATTGGCAAAATTGCCAGACAGGGGCATAGCTTTATGGGGGCTGGTGCATATTATCTGCATGACAAGGGCGGCGCACGTAGCAGCGAGCGTGTGTTATTCACGCAGACGCTTAATATGGCAACCGATAACGCAACAGTAGCGATGCGTTGCATGGCGCATACAGCGATGCAAGCGAGTGACATTAAAGATGCGTATAATGCCGAGCATGGCATTAAAAGCGGCGGTGCAGCCGCGACTAAGGGCGCGGTGTATGCGTTTTCGCTATCATGGCATGAAAGCGAGCAACCCAGCCCTGAACATATGCTTGCAACCGCGTATAGTGCAATTATGGCTATGGGGTTATCTGAGCATGAGATTGTAATTGCAGCGCATAGTGATACGCCGCACCCGCATGTGCATATTATTGCTAATTTAGTGCATCCTGACACAGGCAGACGTGCCGACACTTACTATGACCATGTGAGCCTATCTGCATGGGCGCATGAATATGAGCAGCAGCACGGTGTATTTTGTGCAGAACGTGTAAGCCCAGAGGCACGTGAACGACAGATTAAAACCAAGCATCACGACCATGAGCATGAAGCGGGGCAGCGTATTGCGCTGTTTTACGAGCAGAGTACCAGCTTACCAGCATTTGTCGAGTTGCTGGAAGGGGAGAATATTACACTCGCGCAGGGCGATAAAAAACGGCTGGTGATTGTGGATGGTGACGGCATGATTACCAGCCTCACGCGTCAGCTACCTAAAGGCATTAATAAAAAGCAGGTAATGGAAAAGTTTGCCGAGCTAGATGTTGATGCGTTACCACAGGCGCATGACGTGGCGCGTGAGCGTAAGGAAACAGCCGATAGCGGCGATCTTGACACTGCCATAGAGCAGGCGTTTAGTCAGGAACAACACCACGGTGAGAAAGAGCAGCCCGAATCCATAGATGATACGGAAATGACGTGTGTAAAAGATTCACCGCTCATCTCACCCGTTTGCACAGCATGAAGTACCCACCATGCAAGCTAAAACGCAGACGTATGAGCAAGATAAAATACAATCACATGGTAGAGAGATTTAACGTATGGCATTTGGAAAGACGAAAAAGGCAAAAATGACTGCCCGTGAAGAAATTGAGGCGAATCAATTACGCGTAAGTGAGCCAGAACCGCCAGAGAGCAACAAAGAGCATCAAGCCACGTATGAGATGGATGATGCTACCCCCGAAGATGAACGAACCCCCTATAATGCGTTCTTACATGAAAAGACGCACTACCAGTTTATTGCCGTCTATAGCAATGAGGCAGATTGTATCATGCTGCCTTACAGTGACCTACTCACGGCGCAAGTAACAAACGGAGGCGAAACGCTAACCTTGACGTTTTCAAGTGCGATCATCATTACATGCAGGGGCGAACGTTTGCAGGGTTATATTAACCCCCTGCAACGCGCGATTGTGTCTACACTGGAAGGCTACAACACGGCAAAGCACAAGGATGTAAGGCAGAATGAACCCATGATTAGCAGTGTGAGCATTACATTGCCCAAGAAGCCAGATAAGGGCAAGACGCGCTAACCATGGTATTGCTTTTGATGCAGCATATGATATAATCTTACTTTCAAGTAAAATTTTAATTGGATAGGTAAAGAATCATGGAAGCAACAATTAGTAGTAAAGGGCAAGTTACACTGCCAAAACCTTTGCGTGATGCCATGCATCTCAAGGCTGGTGACAAGCTAATATTTGAAGAGACAGACGAAGGTGGGTTTTTTGTAACACCACGTTTAACTGATGTGCGTTCGCTAAGGGGCATGATTAAATACACTGGCAGACCTATCACAATTGAAGAAATGAACCAAGGTATAGCTGACCATATCGCTGAAAGCTGTTAGCATGTATGCACTCGATACCAACGTCATGTTGCGTTACGTTTTAGAAGATGACCAAGAGCAAACACCGCTAGCAGTTGCTGCAATAGAGCAGCTTTCGCATGATAATCAGGGCTTTATTTCCTGTGTTGTGCTGTGTGAAATGTCATCAGTCATGACGAAAGTCTACAAGATTGCCAAAAATGATTGTGTCGCGGTTTTGAAGAAGGTTTTGTCCGTTTCGGCATTTGACATTGAGCGATTAAATCTGTGTGCAAAAGCTTTGCGAAGCTATCAAACAGGTAAAGCCGATTTCCCCGATTATTTGATTCAGGAAATAGCCGAAGATGAAGGCTATCACATCTTGCTCACATTTGACAAGAACGCGCTTAAATCACACGGGTTCCAGAAACCATAAATCCCAACTAATGCGTGAAAGTTAGGATTATATATTATGTTGAACTAGCTAGTTCGGCTTTGCTAATGTATGAATACAACCCCTTAATTTTACTATTCAGCTTACCGCGTTCAGTATCTGATTCACATTGATTGTATAACTTGATCAAATTCCCGAGTTTCTCATAATGATGTGGCATGGCTTGAGTATGCCCGTTGCAAAGTGCAACACCTGTGATATGCTTTGTTTCACCTTGTTTATAGCTAATTTCTTTCGATTGGTTGCATAGTAACCCCACGCTTGCAACGGCTTGCTTTATCTGCTCAACAACATTGGCTGGCACTATAACCTTTGGGCTGGATACTGTTATATCATCCATCAACACCGACATTTGACAGCCATTTTCAATGCAAATACTTTCTATTTTCTGCCACATAGGATAATGCGCCCAAAATGCCAAAGAAGCACTTATTGGACTACCCGTAGGTAAATGTCTGCCGTAACAGCATATATTGGTAAGATGTGAGGATATATCATCACTACAAAGCATTACACTATTGAAAAAGTGGTAAACTTTGCCTGATGTAGTTGATGGAAAATATTTAGTTATATCAAGATTATGTACGCTTTCGCTTTTAATATGATGCATAGCATTGTTAATATTGCTTTTACCTTTAGCAGGGCAATAGACATGGCTTGGCATTTGGATACTATGAAGAAGATGTTTTAAGCGATCATGTAGCTTTCTATATTGTCTGTTAGGCACTTGCAGTTGCCTTATGCTACCATCTTTTTTGGGTTCTTCCTTTTTATAGTATCGTTTATCTAGTGGCAGGCTGATTAAGTAATTAAATTGCCGCTGGCTCAGTTTTAGGTACTTTATCAAGTTATTAATGGACTTAACTTTATAAAGGCAAGAGTCGCGTAATTGATGCATGGTATTTCTACTGGTTCGCAATTTTTTCTAAAATATCTAATATTTTTGATGATACGCCGATTCTGATTTTATCAGGAATAGCACCGTTCTCTAAATTCTCAGAAAAGAATAATATAGATGATAAAGGTAAGTTAAATTCTTGTGAATATTTGTTAAGAATTTCTAGGTTTGGAGGTTTTTTTTCATTTTCAATTTCAGAGAGATATGAATTTGATATGTCCAATTTCTTCGCAGCATCTGTTTGCGAAAGATAATGAAATTGTCTGATTATTTTTAATGCTCTGCCAATCATAATAAAAAACAAAAACGTGTTACCCTCTAAATATTGCTATGATACGAAGCACCAATGCTATCGCACGAAAAATCATTTTCAGCGTTGTAGGCTGCCTTAGCAATCTACAAACCCACTTAAAGAATACCCGTAGCCTTTGAGCCAATTTCGACATATTATCACCTCCTTTCTGGTTGTTTGTTGTCGCCCTGTATCAACAAAAACAATCTCAAATTAGAGTATGACAGCTACGGTTTTACCCGTTCCGTTTCTGGCGTCACAATATATACAGTCATATTACTGCTATATAGCTATGCGTCATTCGGTGTATATTGCTATACATAATACCGAAGAATGGTAGAAAGCGTAAGCCTTCCTCAGTTTTATAAACCATGATAATTCAAAAAGAACTAATTAAGGGCGATGTCAGATTATAATCATATAATTTCGCCTATTGCAAACATTATTTCGCAAATAGCGAATAATATTTGCAATAGGTTTTGCGGAATCCAATTATATGCTATAATTAGAATTGATAGAAGATAGTATAAACAGTCCCATAGCCCAAACGGTAGATATCGGAATCTTCGGATGTGACACGTTACCTATATAAGCAAGGAACTGGCAAGCTATTACGTAAAGTAATTAGAGATTCTCTATCACTATAATCCTAACTAATGGGTAAAAGTTAGGATGGTGAGCTGGTGCAATTATATTGCCGAAACATGCGGTTTTACTGGTGTTTCAGGTCAAAGTGTATCTGAAACATCAAACATCTTGCTTTTCAGCATCCTAAGTTTTGGCAGTTTGGCTCTAAAAAAATAGTGCTTACTTGCTTCACAAGCATATGATTATATGATTTATAGGCGCATGATTATATGCTATAATATTGGAAGCTGCGGTAATGTTTGAATGGGATGAAGATAAAGCAAGTATCAATATATCAAAGTATGGCGTTGATTTTGATACAGCAACACGCGCTTTCTTTGACCCTGAACGCCTTACTACAGTTGATGAAGGGCATAGCACGGATACAGAAACACGTTATTTCTGTTTTGGAAAAGTGGATGAGAACATTATGACCGTCCGTTTTACCCTTCGAGGTGATAACATTCGTATCCTTGGTGTAGGATACTGGCGTAAAGGTAAGAGATATTATGAACAACAAAACAATCTATAGTGACGAGCCAATGCTAATTGGACAGGAAGTACGGATATTGCCCAGCCCTGCCGAACTTGCAGCCAGAGCGCGTACAGAACGAGCAACACTGACGCTAACTAAGACAACGCTAGATTTTTTCAGAGAACAGGCAGAGAAAGAGCATGTATCGTATAACGTGCTTATTCGTAATGCGCTTGACGAATATATCAGGCATTCAGCCCCATAATATCACCCTGCATAAGCATCAAACGGATGTTTGCTGTTTATGCACCCTGCTTTAGTTATAGCTATTTATTTGTTATCCAATATCTCTTGAAGAAAATATTCTATATCTGCTTTCCTCGAAGGCATTCGGTTATCAATATGAGAGATATATTTTTGAGAAAATGCCCCCCAATCAAAGTAGGCCCAACAGGCACGTCGAGTAGACTGAATGACGTTTTGTCATCTTATTTTCATTTCTCTATAAACAGTTGATCGACCCAACCCGAGTTGCTTGGCGGCTTCGGTTGGAGATGTGCCACTATCTATGAGGGTGAAGGCTGCTTGTAGTTTCTTGGGTTGAATCCCATAAAGGTACGAGATGCGACATAGGATTTTCACAAAAGTCTTTCTGACTGCGGTATAGCTCTATTTTTGGCACTCCCATTTCTAGGGCTGTGTATGCAATGTTTTTTTGGAGTCTGTTTTTTCGTTATTGTATCTGTTCTGAAAACGGCGGTTTTAAGAATACTTGGGTTTGCGAAACAAAAGCGTTTGAAATACAGGCTTTTTCTGTTCCTAAACAGTGTTCCAAAATTTTAACGTCAAATACCAACACAAATATCGTTTTTGGAATGAAAGATATTAGAACAAAATATGGGGCTGTCCCAGATAACGCAATAATTATTCAAAATAGTCTAGACCCTCTCTTTTTAAGATTGCCGTATTTCTTCCAAGAACGTATGCACTTCGTGGTTCAACGTTTCCGCCTGCTTTAGTAAGTTCTGCGATGCAGACAGCACCTGTTGTGACGCAGATTGTGATTTTGTTGAATCCTGCGTTATGTGACTTAAATTCGCTGATATATTTTGTGTACCCTGAGAGGCAAACTGCATGTTGGAAGCAATCTCATTTGTGGTTGCAGACTGTTCCTCTATCGCAGAGGCCACGCTGCCTGAACTTTCCGAGATTTCATTGACTGAGCTTTTAATATCTTTAAGCGATGCCACAATATCATTGGACGCCGTATTCATCTCACGAATAACTTTTTCGATTTCCTGTATAGATTTATCTGTCTGCCCTGCAAGGTTCTTTACTTCTTCTGCGACAACGGCAAATCCTTTACCGGCCTCCCCTGCTCTTGCTGATTCAATGGTCGCGTTCAATGCCAGCAAATTAATTTGCCCTGCAATGTCAGAGATTAATCGCACGACTTCATGCACTTTATCCGATGACGCAAGTAATGCTTGGGCGTGTGAGTCTGCTTGCTCTACTGTATGCACTGCATGTTTAACATGGGTATATGACTGATGCACATGCGATGAAATCTCATTGACAGTGGCAGACATTTCTTCCGATGCCGCTGCAACAGACTGCACATTACTGGACGTTTGCGTAGCATCTGATGATGTATGTTGAATCGTATCTGTCATATTCGTCATTAAAGACGTCATATGTTGTGATGTCTGAGAGAGCTGTGCTGCTGCTGTAGATACGGTTTGGATAATACCCTGAACACGCTCTTCAAACGAATCAGCCAACTGATTCATAGCCTGACGCTTTTCTTGCTTAGCCTGTTGTTCAAGCGTTTGCTGATGCTGATGCAGTTTATGCCGCTCCAGCGCGTTTTCCTTAAAGATATGCGTGCTGGCCGTAATACGCCCTATTTCGTCATCACGCTGAATCTTGGGAATCACGACAGAGGTGTCACCGCTTGAGAGTAAATCCATCGCGTGGATGATTGCTTCAATAGGTCGTGTTACACGGAAAATAACCATATAAAACGCATTCATCACAACTATCAGGCTTGCGACAAAAATGGTACCATTGATCCATAAAGAACGATAAATCCTTGATAGAACCACATCAATATAGTCCGCTGTTTCTGCAACAGAAGCGGCTTGTATCGCAAGAATCGTATCAATCGCTTTGGTCGATTGTTTAATCCATTCAGTAACGGTAACAGAAGGTACGTTTCGAGCGTAAAAATCAGCATAAATAGACTGTCTTAATGACTGAAATGAAGTAAAGAACACCTCACCTGATTGATCTATAGATTTTGCAACGTCATCGTTTGAGCCGATAGCAAGCTTTTTCACAAGATTCCATCCCATGTCAACTTTACCTCGAAACCGTGAAAGCAAAGCGAGTTTTTGGCTATTTACAATGTTACCTGACGAAACTATACCACCAATAATGGCTCGCTCACGCCCGGCATATTCACTTACAATCCACGCAAAATGCTTCAATTGAGATTGCCGGCCAATCTCAGGGTTTAATGAGGCAGCTTTTTGCGTCAGAGCAAAACGTAAATCCTGTGTGGATACAATGAGTTTTGACATTGCCGGCACCCATGATTCCAGCAATTTTTCGCGTCTTTCTCTGCGTGGTAGCAATATATCTTGATCCACCATAGCTCTCAACCTAACGACACGATCATAGGCGGTATGTATGTTTGACAGTAGCGCCTCTTTACCCGAGAACGTGTAAGACTGCACCTGTTCCATGGCCTGCATATATGCATCATTTCCACGTTGGCGCCGTGTCATAATAGTGTCTTGCATTGCTGCATCAGGAATCGCTGATGACGTTATCCCCGAATGCGTTACACCACGTTCAACCGCCCAGTCACCCGCTGTAGAAAGCAATAATGCAATGGTTTTGCTACTCTCTTTAGAAAACTCGAACACTTCTTTCTGGTGCCATGCTTCATAAAAACTATACGATGACTGCCCTACCACAAATAATGCTAAGATGGACGTAAGCGATAGCAGGATTTTACGAATACTCATATTAATTTATCTATCCTTAGAAGGTTACACCCATACCAAATGTTAGCCTTTGTGCGTCAGTCGCAAATGTGTCAGCATGATAATCTGCGTACTTCATTTCTATATAGTAATTTTCGTCAACAGGTTGTTTTGCGTAGACATCAAATTCCGTTCCATATTCGGCACCACCCTCATCAGCCGAAAACTCATGATACTGTGCTTTTAATAACAAGCGATTAAATATGGCGGCACTCCCCTCCAAACCAGACAATTTATAGGTAAGATCAATATAGCGGTCTTCCAAACCATTGGCAGGCGTACTTAGGAACTTATCTGCCCAACCATTGAACTTGTGCAGTGTTGCTAAGGGGGTAGAAAAACCAATATTTCCGCCATCACTACCCAGCACTTCATAACCAAGCATTGTGGTGAACGCCCCATAGGATATGGCTGGTGCAATATGGGCGTAGTATGTGTCGTACTGTGTTGGATTGTCGCCATGATCCTGCTGATAGGCATATTCAGCAAGGTACTTAAGCGCTATATCTTCGTTAAGCGGCTGCTGCCCTTTCAGACTTGCTCCATATGTCGCACTGGACAAAACAGGGGCGTCATGTTTGAAATCCAATATATATCCATAAGCCGTGACTGTACCAATTACTGCAATGGCGTCAGTCTTGACATTTATTATATGGCTATCAGATTGCCAATTCCCGACAGGCGAGTCATCACCAAAAATACGATGTATTTTATCAAGATACCCGTACGTTAGTACCGTATCATCTAACGACTGATTCTGTGCGTAGATAGCATCCATCGTCTGATTATTTTGTCGCCATCCGACTGATCCAATAAAACGCTGTGCATCAAGGTCAATTGCCTGCCGACCAACCGTAATTGCGGTGTCTGCTATGCCTTCGTAACGTAAAAACACCTGATTAAGTTCAGTACTCTCTACATCGGCAACCACAGGGTGGTCACTTCGACCATTCAGCGTATCATGGTAATTATCTGAACCAATATGGCTAATATTCTCAAATTCCAGTGTTCCCGAAAAGCCATAAAGACTGCCTGATCTATACCCTAAGCGAGTACGCAACGTTGAAGCATGGGCATTATGTGGAATACCTTCCTGATCGACAAACTCGTAGCGATACCGCGCATCAAGATACGGAGTTCCTGATGCCAGCGCATGGATAAATGTGTCTTCTGCTAAAGCCTCAGACGTGTATGTCGCTATAATCAGCAATGCGAGTGCTAATGCATAGTTAGTTTTTCTCATCACCTTGTATCGCCTGCCTAAATGTTTTATCAGCAGCATACGATAATGGAAAAACGTATAGTAAACGTTAAATCAAGAAGAGGTATCTCAGCTTAGATATCCAAATTCTCAACTGACAGCGCGTTATCCTGAATAAACTGCCGGCGCGGCTCTACAACATCTCCCATAAGAATGGAAAAAGCCTCATCGGCACTTTCAGCCTGTTCAATCTTGACCTGAAGCAATGTACGATTTTCAGGATCAAGCGTCGTGTCCCATAGCTGGTCGGCATTCATTTCACCCAATCCTTTAAAACGCTGCACAGTCAACCCTTTGCGTGCAACCTCTGTCATCGTGCGATAAAATTCTACAGGTGTAGCAATACGCATCTCAACTGATTTTCGTTGAAGATTGAGTGGTTGTGTAAATATGTCCTGTACATATTCGGTTAACTCTGCCAATGCACGACCATCACGCGATTGTACGATTGTCTCAGGCATACGCACCACTTGTTCAACCCCGCGTACGCAGCGGCGCATGATGTAAGCAGATCCGCTCACCTCTACAGACCATCCTCCATGTTCATCACGAAGGTTTAGCTGCTGCGTTAATGCATCTGCTTTCGCCTGCGTTGGAGAGAAATCATTAAATAAGCCAGCATAAAATGCGGCTTCAGCGGCCACCGGGTTCATCGCACGCCCTATGACCTCAAGCGACTGCGTCACATGACGTGTTTGCTTCAATAATATAGCAAGCGCATCACCTGCCAAAACTCGGCCATCTGGCAAAGTCGCCTCTGCACCATCAAGTGCGGTTTGCTCCAGATAATGCACTAGCTCACGATCATCTTTCAAATACGCTTCTGCAGTACCACGCTTCACTTTATACAGAGGTGGCTGAGCAATATATAAATACCCACCTTCTACCAATTCACGCATTTGCCTAAAGAAAAATGTGAGCAGCAATGTACGGATATGCGCGCCATCAACGTCGGCATCGGTCATAATAATGATTTTATGATAACGCAGTTTTTCTACATTAAAATCCTCACGCCCAATACCCGTTCCCATTGCCGTAATCAGTGTACCAATCTCCTGCGATGACAGCATCTTGTCGAAACGTGCGCGTTCCACATTAAGAATTTTTCCGCGCAACGGCAAAATAGCCTGAAACTTTCGGTGCCGCCCCTGCTTGGCCGAGCCACCTGCAGAGTCACCCTCAACCAAGAATAATTCTGACTTGGAAGGATCACGCTCCTGACAATCCGCCAATTTGCCCGGCAAGTTAGAAATTTCCAACGCACCTTTGCGCCGTGTCAATTCTCGGGCTTTTCGGGCAGCTTCGCGGGCAATCGCTGCCTCAGCAATCTTGCCAACAATCAGTCGTGCTTCTGTTGGATGCTCTTCAAACCATTCTGCCAGCCGTTCATTCAGCAATGTTTCCACCGCAGGACGTACTTCAGATGAAACCAGCTTATCTTTTGTCTGCGAGGAAAATTTAGGATCAGGCACTTTCACAGACACCACGCAGGTCAACCCTTCACGCGCATCATCACCGGACAGGCTCACTTTATGCTTCTTCGTTAGACCGCTTTCATTACCGTATTGGTTGATAGAACGGGTTAGCGCACTGCGAAAACCCTGCAAATGTGTTCCACCATCACGTTGACGAATATTGTTTGTAAAGCATAATACATTTTCATGATAACTATCATTCCACTGCAATGCGACTTCAACACCAATATCATCATTTTCACCAGTAATTATTATAGGTTCATGCACAGCCTGTTTGTTTCTATCCAGATACTCTACATATGCTTTAGTACCACCTTCATAATATAGCTCTGCAACTTGGCTGTATCTTTTCGTTTATTCGTTAAACGAATACGCACACCCGAATTTAAAAACGCCAATTCTCGCAAGCGATGCTCAAGCGTTGCAAAATCAAATTCAATAAAGGTAAACGTATCAATCGATGGCAGAAACGTTACCTGCTGTACCCTTTTTCCCATGTGCATCTCCGGTCACACTTTTAAATGTTCCACCGTATCACCGTGCTCAAAACGGACATCATGTACTTTACCATCACGCCAGATCGTCAGTAGCAGCCAGTCTGATAAGGCATTAACCACTGATACACCAACTCCGTGCAATCCACCCGACACTTTGTACGAGTTGGAGTCAAACTTACCACCAGCATGAAGCTGTGTCATAATAACTTCGGCCGCAGAGACTCCTTCACCTTCATGTATCCCAACAGGAATACCACGACCATTATCAGTGACGCTACATGAACCATCCGCGTTTAGCGTCACCTGTACCAAATCACAGTGACCAGCCAATGCTTCATCAATGGCATTATCTACTACTTCATACACCATATGATGCAGTCCGGAGCCGTCATCAGTATCACCAATATACATGCCAGGACGTTTTCGTACTGCTTCAAGCCCTTTGAGTACCTTAATTGACTCTGCGCCATAAGCGTCAACGGGAAGTTCTTCTTTTTCGGTCATAGCTAATGCAGTATCGGCATTCATATGTGATGTTATCTGTTTGTTGTTACCCGCTTATTCATAGAGCATCCAACCAGTAATATCCAGCAATAAACTACCCTTGCCAGACCTTTCCCTGATCCACCTGCACGAACGAACATGCGTTCTGTGGCAAATGCGAAAAAGCTGCCTGATCCGTACCCGTCATCCAGATTTGCAGCCCCGTATCCTGCAACACCTGAAACAATGCATGACGGCGCGTTTCGTCCAGATGAGCGGCTATCTCATCAATCAGCAATATAGGCAGCGTACCTTTCCATTCCACCAACGCATATATTTGCGCTAGCAATAACGATAACAGTAATGCTTTTTGCTCTCCTGTTGAACATTGCGCAGCAAGACGCTTATCTGGCAAATAATAGACATCTATACGGGTATGATGCGCGCCTATACTGCACCTCCCGCGTGCTGCGTCATCGGCTCTGTTGTGTTTCAAGGCCTGCATGAGTCCGTCTTCAATATCAAGTGCGCGCTGCCCCTGTTGCAACCCATCCGCTTCATTCCCTGCTATGACAATAGACGCATGTGGAAAAATAGGATCTGTCTGACGCATCGCGTGATTCATGCGTTCCGCTACTTCCAGACGTGCGCACGCAATGGCCACAGCATATTGTGCAATGTACTGCTCAATCACGTCCAGCCAGCCTGCATCATAGGAAGGCATCGCCAATAATCGGCGGCGTTCACGGATATAATGTTGGTAAGCTTGCATACGTGGCGCATGTTCTGCGTCAAAAGCATATACGATACGATCAAAGTAGCGGCGACATGCGCTGGCTCCTTCCAGAAACAAATGACTCATTGCAGGCAAAAACCATATGATGGTAAGGTAATGGCGCAATGTTTGCTGTGAGGAAACAAGCTCCCCATTAACCTTGACACGGCGTTTCCCTGCATCTGCATCATAAGATGTAAGTAACGTTGTCGGGATATTCTGGTGTATCATATCTGCCCTAACACCCCACCCAGATACATCATGTTGCAGGCTCAATTGCTGCGCTGCAGGTGCATGATGGATGCCGCGGCCGGGTGACAGCATGGAAATCGCTTCTAATATATTGGTTTTTCCGGCACCATTTTGCCCATGCAATATAACGAAAGGCTTGCCTTGTGTATGTATCGTGCTTTGCAGATGATTCCTAAAATGATGCAGCTGCAATGACTCAATTGACGGAGATAACAAAACCTCTGACAATGCCAGCCTTATACACGCACTGGCATGACCACATATAAAGCATATTCATTATCCGCATCCTGCAATATCACAGGCGCAGTGGCATCACCAATATGCATTCTCAACGTGTTACCTTCCACACGGCTCAGCACATCTAACAAATAACGTGAATTGAACCCAATATCGGTGCTTATGTCGCTACTGGAAATCTCTAAATGCTCCTCACCTGTGCTTTGCTCGTTAGTGACTGTGGTGATAATCATTTGGCTGCCATCAATAGCGCACCGAACGTTACGGGTTTTATCTGATGAGACAACCGTCACGCGGTCTAACGCTTTAGAAAAGGCTACCGCACCCAGCTCTAGATGCTGGTCGTTTTTCTGAGGAATCACACGTTCATAATCAGGATACTGGCCGTCCAGCAATTTGGATACCAACACAGCGTTGCCACACACAAACATGGCTTTAGATTCGGAAACGGACAACTTTACTTCCGTGACGTCTTTATCCAGCAATTTCAGCAATTCATTAACGGCTTTGCGCGGAAGAATCACTGATGGCATGTCAGCTGCACCGGAAGGAAGCGGCACTTCCATTCTGGCAAGGCGATGACCGTCGGTTGCAACACTTCGCAACACGGCACTTCCCTGTGACTCGGCAACGTGAAGGTAAATGCCATTGAGGAAATAGCGTGTATCATCATTTGCCATCGCAATGGATGTCTTCTCGATCAATGCACGACATTCACTACCTGTCAGCACAAAACTATTAGGCAAGTCCAAATCTTCCGTGATGGCGGGAAAATCCTCAACTGGCAGAGTAGGTAACACAAAACTTGACCGACCCGATATAATCGTCACCTTATTGCCGGAATCATCCAGATGAAGATCAATCACTGCATCAGAAGCAAATTTTTTGGCAATGTCGTAAAACATATTGACCGATAACGTAAAACTACCTGAACTTTTCACCTCCGCAGGTGCGCGATCAATAATCGCCAGTTCCATATCGGTTGATGTCATTTCTATCGCATCTTTTTGCACATCAATACGGACGTTAGACAAAATAGGGATAGTACCCCGCTTCTCTACCACTGACTGCACGTGAGAGAGTGAGGTAATCAAATCCCCCTGATGCACTGAAAAATGGATGGGAGCGTTGGCTGAAACGGGTTTGAGAGCTGCATTCGACATAATCGTGACATGTACCTTATTTTTCGTTATCTAGCAAGTGTTACTATGGAAAGCATTAGCTACTCAACATACGTTGCAACCGTTCCACATCATCACGTACTTCAGCATCATTTTGCATCAATTCTGTAATACGCTTCACACCATGCATAACGGTCGTATGATCTTTTCCACCAAATTTCCGGCCAATTTCGGGCAGACTTTTAGACGTTAACTGCTTCGACAAATACATCGCAATCTGACGCGGGCGCGCAATACTGACCGAGCGGCGGCCAGAATGCATGTCAGACACTTTAATATTGTAATAATCTGCCACCTGTTTCTGTATATCTTCAATGGTCGCACGCTTATCACAGGAACGCAGCAAATCTGATAGCACTTGCTGTGTGGTTTCCAGCGTTACGGGTTGACCAACCAGCGTAGTATTAGCAATCACACGGTTTAAGGCACCTTCCAGCTCACGTATGTTGGTGGTGATACGGCTGGCCAGAAACTCAATCACTTCCTTAGGCACAGGTGTGACGGACTGCTCAACCTTGGACTGAAGAATGCCATAACGCAATTCGTAGTTAGTTGCATGAACATCTGCCACCAGCCCCCAACCAAGCCGTGACCGCATACGCTCTTCCATGCCTTCCAGATCAGACGGGGAGCGATCCGCAGAAATCACTAGCTGCTTATTCTGATCTACCAACGCATTAAACGTATGGAAAAATTCTTCCTGCGTGGAATCCTTACCGCTAATGAACTGCACATCATCCACCATCAACACATCCACCGAACGGAATTGCTCTTTAAATTCCATGGTGCTACGATCTTTCAGTGCCTTAATAAACTGATACATGAATTTTTCAGCAGACAGATACACGACTCTGCGCTCAGGATTCGTATGGCGCAAATGCCAGGCAATCGCATGCATTAAATGAGTCTTTCCAAGCCCCACTCCACCATATAAGAACAACGGATTGCATCCGGGTGTACATTCGCGTGACTCAGCCACACGGCGCGCAGCGGCAAATGCCAGCTCGTTTGGTTTGCCCACAATGTAATTATCAAACGTATAACGAGGATCAAGTGTGGCACCCATCGCACTTAAAATGCTTTCATCACCAGAATCCTGAGCATCATGCATAACAGGTGGTACTTGTGAAGCGGGTGCTTGTGTCGATGGCTTATTACCTGACGACGTGGCGCCCCAGCTAATATGGTGGCGCGCTGGCGAAGACGTACTGGCAGATGAGGCCACAGGAGCAGTCGTCCGTTTCACTACAATATCTACCGCGTGAATCTGGCGATCATAACTATGGAACAGATCAACCAGTGTATCAAGATAGTTATTAACCACCCATTCACGCATAAAGCGCGTAGGTGCAACCAGAATTGCCTGCCCGTTACAAACGCTGTCAAACTGTAATGGCTTGAACCAGCTGCGATAGACGGCATCCCCGTAAGAGGCCTGTAACTGTCGGCTAATTTCATCCCAAATAGAAGAAGAGTCTTGCACGCTGTCTGACATTTCAGGTGTTTTCACAGATAAGGTCGTTATGCTTGCATCCATGGCAACCCTTCCGCTTTCCATCCATTAACACAACCACGCTGCTGATGCTCATTATGCCCCCCTTCAAAACCGTATAATACGTTAAAGGCGTAAACATATCCTTGTGCAGCAGCCAGTTGCGCTGCTTGCGCTGATCGCCCACCTACTTTACACAAAAAGAAGACTGGCATATCTTTATCAGGAACTGATTCATGCAACTGACCAACAAAATCAGGGTTTGAAATATAATCCGGATAGGTTACCCAGGAAATACAATGCACCGATTGTTGCAACGGCTGTCCAAATGACGGGATACCTGAGAACGACCATTCAGGCTTTGTCCGCACATCTATTAGCGCAGCAGGAGACAATTTCATGTAAGCCGCACATTCCGCCGGAAGCACATCACCAGCATAAGAGGCTCCAGCAACCTTACGGGTGGCGGCAGTCGTTTGCAATGTTAATAACTCACCGCGCACGGCCTCACCTACTCCCTCATATCATACTGATATGTATCTCACCTAGTTACTATCAATCAAAAATGGTTTATGCAGCCATCGCTTTAACGCGGGCAGACAACCGACTAATCTTTCTGGATGCCGTATTCAGCTTCATCACACCTTTGGTGACTCCGCGACGTATTTCAGGCTCAACCGCGTGAAATGCCTGCACTGCTTCTTCGCGATTTCCTGCTTCAATAGCTGTCTCCAGTCGCTTAATGAACGTACGTATACGACTACGACGCGCGCGGTTTACCACGGTGCGTGATTCTGTTTGACGAATGCGTTTTTTTGCGGACTTGTGATGAGCCATAATATTAGTTCTTTCCTTAATCTCAGGATCGTGATCAAAATAACTGTTTTCTATCGCTGTTTCGGCTTTTCAGAATAAACCAAAATGTCAATCCATGAAAAATACCTTAAGCAGGAGGAACAATCTACTTCTTAAAGCTCACCTCGTCAAGAGGGAAGATGGTTTTTTGAGAAATATCTCACTAAAACACCTGTCATGATTGGCAGGATGGGCAAAAAAAGCTTGATCTACCCGACTGTGTGATTTTATGTATAGGTGTCTTACAAACGTAGCACGGCTTTCCCTCCCTGCCATACACCTGAAACTGATGCTGGAAATACCCGGAATCCCCACTGGCCTTAGCATAATTACGCAATGTCGATCCACCCGAATCAATCGCAGACTGCAAAACTTGCCGAATGGTCAACACCAATGATGCAGCCTTATCTACACATGCATCAGCGGGGGTTTGCACATGAATGCCTGTGCGAAAAAGCACTTCAGATGCATAAATATTTCCAATACCTGCAATCACACGCTGATCCAGCAATAACTGCTTAATGGTTGTGCGGCGTGTTGCCAGTTGCTCTGCCAAATATTGCGCCGAGCATTCAGGCGAAAATGGTTCTACTCCAAGCGTTGTTATCATTGGATGGGTTTGCCACTGATTGCGACCTGTTGATAACACAAAACCAAAACGACGCGGGTCATGATATACCACTTCCATACCGTCATCTAATATCCATGTCATATGCTCATGTGACTGCACCTCACTCCCCTGCGCCCTGACTACATAACGCCCAGACATACCTAAATGTCCAATAAGTGTCACATCACCAATATCAAACAACAGATATTTCGCACGTCGACGAATCCTGTCTACACGCTGAGCTGTCACTTGCTTCACCAGATCAGGCGGGAACGGATAGCGCAAATTCGGGCGGTGCAACCGGGCAGAAACGATATGCTTACCGCCTACGTAGCGATCCAGACCTGCTCTAACAGTTTCAACTTCGGGTAATTCCGGCATATTCTCTCTTGATATTTTAACATACCTTACATAAGCTATAGCCAACTCTTATCCAAGCGTAATTCTGTACTATTCATGACAATTCAAACCACTGCCTTTCATGCCTCCACGTCAGGCCAGCACCTTGTCGTGTTTGGCGCTATCCACGGCAATGAATATTGCGGGGTTGAAGCGATTCATCAGGCAATTGATGCATTTCAGCAAGGCATTATCACGTTAAAACGTGGGAAAATCACCTTTGTTCCTATCGCTAACCCTAAAGCATATGCACAGAAGCAGCGCTTTATTGACCGCAATCTCAACCGTCATTTCTACCCGCCAGAACAATGCACAACCTATGAAGATACGTTGACCCCTATCTTATGCAGTCTGCTGGACGAAGCAGATGCGCTTTTAGACATCCATTCTTATCAATCAGAAGGGGGAGCATTTTGCTTTCTTGGCACGTCATCTCAGGCAGAAATTGACTATGCCCGCGCACTGGGTGTGCCACACTATATTAGCGGATGGGCAGACGCTTTTAATAACCCACAAGCCACACAAGAACAACGCAACGCATCTATCGGCACTACAGACTATACACGCAACACATCTCGCAAAGGTATTGCTGTCACGCTTGAGTGCGGAAATCATGACAATGCTGACAATGTACGCATTGGTTATCATGCCATTATGCGCGCCCTACAGCATCTGGATATGGCAGAGATATCACGCAATATGTTGCCTAAAGTTGATACATCGCACCAGCAATGCATCACCATGCAACAAATCTATTATAAAGAACGCTCCGGCCAGCTAAGCAAAGCGTGGACGCATCTTGAAGCAGTGCAAAAAGGTGAAGTGATTGCACAGTATGACGATGATGGCACCCACATCACGGCTCCTGAAGATGGAGTCATCGTACTACCCAAAACCAGCACAGACCACGGCATTGGCTCTGAATGGTTTTACTTTGGCATTAAGACCGACTTTCCAAAAGCACCTTAAAAGTTACGCAGAAACGTCGTCAAGCACGTCTCGCAACTGCGTGGCTATTGTCTGGTAGCGTGCATGATCGGTACGCTTTAATTCTTTCAGAGCATGAACATAACTAGCAACATTCGCCGTATGAAACTGCTTTAGCTCCTTGAGCAGTTTTGCTTCATCAATATCATCCATCATGGCAGTAAAGTCTTTCACAGCTTTACTCTGCTTCTCGTCTAATTTTGTCATATCCATAAGCGATAACACAGCTCGCAATGTGTTACCCATCTTATCCAGCTGCATTCCATAACCGGCAACATCTTCAACAATCATCTTTTCAACGGCAGGGTCATTGCTCTTATGTACGATGTTAATCAATCCCATCGTATAATTTCCCTGCGTGTTAAACATCCATTGCCATGGGTTAATCGTCTGCTGCAAATGATTCGGTGTAAACATAGATGATACCGTTAGAAGGCTGATAGAGTGTGTTTACTGCGCTGCTTTCTTTTCAAGCGCATGAATCAAAAACTCCAGCCCTTTACGATTCACCACAGAGTCAAACTCTGAACGCTGCGTGGTTATCAGGCTGATTCCTTCAACAATCAGATCGTATATTTTAAACGTGCCGCCAGATTCACGAATTTTGTAATCAATCGTTACAGGAGCGCCAGCTTCTCGTTGCACATTCATTTTCAGAACGTATCGCCCTTTACCCAAATCACGTGGTGCTTCCACATTGTAGTTTTGTCCTGAGTAATCTTTAAGCCTGCCAGAATAGCTACCAATCATAAACTGGCGATAACTATCCATGAAAGCTTTACGCTGCTGTTTCGTTGCACTGCGCCAATGACGGCCAAGCACAAATTTCCCAACCCATTCAATGTCTACGTAGCGATTAAAGACAGGATGTAAAGCGGTAACAGCATCCGTGCCTTTAGTATTGCGTATAGTCTCCAATACATCATCTGCCACCTGATAGACAAATGCCTGCTGAACCGTTGAGCCGCGCTGAACATCGTTTGCTGCAATCGTGGTTTTTTTAGCTGATGCTTGAGACGGTAAATATGTTGCAGCCCCTACCATAAGTGCGGCAGCATAGATAAGTGTTAATGCTGTGGTTTTAATCATCGAGTTCTCCTTCCTGAATAGCATTATTGACGGTATTTTTAACTAGTCCTAAACGACGTTGCGTGTAAGCACTGCGAAACGTTGCATAAGGGTCAAAGGACGTATCGTAAACATTATCTATCAACCCTAGCGTACGGTACCGTATATCCAAAATTTCCAGCACGTTGCGAACAATAATAGCTTCCGTACCTTTCAGGTAGTTGTAGGGGTCAGGGAAGAAATCCACGACACGACCCGTTGTATCACGCAAATTGGAAGGCCCAAGCAATGGCAACACAAGGTAAGGCCCCTGCCCAACGCCCCACATGCCCAATGTCTGTCCAAAATCTTCATCACGCGCCCGCAGATCCGTAGCGGCTCCGGCAAAATCAAAGATCCCTGCAATGCCAAACGTCGAATTTAGAATAAACGTCCACATGGCAGAAAACGCGTTTTGCGGATCAGCCTGAAGTGCCGAGTTGAAGAATATCACGGGCATACGAAGATTACGGATAACATTTGTCACACCGCGTTTAGCCGGATTGGGAATCACATAATCATAGGCTTGAGCAGCAGGCTTCACTACAATCATATCTGCGTATTCGTTAAAGCCAAAAATGACGCGATTTACTGGCTCAATCGGATCATAGGCTTGCTTGGCCTGCACGTGTCCTGTAACCAGCACTAAAAGCATTAGCACCATACTTGCCCATTGTTTCTTCATCTCTAGCAATCCAATTCATTCATGTACATTACCATCTACACTGAAACATCATCTCTTCCTAGTAAAAATTGAGACACATTGCCGAAAGCAAGTTAGTAAGACATCGCTACTTGTGTATTGTATTTATATATGCAACATATTTTTATCTGAACTAATCACCTTCACCTAAATAACGACCTGCGAAAATGACTAACGTTAGCCACGACTTACAGCAACAATTAAACAGCTTTTATGTTACCCCGCCTAAACAGGTATCATTTGAATTTTTCCCGCCTAAAACCGAAAAAGCAGAAACGTCTTTGTGGAATGCCATCACGGCTATGGAACCACTGCAACCTAATTTTGTTTCAGTCACCTATGGCGCAGGTGGCTCCACCAGAGAGCGTACCCATTCGACCATTAAAAGAATTCTAAAAGATACCAGCCTGACACCCGCCGTACACCTAACCTGTGTTGGTGCATCACGCGGTGAAATCAACGAAATAGCGCAGGAATACTGGAATGTAGGCGTTCGCCATATTGTCGCACTTCGTGGTGATATGCCAGAAAATGCCACCTACACCCCGCATAAAGATGGATATGTTTACGCATGTGATCTGGTGGAAGGCCTAAAAAAAATTGCTGATTTTGATATTAGTGTCGCCGCTTACCCTGAAAACCATCCACAAGCCGTATCGTCAGACGCAGATATTAACTACCTTAAGCGAAAAATAGATGCAGGCGCCACTCGAGCCATCACCCAGTTCTTTTTTGAACCGGAAACATACCTCCGATTTTTAGACAAAGCACGCTCGGCAGGCATTACTGTACCCATCATACCGGGTATATTACCAATTCATAACATCCAGCAACTGCATAAATTCGCAGCAATGTGCGGTGCGGATGTTCCAGCGTGGCTCAGCCAGTTATTTGATAATATTGAACATGATGCAGATTTATACCAGCAAACCGCTGCTTTCGTGACAGCATCATTGTGCAGGCGATTACGCTTGGAAGGGGTGGAAGCATTTCACTTTTACACGCTAAATCGTGCAATGCTGACCAAAACTATCTGCCATTTGCTAGGAATCCGGCCATCAAGCAACGTTTATGATGATCAATTAACCTCACAATAACGGTTGCCTGCTACCAACTATAATGGTAACTATTACCTCAATAACCTAGTTCTATTATTATGGCTATACAACATCCAGCATCTTATGCTTTTGTCAGAAAGATCCTTCGGGTATTTCACGCAAAAGACATCGTTATCGTATCAAAACATGCGGTAGACCATTACAATCTTTCGTTTCGCACGCAATGTTTTGCGACACTTGCTATTATCGTCATCGTGGGCGGAGCATCTTTTTCTACAGGGCGCTATCTTCAGGCACGTCAGACCATAGCACAAAAAGAGCGCGCCATCGAAACCGAAGCCGCAAAGAACCACAAAATTCATGGCGAGTACGCTTTACTCAAACGTGACCTGATTCGCATGACAAAAGATGGTGAAAATGTCAGCGAGTACGCACAATTCGTTATCGACCAGTATCAGCGACCTTCTGCTGCATCAAATACAGAGATTTTTGTACCCTCCGACACTTATGCACCCGCCTCTGTCCTGAATAGCTCTAAAGTACTGCAACGCGTCAATTACCTAGAGACAGAGCTTGAGCGTAAAGAATTTCAGCATCAGCAGTTTGTCAATAGCATCCGACATCTAACCTATAATAAAATAAAGGCGCTGGAGAAAGCTGCCGCGATAACAGGGATGGAAAAAGAAATATCGTCGATCATGGAACGTTCAGTCGCTCATTACCATGATGGCAATAATACAACACTGTCACATTTATCACAGGGAGGGCCTTACTATCCAGATCATCCTAAAGATAATACCCATGTGACGGATCAAACTGTACTGACGGAAATTGCGTATCTCACCGATATTATTGATACATTACAACATCTTCCATTAAGTCGCCCTATGAAAAATGCACGCTTTACGAGTGGATTTGGTAGACGTATGGACCCCTTTCGTCACACATTGGCCAATCACACAGGCATTGACTATGCAGGACGCTCAGGCGCGCATATTTACGCCACTGCTCCCGGACGGGTGAGACATGCCGGATATAAGGGAGCCTATGGCCTCACGGTAGATATTGACCATGGTAAAGGCTTCAGCACACGCTATAGTCATCTTAGCCGTACACTGGTAAAAGTTGGCTCTAAAGTGGATACAGGACAAACCATAGGACGGCAGGGTAGCACAGGAAGATCCACTGGCGATCACCTGCATTATGAGGTACGATATAAGGGCAAACCCGTTAACCCTTCACGATTTATCAAAGCAGGACTCTATGTTTCAGAAACCCTCAACTAAGCCAGCTAAACCAGCAACAAAACCTGTAAATAAGAAAGATGATACCAGCGCCCAACCGCGAAAACAGCCACCCACGGTTATTGGTACAGATATACGAATGCTTGGTAATATCATTAGCGATGGCGTCATTGACTTAGGCGGACAAATTGAAGGCAATATTAAGGCAGAATCCGCTTACGTCCGCGAACAGGCTGTGGTGACGGGTGACATTGCCGTACATAGTGAAGTGCATGTGTTCGGCACCGTTCAGGGGGTTATTAAGGCTCCGCGCGTCTGTATCTATCCTGATGCCCATATTGAAGGTGCTATCATACACCGTTCACTAACCATTGAAGATGGTGCTTACGTCGATGCCCAGTTCAAGCCTTTTGATGCCCAAACCCGTATTGGCCATACTGACAGCAGTATGGAGGCACTCATCAATCAGGAAGTTTTACGGCGTGATCCGGTACAGCACGCTGCCGATACCAAGCCATCCCCTGAAGGAGATTATGACGCACTGAAAGATCTAAAGCTTATCAGTTAGTGTTCAAAAACAGATCAACATAAGAAAAGGAAGCTAACGCCTGTGCGTGTAGCTTCCTTTTATATACTTACTTGTACGGCTAAGAACAATGCCGTTATCTGGCCTAAGGCGCTATATTTAGTGTGCTATATGCAAGCTATGGGTTAAGATGCTCGCTTATAAAGCGTCGCAATTTCATCCTTTAATTGCAAATTACGCTTTTTCATACTATGAACTTTTAATTCATCGAAGTTAGGGGATTGCATTTCCTGATGAATGGCAGTTTTCAGGGAATCGCGCTTGCGTTGCAAGGTTTCAATGTGTGTAATGGTGGTCAAGTGTGCCTCCTTTTAGTCAATGAATGTTGCCGAAAATCATCACCTATTCCAGCTACAGAATAAATGATCCTTTGGAACCTCTACCATAACACAATTTTCACTATTTTCCAAACCCCAATTCATCTAGGTTGCACGGTTTTTCTTGATGAAGAACCCGAAACTTATGTATGGCTAATACAAAAAACGTTTTGACAATCACAAGTTGTTCTGAATAATGTGCCTACAGTAATAAAAGAGAAAGTGATTTGTGTAGTTGTTGATTACTACTAAGTCAGTTGCATTCTTTAATCTTTCATAGAAACACCAAGACCATATTATAAGGATTCTTCGATAATGACAAAACGTAATACTTTTTCTAAAGCGCTCTTCAGCATGGCGGCTTTAGTAACACTTGGTGCATGCGTAGAAAGTGGCGGTGGTGGCACGGTAGCCACTGGTGCAGCAGGTGGTGGCACGAGTGTTGGTGCAAATGAAGAATTAGAGCGTTGCGACTCACCACTTGGAACGCTAGCCATTGTTGAAGATTTGCGCAGCGACTGGGTCGCAGAGTTTGCCCGCTCAACCGGGCAACGTTCTATCACCCCTGTGCTAAAGATGATCATTCAACAATCTAATTGTTTCCAGGTAGTCTCACGTAGCGCATCAAGCAAAGCCGCCCGTAATCAGGAACGCGCTTACATGGATTCCGGTGAAGCACGCGGTGGCAGCAATATGGGCAAAGGACTACTGAAAGTGGCAGACTACTCTATGGAAGTGTCAGTCCTCTATGCTAATAGCGATGTTGGAAGCGTTGGAGCCATGATTGGCGGTCTGCTTGGCAATAGTGGAATTGGTGCAGTTGCTGGCGGACTGAATCAGCGCCATACCAGTGTTGCACTGAATGTAACAGATGTGCGCTCCACACAACAAGTGTCTGCATCTGAAGGAAGCTCCAGTACAACTAACTTCCTGGCCGGTTTAGCTGGACTGGGTGGCAGCATGTTTGGTGGTGCAGGCGGATACACGGATACGCCAGAAGGAAAAGCATTAGCAGCGGCCTTCATGGATGCCTACAACAAGATGGTCGTGTCATTGAAAAACTACACCGTACAAAGTGATCCTTCCGGACGCTCCGGTCGCGGTGGCTCACTGGCTGTAGATTAAATATCACAAATTTAGGAGGCTGGCAGAAACATAGTATGTCAGTCTCCTAAGTATGTTTTTAACAATAGAAAGAACAATAACGATAGAGATACTTCCCATGACAATGCCTTCTTCCCTAAAATTCACTAGCTGCCTTACTGTATTACTTTTGCTAGGCGCATGTGGATCCGATACACCCGCAACAACCACTATTTGCACAGCAGACGGTTGTCGGGACAGTGATCGCTCTAGTGATAATGCAGATATCATGTCAGAAAGCCTGAAAGCACCACATAGTGAAGCGATCACTTACCGGGGTGAAGACATAGCAGAACTGCGCGAGAAAGCAACGCAGGGGGATAGCAAGGCGGCATATTTGCTCGGACTAGTGAATTTACACGGACTGGCCGATACGTCTAAAAGCCCAACCGTTGCGTTTAACCATTTCAAACAGGCAGCAGAAGCCGGTATGGCAGACGCAGCTTATCAGGCAGGGCTGATGGCACTGGAAGGACAGGGAACCTACCGAGATGAAGCACAAGCCATACGCTGGCTACATCAGGCTGCAGATGCAGGTGATGCCCGCGCTCTTTGGACATTAGGCATTATGTATGAGCAGGGCAGCCGCGTTGAGCGCAATCCTAATGAAGCATTTGGTTTGTTTAAAGCAGCAGCAGATGCCGGCGTTCCACAAGCAAAACATAATCTGGGGCTGATGTATCTTACAGGCAACAGTGTTCCTGCCGATCCATATCAGGCTATGGTACACTTGCGTAGTGCCGCAGAACGCGGCGTTGTTCCGGCACAGCGCACTATGGGGTTGCTACTGGCGCAAGGTCTGGAAGGCTTCCCCCGCGACCCTCGTGAAGCCAGACGCTTCCTGTCAATGGCTGCTGCAAAAGGTGACGCCATCGCTTCGCAGGAATTACAACGCGTACAGCAGGATCTGGAAGGAGTAGAAGCTCTGCAAGATCAGCTGGATATTGAACGCGCCTACGCCTATACTGGCCTATACGACCACCTATCAAACTGGATGATCTTCACCCCATATAACCGACTATTTCCTTACGGGTACGGTTACTAAAATACTCTCATGAACATGATTGGGTTGTAGCACATTGTTACAAAAAAACGGTGAGTAAATACCCCCATAGCAACAAAAGCCATTGGCAGATGCGGGTTTTTTTGCTACAACCCACTCACTATGGTTAACCGTTCTGCATCATCTGATCCCTCACCTCTACACCCTTATCTCCAGCGCACCCGTCGATCACTGATTTATGCAGGGCTGTTTAGCTTCTGCATTAGTATCTTCATGCTGGCTTTACCGCTTTACTCGTTGCAAGTGCTTGATCGTGTTTTGTCAAGCCAAAGCATGGAAACATTGTACATGCTCTCCATTATTATGGTCGTTGCTATCATGTTTTACGGTATATTCTTTGCCATACGTAACGCGGTGTTATCTTCTATCAGTGAATGGCTGGATCAGGAACTCTCCCCTATTTTATTGAAAGATGCGGTGGTTAAGTCGTCACTAGGCATGAACGTGAATGCCTCACAGCATCAGCGAGATCTGACAATTATCCGAAATTTTGCAACTACATCTGCCGGCACGTTGCTGGATGCGCCGTGGTCACTCCTGTTCATTCTGGTTATTTACCTGATTAATCCCGTACTTGGATTTCTCTCCATCATCGGGATGATTATTCTGATCGGATTCGCGGTTATCAACGAATTTAGCACGCGTAAAAAGTTTGAAGAATCCAGTAAAGAGCAAATTGGTAGCCAGTATATGGCAGACACGGCCAGCCGCAATGCTGAAGCGATTGAAGCTATGGGAATGATGGATAACGTCGTTAATGTCTGGCAGGAACACCAACATGCTGCCTCGAAACATAGCCTTATCGCTCAACGACGCGCTAATATTATCCAATCCGTTTCGCGTACGTTAAGGTTGACGATTCAGATTGGTGTGACCGGATTTGGTGGATATCTTGCTTTGCAAAATGAACTAAGTGTCGGAGGCATGATTGCAGGCTCTATTTTGGTAGGCCGCGCATTAGCACCTTTCGAGAATGCTATTGGTATATGGAAAAGCTGGATTTCTGCTCGTGAGTCGTATCATCGCCTAAACAAAGCATTGAGTGCTGGCAAAGCAGTGGAACGCGGAACACTGGAACTGCCTGAACCACAGGGCTTACTGACTGTTGAAAACCTGATCTTCACACCTCCCGGAAGCGCGCCCATTTTGAAAGGCATCACGTTTGGTCTTCAACCCGGGCAATCCATGGGACTGGTTGGCCCTAGCGGTGCTGGGAAATCTACCCTGTCAAAAGTGATTATGGGGTTAGTACCACCCACCCATGGAGCAGCCAGATTGGACGGAGCAGATACCTTTAAATGGAATCGCGCAAATTTTGGTCGTTATGTCGGCTATATGCCGCAATCAGTTGATTTATTCACCGGCACCATTAAAGACAACATCGCTCGTATGGATAGAAACGCCAGCACTGAAAGCGTTATTGCAGCGGCTCAAATGGCAGAGTGTCACGAGATGATTTTGCGTCTACCAAACGGGTATGAAACAGTGGTAACGCCTAAAATGAACAGCTTGTCGCCTGGGCAACGGCAGCGTATTGGGTTGGCGCGCGCTATTTACGGAAACCCTAAATTTGTTCTGCTGGATGAGCCAAATAATAATCTGGACGGAGATGGTGAGCGCGCACTCATCGTTGCAATTCAGCGGATGAAACAGGCCGGAATGACGTTTATTGTTGTATCACATCGCCCAAGTATTGTCGGAAATATTGACGTCCTACTGGTGTTAAAAGCAGGGACCGTAGAACGCTTTGGCACGACTCAGGAAATCATCAGCCAATATCAAACGGGTGCAGCCGGCACCAGTAATGACGCTACCAATACGCAATAACGGTTACTATTCATGTCTAAATTCCCCTCAGATTCCGATCTTCCTGCAAAAATAGAGGAGACAGCAACACGCGGAACACGCCTACTAGATAAAGCAAGCGACTGGTTGTATCCCCTACCTTCCAAAGATCAGGATTATTCCAGACCGGAAACGCTGGCTTCCAAAGCCATCTGCATTGGTATGACCTGCATTATTTTAGTGTTTGGCATATTTGGTCTGTGGGCGGCGACCGCCCCACTTAACAGTGCTGCCATTGCCATAGGAACGGTTATTTTAGACAATAACAAAAAAACCATCCAGCATCTGGAAGGTGGCATAGTAGATGCTATTTTAGTGCGTGAAGGAATGCGCGTGAGTGCCGGAGATGTTCTCATCAAACTAGACGAAACCACCGCTAAGGCACGTTATGAATTACTCCGCAAACAACTGGTTTCTGCCAAAGCATCAGAAGCTCGCTTAGAGGCGGAGCGTGATTCACTGGGAAATATTACTTTCCCGCCGGAATTATTAAAGAAAGAAGCTACTGATCCAACCATTAAAGAATCACTGGACAGCCAGCGCCGCCTGTTCAGTTCACGAAGAAATAGTATTAAAGGACGCATTTCCATCCTGAATAAAAAGATCGACCAATACGCGCAGGAAATACGTGGGCTAGGAGCGCAATCTGTCTCTGCTACCCGCCAGATAGCTTTGCTGAAAGAGGAAATTCAGGCAGTAAAGACACTCGTTAATAGTGGCAACGCGCCACGTTCCCGCCTGCTGTCTTTGCAACGACAGATGGAAGGTCTGAGTGGGGAGAGAGGTGAATCAGGTGCAATGATTTCTCGGGCTGAGCAAAGCATCGGTGAAGCAAAACTGGAAATGATTAATGTGCGCAATAACTTTCTCAATGAAGTCATTGAAGAACTGAAAGAAACACAAGTCAGCCTGTCTGACTTAGAGGAGCGCATCCGTGCCAGCGAAGATACATTTAACCGTATCAATATCCTGTCCCCGCTTGATGGCACCATTACTGATCTGCAAGTCCACACACTTGGTGGAGTTATTCGCCCCGGTGATCCGCTGATGGATATTGTCCCCGCAGATGATAAGCTTATCGTCGAAGCGCTGGTTCAGCCACAGGACATTGACGTGATGGAAAGAGGATTAGAGGCCAGTATTCGTCTGAGTGCCTATAAAGCAAGATTCGTTCCCCCTATCACCGGAAGAGTCGTCCATATTTCTGCAGATCGCTTTGAAGATGAGCGCAATGGCACCTCTTATTATAAAGCGCGTATTGAAGTCGATAGTGAAGAACTCAAAAACCTTGAGAATGTAGAACTGTACCCCGGAATGCCCGCCGATGTCTTGATTGTTACAGGTAGTCGTACCATGCTGTCATATCTGTTTTCACCAATACGTGACTCGTTCAACAAATCTTTCCGCGAAGATTAGGCTGTTGCAATCAGTCTATTACCGCGCTACATAGGTTTATATGAAATCAACCATTATCACTCTTGTAGCCACGTCAGCCATTATCATTCTGTGTTACGTCCTGTTCAGTTATGGAACAACAATGTCGGTCGTTGAGCCAGCTGCTAAGAACGATGCTGCCATCGGTGGTGATTTCACACTGACAGATGCGGATGGCAACGTTGTCACACAAGAACGCCTGAAAGGTCAGCACTCATTAGTGTATTTTGGTTTTACCTTTTGCCCCGATATTTGCCCGACCTCATTGCTGACCATCACGCAGGCCTTGCAGGGCTTAGGCACCCTAGGTGATAAAGTCTTACCTGTGTTTATCACAGTTGATCCTGAACGTGATACACCGGCAAAGATAAAAGACTATATTGCTAATTTCCATCCCAACATGATTGGGCTGACAGGTACGCCTGAGCAAGTAGCTAAGGCTGCCAAAGCCTATAAAATCTATTATGCGCTACATAAAGAAGATGACCCGAAAAATTATGTTGTCGATCATAGTGGCTATATGTATCTGATGAATCCAGATGGACAATACGTCACACATTTCAGCCACGATGATAGTGCTGAATCTATCATGGCTACCCTGACAAAATATCTACGTTAAGGAATACCGCGATGCTTCGTATCCTAACCTGCTTACTCTTTCTCTCCCCATCCTTTGCTTACAGCAAACCGGTTTCTTATAGTCTGTCTGACCATAACGGACATGTTGTATCTTTCTCAGATGCGTATAGTTTCCCTACGCTGTCAGGCACCAGCACAATGGCAGCATTTGTTGAAATACAGAATCATAGCGAAGTACCGCTTAATATTGTGGGTGCAAACACCAATATAGCAGGAATCACCGAGTTACATACCCACGAAAAGAGCGATGACGGCATTATACGTATGCGTGAGGTAGAGAGCATCACTATTCCTGCGAGTGAGACCATTGCATTAAAACCGGGTGGACTGCATATCATGCTAATGGACGTCAAGGAGTCGTTTAAAGTGGGAGATACGTTCACTATCACGCTGACCTTTGATGGTGGCAGGACGTCGGATATACAGGTCAATATTCGCAAGCGTTCTTAAGTTATCGGTTAACACCTTTGGTAGAAGCAAGCACGTTTGGCACATTGGGAGAAGGTAGTTGTTCAGAATTTTCGCGTTGCATCGCCTGAGAGGTTTGTTGCAATGAAGGGCTTTTGCCAGACGGTGGTGCAGACGGTTGAGCGTTAGGTGCAGAAGCCACATTTTGCGGTTGAGGCGGATTGAACGCACTAGCCAGCTGTGTAAACATTTGCATCATACCACCTAGCCCCGGAACACTTGAAAAAAGATTTAAGAATTGTTGTAACGGATTACGCTCAGGCTCTTTTGGTTTTTGCTCGGGCGGAAGGGATGGTGGTGGCATTGAAGCTGGAGTTGTCTGTGTTGGGGCTGGTGCAGCAGATTCTCGACGAAACTTCGTGTTATGCGGGATCGTAGCACCAATCCCGTCAACCTCTTGCAGCGCGGTAATATCTTTCCTGCCTTCATTAATATCCTTGATCGTTTTAAGCACTTCCTGCGCGGTAGAACCGTCACGCGCATTCCCCTTGCCATCATGCTGGCTACGAATCCCCTGCACATGCCCAATGCGCGTGACAGTGTAGCCTTTATTGAGCTGTGGGTCATTGGTTCCATCAACGGTAGTAACATACGTACTAGTTGCTGAACCTTTACGCTTCAAATCCATGTTCAGCGCTTCACCTGCCTTTCCATCAACAATGTCCACGACTGCATGTGGCAGACCACCAACATCAGTCGCTAACACGATGACTTCCCTGTCACCCTTCTGTACCAGCAGGACATCACCAATATTTAGCCCATCACGCCCCCGCATTTGGACTGCGGCAGTGTATTGGTCTGAACGTATATTAATACCTGAAGCCGTTACCGAAGTACCAAAATTACCATTTACATCATTATCTGCAAAACTATACAGAGAAACTTTACCATTAACTTTTTTCATACCCTTAACTATAGATCAGTAATGTGACAGTCTCGTGTCAGTCACCGCAAATAAAGGCAAAAAAAAGACCCTCCTATATGGAGAGTCTGTTAAGTTCATTTGACGCGGTGCCAGCTTACAAAGCCAACACGCCCGCCAGAATTTTGGATTTTGGTAATGTCTGCGTAGAGCCACTGGAAATTATCCAGCACTCTAAAGCAGGCAGTGGAAGAAACGAAATCGTTTCCATCCCCAACCCTTCCGTGTAACCCAACCCAGTCACCAGCTTTGAAAGCTGATTGCCAATTTGGGCGTTTGAACTTGCTAGCCTGCGTTAAATCTAACACAGGAAACCAGTCTAGACGTTTGTACGTTTGCGCGGGCAAAAGCACCGTTATTAACGGAGGAAGGCTGCCTTTTCGAGAAGTCGTTACTCGTGAAGAGTAACTACGATTCACGGAAAGGCTTCCGTCAGCATTTGCAACTAGTCGATGGTAGCGCAAAGTCTGGCGTCCTGCAGGCTTATAGCCATCACGAACATCAAACTCTAACTCTACAATGGCCATCAGTCCTTGCGATTGCATAGCTTGGGCTGTATAGCCTCTACCATTCATCCACTCGGACTGCGTAAAGTTTTGCGGAGTAGTGATAAACCCTTGTGCCGGAGCACTTAAGTTCATCACTACCAGAAACGTTAACAATACTAGTCTCAAAAAACGTTTCATGGAGTCACCTCCACAGAACGATCTTTTAGTTTTTCTAACAGTTCCCTTTTATTAACGTGCCGTTGGTGTCGCTGGAAAATGAGGTTAACCCTCATTGCCCGAACACATTCTCCAACTACGTCAACATCAGCAATTTCTTCACCCACTTCAAACGGGGTGACATCGTCACCGCGTTTGAAGACGTCAACAATTACCCCCATATCACCGCTATGGTGATAGTAGGGTCGCACGGTAGCGTGCTCGCCTACTTTCAAAGGGATGCTAACAGATGTACTCGGGCGAACCGTTTCTACTCTATCTGCTTCCTCTGAACCACCAAAGGTGGGGCGTTCAGGAAGAAGCTGAACTGTTGAGATATTGGAGTAATGCTCGCGCAATGATCCAACATTTGCAACAGAGAGATTGGTATCACACGAGGTTTTCACCCCGTGCTTACTTCTGCGAATCGACAGCCTAGCATGGCTGGGTCGTCGTGATTGACGAACCATCTTTAACTTAAGCCGCAGCCTTCGCTGCGATTCAAGCTTTTGCTGTTCTTCGGCTGAAAACTCAATGCAACGAGTTTGCTCGCCGCATCGTGTTTCCACTGGTTCCTGACTCTGGGCAACAGCGATGCCACCCAAAAGCAATGAACCAGCCGTAACTAATCCTAGTATAAACTGTTTTACAAACATGATCCTTAAGAAAAAAACTAAACGACATCAAACTTAAAAAAAAAGCAGAGGTCGGAAAAAGACCCGAACCACTGCTTTAGTGAGAAAGATTTACCCTACAAAAAACCAAAAACTAAACGATTAGCCTTGGGGGATTGTAGGTGGGTTTACAAAAACCGGAGGTAAACTGGTTGGAGGTGCAACAGGTGCGGGTGCCGGGGGCACTGCTCCTGTAGATCCTTCAACACGGAGAACATTTTGGTTAATGTTTCCGTTGAAGTTGCTGTTAGGATCGCGTTCCTGCAACTTCTGAAGCAAGACTCCAGAGAAAGCAGAAGCGTCTTCTGCAAGTCGTGCACAATCTGCCACAACTTTTGATCCATTGACCACAAGCTTGTTTCGACCTAAGCCGAAACTGCCTGAAATGTCATCAATCGAGCCACCAATGTTAATGGCTGACCCTTTCGAGTCAACTCTGGCAGTGTAAGCAAGTGCTTGACCGCCAACTCCATCAACACGTTGGTCTGCACGGCATCCGAACTGTCCACCATTGCTATTTTGATAAGCAGTCGCATCGAAATCGATGCTTCTGTTATCATAGCTGTTTTTAGTGGAGCTTGAAATGCCACCGTTGTTGGCAGAAGAAGTGCTGCCTTCAACGTTTCCAACAGAACCACCCTTGCCGCCGTTGGCGGTTTGGGATTGGTCGGAGTTTCCACCAGTTCCAGTTCCAACAGCAGAGCTGTTGGAATTGGAATTGGAATCGGAAGCAGCTTCGGAAGAAGAGTCTCCACCAAACCCAACACCAGAAGCGGTTGAACCAGAAATAGCTTTCTGATCCTGCCCCTGGCCTTGATGCTGGCCTTGACCCTGGTTGGATGAGGCGTTTCCACCTTCTCCACCAGTTCCGGTTGCGGTGTTTTCAACTTTGTTGCCAGCCTGCGGAGGTTGGTTAGGGCAGTTTTGCAACAAGCCCCAAACAAAGTTGAATTTTAACCACCACTCTTGGTCGTTGTCGTTAGCGTCCTTTAGGTAATCCCACTCTTTCTTGGAAAGAGTTTTTTTGGTGTAACCTTGAGTACGGCATTCGCTAACCGCATCTGCCGCTTTGCGAGCAAGCGGTTTGCTATTGGGATAGGCATGTGAATGCCAGTTCCCTTTCTCGTGCATTCCAACCCATACTTCTAGCTCGGAGCTAGAGTAGGCATTGGCAGCACCTGCAAACAATGTTACTGAAAGAGCAACAGTAGCAGAAGCCAAGCGAACAACTTTAGATAAAGACATGTGAATTACGCTCCGAAAAAATTAGTGAATTGTACAAACGAAAAAAATCAGTCGAACAAACAATCGTAACATCGAAACAAAACCTCACACACTCCTGGGAAGGGGGTGAGGGAATAAGTAAAAAATCTGACACGAGCCAGATAGGGTTCGGGTAAATACATTTTTGTATAATGTACTCCAAAAGTTTCGTGCTTATAGCCTTACTTCTTTTACGTAATGGAGTATATTAAGCATTATACTTAAATATAAGTACCGCAAGTTCTTTTTGAATATAAAATAATCAAAAGGAACTAAAGAACTTAATCACCATAGCATAGATGCAAGTAATGTCACGTGACAATTGCGTGAAGGGTTCATTAATCTTGTTAAAGTATTGTTTTTTGGTAAATAAATATTTACACGGAAAACGAATTTCCACACCCGCAGGAAGCACTGCTGTTGGGATTGGTGATCTCGAAGAAGGATGCACCCAGCTTTTCCACATAATCAATCATGGAGCCTTCCAGCAATGACAAAGACGTGGTGTCAATCACCACTTGTGCATCTTCGCGTGTAAACACTTCGTCATCATCTGCCAACGGTGCATGGTCAAAGTCAAACCGGTACTGAAAGCCAGAGCATCCGCCCCCTTCCACTGCAATGCGCAGGCGGGAGCCTTCGGGTTCTTCCTGCATCAGGTAGCCAATACGACTGGCGGCACTGTCAGAAATCAGGAAGTCTTGTGATGTAAGCGGTTGTGTGTCTGGCATCATGTGTATTAATGTAAGATAATTCTTCCCCCAACGCAAGCCTGCTTCTATGTCTTTTAATGCCTCCACTGCCCCACCCGGCTGCACCTATGCCCCTTACGCCACGCATCCGCATCAATCACGCGGACGGTTGCATATGGAAACACCCTGCCCCACACGTAGCCCGTATCAGCGGGATCGTGACCGTATTGTCCATAGCGCGGCCTTTCGTCGGCTGGAATATAAGACGCAGGTCTTTGTGAATTACGAAGGGGATCATTACCGCACCCGCCTTACTCACAGTCTGGAAGTGGCACAACTGGCAGCCAGCATGTGCCGGGCGTTGCATTTAAATGAAGATTTAGGCGAAGCTTTGGCACTCGCGCATGATCTGGGACATCCACCCTTTGGCCATGCCGGTGAATATGGCATACAGGATGTAATGGCACCTTATGGAGGGTTTGACCATAACGCGCAGGCTATCCGTATTGTCGGGCAACTGGAACAACGCTACGCCGCCTTTGATGGGCTAAACCTGACATGGGAAACGCTGGAAGGCATTGCCAAACATAATGGTGCGCTGGTGGGTCAGGGATTGCCCGAGCTTCCATACGCTATGGCAAGTTACCAACAACAACATGATCTGGAACTACACACGCTAGCCAGCGCCGAAGCACAAGTGGCAGCATTGGCTGATGATATTGCTTATAACAACCATGACTTAGAAGACGGCATTCGTGCTGGTTTTTTCACGCTGGATGATCTGGACGGCATTGCATTCGTTAAAGAGCATATACGAGACGTAGATAACACATGGCCAGCACTGCACCCGCAACGCCGCGTGCATGAGGTGATACGCCGCTTAATCCATGCGATGGTGCAGGATGTGTTGAAGGTAAGCCAGGCACAACTGGAAGCATCAGGTGCGAATTGCGTGAAAGACATACGTCATCTGGATAAGCCTGTGATTGCTTTCTCACCCGATATGCAAGCAGTTAATCTGGAAGTGAAAGCGTTCCTCAAAGAACGTATGTATCGTCACTACCGCGTTAATCGCATGAGCAGCAAAGCCAAGCGCGTTACCTGTGAATTATTTACGTTTTTCTTTGAACATAGCGATTGCCTGCCACCCCATTGGCGTGAACATGCAGAGTTGGTGGAAGATGCCACGAAGCGTGCCAGAATCATCTGCGATTATATCGCCGGCATGACGGATCGCTTCGCGCTGCAAGAACATCAACGGCTCTTTAATGTCTGGGAACGTACCTAAGCGCTGTTGCAAAAACACGCATGATGAATGCTGGACAGAGCGTCAAAACTATATTATTCCCTAGATGATATGAACTTATTCCAGCACATTCACGAACATCTCACTCATTCTGTTTTGCCCGAAGTGGCAGATATGGCTGACTTGCCTGAAAATATCCTCGGCAACATTACAGTAGAGTTGCCGCGTGACCGCAGCCACGGCGATGTCTCCACGAATGCTGCAATGGTGCTGTCAAAACCACTATCCCAACCACCGCGTATCATTGCAGAATCCATGGTGCCATTCATCAAAAAACTGCGCTATGTGAAAGAGGTGAGTATTGCAGGTGCAGGCTTCATTAACCTGACGTTTGAGCCTGCCTTTTGGCAACAGGAATTACTGACCATTTTAAAAACATCAGACTTTTATGGTGCCAGTGATATTGGGCAGGATCAGCGTATCAATATTGAGTATGTCTCCGCCAACCCTACAGGCCCCCTACATATCGGCCATGCACGCGGTGCGGTAGTGGGTGACGCATTGGCGCGTCTGCTTCAGAAAGCGTCTTATGACGTGGTGAAAGAATATTACATTAATGATGCCGGATCGCAAGTGCAAACACTTGGCCGCTCTGCTTACCTGCGCTACCGTCAAGCTTACGGCGAAGATGTGACCATTGAAGATGGTATGTACCCTGGTGATTATTTAATTGCCATTGGTAAAGAAATGAAAGAAGCTTACGGTGGCACCTTGCTGGGTGAGGAAGAAGACGATTGGTTGCCGGAAGTCTGTCAGTATACCGTCGATGCTATGATGCAGGGCATCAAAGACGATTTGGCACTGATTGGCGTAGAACATGATGTGTTTACCTCTGAACAAACCTTGCAGGAAGATGGCATGGTGGAACAGGGCATTGAAACGCTTAAAGCAGAAAACCTCATCTATAATGGTGTGTTGCCACCACCCAGAGGTAAGGCACCACATTCAGGATGGGATGCCTCACGCCAAACATTGTTTCGCTCCTCAGATTTTGGTGATGATAGTGATAGGCCTGTGATTAAGGCTAACGGCGAATATACGTATTTCGCTGGTGACATAGCCTATACGCAGCATAAGCTGGATCGGGAGTTTGATACACTCATTATGGTACTGGGTGCAGATCATGGCGGATATGTTAGCCGTATGAAAGCATTAGTCAGTGCGTTAAGCGAGAATGAAACCACATTGCATGTGATGTTATGCCAGTTGGTGAAGCTGATGGATCAGGGTGAAGCACTGAAAATGTCCAAGCGCTCCGGCTCATTTGTCACGGTACGCGAAGTAGCTGAAGAAGTGGGAAAAGACGTACTGCGCTTCATGATGCTGACGCGAAAGCCGGAACAATTGCTGGACTTTGATTTGCAGAAAGTGAAAGAACAATCCAAAGAAAACCCGGTCTTTTATGTGCAATATGCTCATGCGCGTTGCAAATCCGTACTGCGTACGGCGCAAGAAAGCTTGCCACAAGCCGTACGTGATTCAGCCATACCAGACAAAGTAGACATCTCTTTGCTAAAGACCGACGCAGAATTGCAGTTAATGAAAACGTTGGCAAGCTTTCCGCGTGTTGTGGAACAGGCAGCCATAGCGTATGAACCACACCGCATTGCCTACTTTGTGCAGGAACTGGCAGCAGAACTGCATACATTGTGGAATAAGGGCAATGATGATACAGCACTGCGCTTTATTGAGAGCGATAATGTAGCACTTACCACCGCGCGCCTTGCATTAGCACGTTGCACCGCTATTGTGTTAGCCGCAGGACTGGACATTGTCGGGGTGACTCCTGTAGAAGAAATGCGTTAACACCTGATACTTAGGGAACAAGCCATGAAAAATGATTATGATGCAGAATATGAACCAAAATCACCACCACCTATGGATAGTGGTAGTGTGAGATGGATGTCCATCCTGATGATGGTTCTCGTGGTATTTGGTTTTTTCTCTTTGGCATGGTATGCCTATAACGCTACCGTCACAGAAGAAAAGCAAACCGCCCTCACCGTTATTGAGCCTGCCCAAAAATCCTATAAGGAAAAGCCTAAAGAGATCGGTGGACTGGATATTAAACATAGCGATATTGATGCCTATAATTTAATGCGTGATACGAATGCAGCAAACGATCAGGATGTTACCGCTGTTAAAGGGCTGGCACCGAAAGCAGATGCACCAGCAACTCCTGTGGAACTGGTCATCAAAGAAAATGATGATAAGGCATCAAAGCAAAGCGATGCACCAAAAAATTCTGAGATAGCTGCCATCAGCAAAGCAGAAACAGATATGGCCTCGCCATTGCTTTCAGGCAAAAAGATCACCGACCAGTCCAACGCAGGTGATAAGGTAGAAGTGCTGATTGCAGAGGATACAGAAAAGCCTAAAGCCATCACCAAAACCCCTTTAGCAGACGCCAAGCAACAGCTTGAAAAAGAGATCACGTCAACAGAGACAACAGAAATAGTACGCCCTATCGTGCCAGTTATTGAGAAAGCAGATACGCTAAAAGCATCAGCAAAATCCGTTACTGTAAAACCTGCGGTAAAAGCAAAAGCGCAAATCAAAACAGATCCCCGCATTTACGTACAGTTGGCAGCGTTGCGCTCGCAACAGGAAGCTGTCAATATGTGGAATCGGTTGCGCAAAAAACATACTGTTCTTGCAGATAAAGACTATTACACCGAACAGGTCACACCTGCTGGCAAACCAACTCTGTACCGCTTGCGTGTCAAAGGATTTGCTAACATGGCATCAGCAAAGCAAACCTGTAATGCACTCAAAAGTCGTGGTCAGGACTGCCTGACACCGCGTTAGCAGTTAAACTTAAGGCATCCTTTATGCAGCTATTACCAGCAATTTTTGGGCTGGAAAGCACCGAGCTTACACAGGCAGAACGCGCGTTGTTTTCGCATTATCAGCCAATGGGCTATATTTTATTTGCCCGCAATTGTGAAACACCTGCACAACTCACCATGTTAGTTGCCGCATTAAAGGAATTGCATAACTATACACCACTAATCTTGATTGATCAGGAAGGCGGGCGTGTGAGCCGTCTTCGCTCGCCTTATTGGAACACGCCACCTGCTCCCCAAACTTTTGCCGATATGGCAGCCATAGATATGGATGCCGCGTGCAAAGCAGCCTATAATAATAGCGCAGAGATTGCCCGCTCTCTGACGCACCATGGCATCAACGTCAATTGTGCGCCCATGTGTGACTTGCGCTTCACTCATAGCCATAACATTATTGGCGACCGTGCTTATGGTACAGAGGCGCCGCAAGTGGCAACTCTGGCACGGTCTGTAGCGCAAGGCTTAATAGATCACGGCGTATTGCCGATCATCAAACATCTCCCCGGTCATGGCCGCGCTACGGTAGATAGCCATGAATCGTTGCCTATTGTGGAAGCATCTATAGATGAATTGCATGAAGACGCCGTTCCGTTCAGTGCCCTGCGTGATCTACCACTCGGTATGACTGCACATATCCTCTACACAGCGCTGGATTCTACGCTGCCGGCAACATTATCCCCTACGGTCATACGCTATATACGCGAGGAGATAGGCTTTGAGAACTTGTTGATGAGTGATGATTTATGTATGCAGGCACTACAAGGTAGTCCGGCAGAACTGGCAAAGCAAACACTCGAAGCAGGCTGCGATATTGTGTTACATTGCAACGGTAAGTATAATGAGATGGAAACAATCTGCGACGCCATTGCCAATTACCATCATATCACCACTGACACCCTGCAAGCGTTATTCAATATTGTGTAACGCCTCAATCGCTAGCTTTAAGGCTTTAGGATATACGTGATGCTCCGCAGCATGTACACGTTGTTGTAACAATTCAGCCGTATCCCCTAGCTGCACAGCAACGTTTTCCTGCATAATCACGTCACCCTCATCCATGGCAGGAATTACATAATGTACCGTACATCCCGTATGACTCACACCATCAGCCAATACACGCTCATGAGTCTTTAGCCCTTTATAATCAGGTAGTAAGGATGGATGAATATTAATCATTCTCCCCTTCCACTGCTCAACAAATTCAGCGCTTAGTAACCGCATAAACCCGGCCAGACAAACAAATTCTATGCCATGCTCTGTCAGCACCTCATGCATAGCTTCGTCAAATGCCTTGCGCGAGTCATAATCACGATGCGACAATACAACATATGGAACACCAGCTTTTTTAGCTCGCTGAAGGCCGTATGCATCTGCTTTGTTTGACAACACTAGCGAGATATGTGCTGGATAGGCCATGTCACGTGAGGCATCCAGCAATGCTTGCAGGTTAGACCCATTGCCAGAAATTAAGACGGCAACCTTGCACGTCATAGGCTCTGATACTCTACGTAAGGGGCGCCATTTGCTTCTTCCAGTGTGCCAATGCGCATCACCCGCTCACCTGACTGCTCAAGCAATGCCGCCACATCGTCGCACTGTTCTTTCTGCACCACCAGCACTAACCCAATGCCACAATTAAATGTTTTCAGCATATCTGCATCATCCAAACTACCTGCATCCTGCATCCAGCTAAACATTGCCGGCCACGACCAGCGCGTCACATCCACTACAGCCCGCAATCCATCAGGCAGGATACGCGGGATATTTTCCGTTAATCCGCCACCAGTAATGTGAGCAATACCCTTTACACCATCATACGTTTTAATCGCAGCCAGACAGGACTTTACATAGATACGTGTTGGCGTTAACAGCGAATTGACAACAGACTGTTCGGAATCCCACGGCGCATTATCATGATAAGACACATTGTGCTTTTCCAGCAATCGCCGTACCAGAGAGTACCCGTTACTATGAACACCACTAGATGCCAGACCCAGCAACACGTCACCTGCCTGCATGTGCTGCATACGTGGCAGCATGGCATCGCGCGAAACCGCCCCGACTACAAACCCGGCCAGATCATAATCACCCACCTGATACATGCCGGGCATTTCTGCCGTTTCACCACCAATAAGCGCACAACCTGCTTCCATGCAGCCGTGTGCAATACCTTCCACAACCTGTGCCGCCACATCCACTGAGAGCGCGCCACAGGCATAATAATCCAGAAAGAATAACGGCTCTGCACCTTGTGCCAGCAAATCATTGACACACATTGCCACTAAGTCAATACCAATCGTATCATGCTGATCCGCTTCGTGCGCCAGTTTCAGCTTTGTCCCTACACCATCTGTTGCGGCAACCAGCACGGCATCATCATAACCCGCTGCCTTCAGATCAAATAACCCGCCAAACCCACCAATATTGCCCATAACACCACTGCGCTTCGTGCGTACTACGTTGGGCTTAATCCGTTGCACCAGTGCATTTCCTGCATCAATATCCACACCAGCATCGGCATAAGTCGTCTTTTTCGGGGGAGAAGTCGTCATAAAGTTTGAGTTTGTTTGATAAATCGCGTAAACGTGAAGGGGTCTATGCCTGAAGTGATCTTACGTGATTCCCGCAGTCATACACCCATACATAATCAAGATCAGGTGGAAAAGTCAATTGTTCATACGTTCCCGTTTACTTCTATTTCCATGGATTGCCCTGCTGTTACTGCTGCCACTACAGCTCAAAGCAAAAGCAAGCCCTCCTGTGGACGAAACCATCCCCATTGACATTACCGTGCAATCCAGCCGCGATACTATTGCACAAGCAAAAAAGCAAAGTATGCAGGATGGTGAGAAACAGGCGCTATATCAGGCGATGAACACGTTAGCACCGGGCAAAGCACGCAGCTTATATAAATCACTGCGTGGCAAGGACATCACACGCTTTGTCCGTTCTTATACTGTCACCCGCGAAGTGGTACGCAGCGGCTATTATGAAGCTGACGTGACATTTCGCTTTGACAAGTCCATGTTACATCGCTTGACAGGCACAAAAGACAAAGACACTCCACAAGAAGGTGCTGCCGGTGATGCATTACTCATCGTTCCTCCCTATGATACGGGTGGAGACATGTTGCTGTTTGATCGGGCAAACCTGTGGCGCGCTATTTTGAATAATGTTGCACTGGAAATTGGGCAAGGTGCATTGGTTATGCCATTTGGTGACCCACGCGATGAAGCTGCTCTGACAGACGAGTCAATTATTGCACCTGACGTACAAGAGATGGCCAGACTTGCCAGTCGTTACGGCACACGCAACGTGGTTATTGCCTATGCACGCAGCCGTATGTTTGAAAACAAACCGATTGTTGAAGTCATCTTGCGCAAACCTGGTGGGAAAAAAGAAGATGAACGTGTGTTGCAATATAAAGCCAGAAGTGAAGATGAAACACTGGATCTGATGCTGGCACGTGCCGCGCGTGATGTCTCATTGCGTTTAAGAGATGATATTGAACATTACACGCTATTTGGTGACAATGAACAAAATCGCATTAAAGGGCTGGTGCTACGCCTTGAATATCAGCATGGCCGTGAGTGGCGTAACATGCGCCGTATGCTTGACACCATGCCTGGTTTGGTGAAATTATCTGTCGGTGCCATTAGCACAGATTATGCACAAGTGACACTGATGTATCGCGGTACACCTGAACTGATAAAAAAAGCTTTGCTGGCGCAGGGCTTCACGGTAAACACAGAGCATGACTACTGGCTCCTCTCCCACCCCCATTCGTAACCGGAATACTCCGCCTCACACTGTTTTCTGGGTTAGTGTTGCACTGCTTCTGGGCGGATTTATTTACCTGATAAGCCCTATCCTGCTTCCTTTCCTTATGGGTATTGGTATTGCTTACATGCTTGACCCGCTAGCCGATAAACTGGAATTGCGCGGATGTAGCCGCACTTTAGCAACAACCATCGTATCAGGTAGTTTCTTTATTATCCTAATACTGGCAGTGGTTGCCCTTATCCCATTACTCATTAACCAAATCAGTGAGTTATTGCGCGATCTTCCAACCTACATGGACACATTAAGACAGATGATTGAACCATATGTCTCTCGTATTTCTGAAGAACTCAGCATCAAACCCGATGCAATACAAAAGAAAGAAGCATTGGGCAAGTTAGTCAGTAATATTGGCGGCAACACCAAATCGTTACTCACCAACATTATTAGTGCCATCTTTGCTTCCGGTATGGCCGTTATCAATTTTATCTCGGTACTGGTTCTCACCCCTGTGGTATCGTTTTACCTGCTGCGTGACTGGGACAAGCTGGTGCATGAAGTGGATGATCTTTTGCCCCGCCGCTATGAACCCGTCATCAAAGAACAATTACTCAACATCGACACAACCATTTCTGCTTTTCTACGCGGCCAGTTGAATGTCATTCTCATACTGGCCACCTTTTACGCCATAGCACTCAGCATGGTTGGGCTATCCTATTCAATCCTGATTGGACTGCTTGCTGGCATACTGGTCATTATTCCCTACATTGGTGCCATGATTGGGGGCGCCTTGTCTGTAGGGATTGCGTACTTCCAATTCGATAGCTTAACTCCTGTGGCTATTGTTGGCGGCATTTTTATTGCCGGTCAAATGGCAGAAGGTTACGTACTTACCCCTAAACTGGTGGGCGGGTCAGTAGGCCTGAACCCACTATGGATTATTTTTGGTATGATGGCAGGTGGAACTATTATGGGGTTTGTCGGTATCCTGCTCGCCGTTCCTTTAACCGCTATTTGCGGAGTACTGATCCGCTTCGCTGTCTCACAATACCGAAGCAGCGCCGTCTACCACGACAATAGAAAACCTCGTTCAGCTTCATAGTAACGCAGACTGGTAGGCTTGTGATGCATTGTGACTGGTAGGTAGCGGCGATAACTCACCCAAACTTTCGTTCGCATCATAACTTGCGGCTTGGTAGCCACCACCATGCTGTTTTGCTTCAGCAATCATAACGGGTTTATGCTCAAACGGTTTGCTCAATGCAAACTGATTGTTTTTCACCATATCATTGGCACGATTCGTCCAGCCTTCTAAATGTTTTTCCCGTAAAATCACTTCACCCTTGGCATTATTACCTACCTCATTTTGCGCAATATCATGTTTATGTTGTTTGATCTTCGTATCCCGAAGCATCTTAGTCACTTCACCCTGCCCTTTATCTTCTACCAGTTGATTAAACTTAGTGAGTATCTCGTCTTTTGTACCAGTCGGTATCTTATGCCAGGATGTGTTATCTGCATCATGATGATAAGGTATTGTGTTATCGTAATCCCCTCGTCCCTGCTGCTCTAAAATATCCGCCATCATCCACCATGCCACCTCAGGCCCACGGTGAAACGAAATGTCAATCACAGGCCCCATCACCAGTGGATGAATATGATGCAAATCTGCTTTAACAAAATGGTCTTTAACAATGATGTCATTACGCAAGTCCATAAATTCTTTCAAGGTATTCAGCTCATCGCTTGTGACATCCGGATTAATGGCGCGCACATCTTTTTCACTGAGCGAAGCAGGAAGGTGACGACTATAATTCACCACTGATGCAGCTTGCCTAATGTAAGCAACAGCACTTTCTTCTGTTGGAAAACGATCTGGATAATAATTCGTCAACGTTTGGTTCTGTACTCCGGCAAAGGTATGTAAACCGTCAAACTCTGGCCCGACATATCCTCCCTCCCACTTAAATGTCTGCCTAACCAGCATATCTGATATTTCAGGAAGCAGCGTAAAAGGCTTTTCCACCGCTTTAGTGGTTTGCTTGGCAGATTGTTGCACGTCTTTTTCAGGAGTGTTTGCCTTGGGTGGCGCGGGGGTGTTGGCAGCAGGTTGAGGTGGCTCAAATGCCGTATCTGACGGATTTGTGAACGCACTAAATAACTGTGAGATAAACCCGATCAGGGTTTTAACTATATTTCCAAACCATTCCATAGGGTTTACTGTGTCATAAAACCATGACAGCAATATGACAAATCATAAAAAAAGTGCTTTCCTTTTTATAAAAAAGGAAAGCAGGGCAGCTACTAGGAATTGTTACAAACGTTGACTGCTTCCAGACGGTCACGTGTGTAACCCAGGTTTTTCTGGTGTGTTACCATGCTTGCAGAGCTTCTGCCCTTGCGTAAGCTGACTACATTTATTCTCGGAACTGTTTCATTAGCATAGTTTATATGATATAGTATTTCTGCAATTGCAAGGAGGTGTTATGTATTGTTCACGCTGTGGTTCGACGGCTTGTTTCAAGAATGGTAAGATGCGAGGCAAGCAGCGTTTTCGCTGCAAGGGTTGTGGATATAACTTCACGAACTCGCATGGTCGCGGCTATCCCCCTGCATTAAAGTTGCAGGCATTTCAGTTATATACAGAGAATATGGGTATACGAAGCATTGCCAGATTTCTGGGTGTCAGCCCCTCTACGGTGATGCATTGGCTGCGCGATGAAGGTCGTGATATAATGGCTAAAATCAAGAATTCACTGCCCGATGCACTGCCTCCGCAGGACATTATTGAGATTGATGAGATGTGGCATTACACCCAAAAAAACGCCGAAAATTATGGGTATGGGTTGCTGTATCTCGCCTCACACGACGCATTCTCGCCATCGAAATTGGCTCTCGTGGCGCTAAAACGCTGAAGCGACTCTGGGCAAAGTTGGCGCATCTCAGGCCTTTTTGCGTGGCAACAGACGAGTGGAAGGTTTACCAGAAAATCATTCCAAAACAATTGCTTATACAAACAAAAAAACTCACCTCAACTGTAGAATCCGTCAATGGTCAGATCCGAAACTACCTTGCTAGATTCAATCGCAAAACAAAACGATACTCAAAATCACCCGAAATGGTCGAAACTTCACTGTACATGCTGTGGGTACAAAAACTATGCTAATACAACAGTACCGGAAAACGATCTGGATAATAATTCGTCAACGTTTGGTTCTGTACTCCGGCAAAGGTATGTAAACCGTCAAACTCTGGCCCGACATATCCTCCCTCCCACTTAAATGTCTGCCTAACCAGCATATCTGATATTTCAGGAAGCAGCGTAAAAGGCTTTTCCACCGCTTTAGTGGTTTGCTTGGCAGATTGTTGCACGTCTTTTTCAGGAGTGTTTGCCTTGGGTGGCGCGGGGGTGTTGGCAGCAGGTTGAGGTGGCTCAGATGCCGTATCTGACGGATTTGTGAACGCACTAAATAACTGTGAGATAAACCCGATCAGGGTTTTAGCTATATTTCCAAACCATTCCATAGGGTTTACTGTGTCATAAAACCATGACAGCAATATGACAAATCATAAAAAAAGTGCTTTCCTTTTTATAAAAAAGGAAAGCAGGGCAGCTACTAGGAATTGTTACAAACGTTGACTGCTTCCAGACGGTCACGTGTGTAACCTAGGTTTTTCTGGTGTGTTACCATGCTTGCAGAGCTTCTGCCCTTGCGTACGCTGACTACATTTATTCTCTTGTCACCGTCTTTTCGTACTTTAGAAAAGACAAAGGTGTCTTTTCCATCAAGCGTACAATCTGCTCTATAATCTGACAGTGGATTACACATAGCCAGAGCTGCGGCTATCAAACCTAACCCACCCAAAATCAAGAGTGTTTTCTTCATTATTATTGTTATAAACGGTAAGCCATACACAAAAAATGTACGGCGAATAATCAAAGCAGTGATCTGCGATAATAGCCTTCAGCGTATCATGCTCGTTAACATGACACAATCAGAAAACTACCAGATGGTCTGTAAGCCGGGTTCTGTCTGCCTGCCATCACTGGCAAGGAGGCGGCCATTCATCTTGGCACTGCATTGCTGCATTGCTCTAGCAACCTACCCGGGCAATTCACGGTGCGGAACCCACCGGCATGAAAAGTCATGCAATCGCCCCTATTTGGTCTTGCTCCTGATGGGGTTTACCCTGCCACTTATGTTACCATAAGCGCGGTGCGCTCTTACCGCACCGTTTCACCTTTTCCCCACACATATGAGGTAGTTTATTTTCTGTGGCACTTTCCCTGGGATCACTCCCGGCGGGCATTACCCGCCATCATGTTCCATGGAGCCCGGACTTTCCTCGCACATGCGCGACCGCCCGACCATCTGGTAATGCACGCATATTACACTTGTGGTAATAACCGTTCAAGCATTAAACGGCATGTCTCGTCCCATTTTCCATCAATCTGCCATGGCCGAAAATGTCGTTGAAACGCCGCAACCACATCAGCCTGCTCTGCATCATCATCTATGAAATAACCAATGTTGCGCAGCCCCTGCACATCTTCGTTTGACAGTGCGATAGGCATAACCGGCAAAGCCTTCTGTTCAACATCATGCCAAACCCCTATGCCATGCTTTGCAAGTCGCTGCCACGGGAACGCTTCACCGGGGTCCTGCTTACGCTGCGGTGCTACATCACTATGACCAATCACCGCAGATGCAGGCAGCTCATGCCTATACATAATGTCTTTGCATAAATATAAAAGCGCTGCTATCTGGGCTTCGGGAAATGCAGGGCAGCCCTGTTCGTGACCACCATTAGCCAACTCAATGCCGATAGATATGTCGTTGACATTATCGTACCCCTTCCAATGGCTTACACCAGCGTGCCATGCCCGGCGGTCTTCTTCCACCAACAGCATAATCTCGCCAGCTTCATCAATCAGGTAGTGAGAGGACACCTGACTGTTCGCGTCACACAGGCGCTCTAATGCTGCATTGGCACTATCCATGCCCGTATAATGCAGGACAATATAGTCCACAGGGAGCGCCGGACGTTCATTGTGATTGGGCGAATAGCGAATAAAATAGTTAGTTGAGTTTACCATATCTTAAGGGGGTACCGTTTACAAAAGTCATAGGACGTCACATTGTCACGCGACATTTTTTATGAAGGAAGACTGCTTATGAATAGCCAACACATCCACTATAGTACAGGATTTTTTACCCCCTACCTTACCGTTATGCCACCTATTGTCGAGATTTTCACCTACCTACGTCAGGGCGAGTTCCGCTATAACGAATTGCATTACCCTGAGTTACATTTTTCTATTCCAGCTAATGATATGCAACTAAGCGGGCATGTCGCATCAAAACTGACCGCTGCCCTTAGTGTTCATTTAGATAATTTTCTGGGTTTGTCCTGTCAGGAAGATAAAGCTGGCGAGCAAACGGACTTTGTTGCACGCTTCTTCTACACCACCACACCAGACGCCATCACCGAAGAAATTAACGTAAAAGCCCCTGATATGATTGACACGTTACTTGCGCTTCATTAGCTAAGCAACAAAAAGAGCATGACACTTCCAAGTACAATACGATAATATGCAAATGCGGTAAAACCATGGCGCGTCAGAAATGATAATAACCATTGCACCGTAAACATGGCGGAAACAAAGGCACTGATGAACCCTACTCCAATCACCGTCATATCGTCTAACGACAAATATTCGTAGTTCTTATATAAATCATACGCTGTAGCGGCTGCCATTGTAGGTATGGCAAGCAGAAACGAGAACTCCGCCGCAGTTTTGCGATCAATCCCCATCATCAAAGCTCCCATCATTGTCGCACCGGAACGTGACGTACCCGGAATCATCGCAAGCGCCTGAAAGAACCCTACTGCCAGTGCCTGCTTTTTGCTCATGTCATCTACATTATGAATGTGAGAGACGGGCTTAATACGCTCAATCAGCAAAATAATGAATCCACCAATTACCAACATCACGGACACCACAAGGGGTGAGAATAAGACTTCTTTAATGTAGCTATGCGCGCCTGCACCTATAATTGCTGCGGGCAAAAACGCCAAAAAGATGAGCAACACAAAGTAGCGCGTGGAAGGCTTGTCATGCAGGTGGCAGATCACATCTGTCACGCGCTTACGGAACACTAGACAAATCGCCAATATGGCACCTAGCTGAATAACGACTTCAAATACTTTGCCTTCAGGTGCCTGAAATTTCAGTATGTCGATCAGCAGGATAAGGTGGCCAGTAGAAGAAATAGGCAGAAATTCGGTGATTCCTTCAACAAATCCCAGTAAGCAGGCTTGTAATAGCTGTTCCATGATGGCATCCACGCGTAGTTTAAATAATATACGCGCAGATTAATAACATATTACCTAATGTAGGTCACGCCATATTTTACGTTTTGTCAAATAAAACAGAATCGTCATAATGAACAAAAACACCATCACTTTCAGCCCCATAGACTTACGATGTTCCATCTCCGGTTCCGCTGCCCACTGCAGAAAATACGTGACATCCTTTGCCATTTGCTCAACGGTTGCTTCTGTGCCATCCATATATTCCAGCTGTCCATCCATCAACGGTGCAGGCATCGCCAACTTACCGCCGGGAAAATACGGATTATAATATTGTCCTTCCAGCAGTTTTATATCCTCAGGTGGATCAGTATACCCTGTCAACAGTGAATACAGGTAATTAGCACCATTCGGGCGTGCTTTAACAATCAGACTCAAGTCTGGCGGATACGCACCGTTATTTAATGATCTTGCCTGATTTTCATTGGCGTATGGTGAGGGAAAACGATCTGATGGCCTACCCGCACGATCATACATATCACCATCATCATTAGGGCCATCCTGTACTGTATAGCTTGCAGCTAATGCCTTTGCTTCAGCCGGACTAAAGCCCACACTAGTCAGGTTACGAAACGCTACACGCTTCATACCATGGCACGCGGCACACACTTCTTTATATACCTGTAATCCACGCTGAACAGCAGGTTCATCAAAATGCCCGGTCACCCCGTTAAATGTCCATTCCACCTCTTTTGGTGGCAGCACATCTTCCGCAGCAATAGCAGGCAAAGCAATCAGTGCAATAAAGACAACACGTATAAACAACATACAATTTTTCATCAGACATGCGCTCCCTGTTTATCATGCAATACGGCTTCCCCAATACTTCGAGGTAGCGGCAATGGCTTTTCAATTTTTCCAAGTACAGGCAAAATCATCAGGAAGTACGCAAAATAATACGTTGTACAAATGCGTGACCAAATGACGTACCATCCTTCCGCAGGCATAGCACCTAAATACCCAAGCGCAATACAATTAACCGCGAATAGCCAGAAAAATGGCTTAAACATTGGACGAAAGTTGCCACTACGCACTTTAGAAGAATCCAGCCATGGCAAAACAAACAACACCAGAAGCGACGCAAACATCGCCAATACACCACCTAACTTATCCGGTATTGCACGCAATATTGCATAAAACGGAAGGAAATACCATTCAGGCACAATATGCGCTGGAGTAACCATTGGGTTGGCCGGAATATAGTTATCCGCATGCCCAAGCACATTAGGCATGAAGAAGATAAACCATGAGAACAGCAGAAAAAACACCCCAAATCCGAAGAAATCTTTTGCTGTGTAGTAAGGGTGGAACGGAATCTTATCCTGTTTACCTTTAGCATCAATCCCTAGCGGATTGTTGGAACCATGCTGATGCAATGCCACCAAGTGCAACATTACCACACCAACCAACACTAATGGCAATAGATAATGCAAGGCAAAGAAGCGATTCAGTGTTGGGTTATCGACCGCAAAACCACCCCATAGCCATGTAACGATGCTTTCTCCAACTAACGGAAAGGCAGAAAACAGGTTGGTAATCACCGTAGCACCCCAAAAGCTCATCTGTCCCCATGGAAGCACATACCCCATAAAAGCAGAGGCCATCATCAGCAATAAAATCACAATTCCCAGCCACCACAAAATTTCACGTGGTGCTTTATAGGAGCCATAATACAGCCCACGGAAAATATGGATAAAGACCACCAGAAAGAACATAGACGCGCCATTTGCGTGCATGTAACGCACTAGCCAGCCATAATTCACATCACGCATGATATGCTCAACACTATCAAATGCATAATCTACATGCGCCGTGTAATGCATGGCAAGAAAAATACCTGTCAGAATTTGTGACACTAAAATAATGCCAGCGATGGAACCAAAATTCCAAAAATAATTCAGGTTACGCGGCGTTGGGTAGTCAACTAGCGAGTGCTTAAAGATGCTCACCACCGGCAGACGGTAATCTACCCAGCCAGCAATGCCTTTTTCCTGTGTTTTTGGAGGTGAACCCATAATTATCCTATTTTAATTTTCGTATCAGTCACAAATTCATAATCCGGCACAACCAGATTCTTTGGCGCAGGGCCTTTTCGGATGCGTCCGGATGTATCGTAGTGCGACCCGTGACATGGACAAAACCAGCCATCATATTCGCCTGCATTATTACCCAGTGGCACACACCCAAGATGCGTACACACACCCAGCATCACAATCCAGTTTTCCTTGCCTTCTTTCACGCGTTGCCCATCTTCTTCGGGATCGGGCAATCCACCAAGCTCTACAGCCCGCGCTTCTTCTACTTCTTTCTCGGTACGGTTACGGATGAACACTGGTTTACCACGCCACATCACGCGTATTTCCTGTCCTGGCTGGATTGGCTCAAGATTCACTTCCGTAGATGACAGCGCCAATACATCGGCAGCAGGATTCATACTATCAACAAACGGCCAGATCAGTGCTGCAGCACCCAGCCCACCCATGGCCTGTGCTGACAATACCAGAAAATCGCGGCGTTTACCGTCATGAGGAGTATGTTCTTGGTCTAAATCGGACATATAATAACTTTCTTATATAAGAGATACACTAGCATTTTTATACAGATCTATACCTGATTGCAAGCAATTCATCCATTCTTCGCCGTATTTTGAGCATGGAAACGTGCCACCAGTTCCTCAATTGCATCGCCTTGCACTTCTTCTACGCCGCCAGTCTCCAGACTCTCTAGTGAAATGCCTGCATAAGAGACACGAATCAGACGGCTGACTTCATGCCCAAAATGTTCACAGATACGCCGTATCTCACGATTCTTTCCTTCCCGAAGTGTCATACGAATCCAGCTATTGCTACGCTGCACATGTTCGCACACCACCTCTGCCGGACGATACTGTACCTCATCAATGCACACGCCATCTTGCATCTCGTGTAATGCATTGTCAGACAATACGCCTCGTATCCGCACACGATAGGTACGTTCCAATCCTTGCGCCGGATGCTCAAGCCAGCCAGCAAACGCACCATGATTGCTCAGCAGCAGCAACCCTTCACTGTTCATGTCTAGCCGCCCGACCGTCACAACCCGCCCCAGCGATTCCGGTAAGTACTCAAAGATAATAGGCCTGTCCTGCGCATCATAATTGGTGCAAAGCAATCCAACGGGCTTATAATAACGCCATAAGCGCACTTGCTCTGATGCGTAAACCTGCTCGCCAGATACACGCACCTCATCTTCCGGCTGCACTTGCACAGCCGGACTCTCTGCCATTACGCCATTAATCGTGACTTCGCCTGCACTAATCAGCCATTCTGACCGCCTGCGTGATGCCACCCCTGCCTGCGCCAGAAACTTATTCAGCCGCATAAGGTTATTTGCCTGACTGACACGCTGCAATAAATGCCCGGTAAAGTCGCCGATCTGCATTAGTGATAAAGAATTCCGGATGCCACTGCACGCCCACACAAAAAGGGTGCGCCGGATATTCAATTCCCTCAATCACACCATCCGGTGCCACCGCATTCACCACTACCCCATGCCCCACTGCATCCACCGCCTGATGATGCGCGCTATTAACCATAATCGCACTTTTATCAACAATATGATGCAATCGCGTATTAGGCATCACTTTCACGGCATGACCTGCTTCATGACGTGGGTTTGGCTGCTCATGCTGTATGTCACTTTGTACCGTGTCAGGAATATGCTGTATCAGCGTTCCACCAAGCACTACATTAAGCAATTGCTGGCCACCACAAATGCCCAGCACCGGCATACCACGCTCCAGCGCTCCGCGTGTCACTGCCCATTCAAACGAAGTGCGCGTATCTTTTAACGTTACCGTATCACTGGACGTCACTTGCCCATACAATTCCGGTGATACATCAAAATTGCCGCCTGTCACCACCAGCCCGTCAATCATCTCCAAATACGCATCAACATGCGAAAGCTGATGCGGCAATGGCAGCGGTATACCCCCTACCTCCTGCACAGATGACACATAATTCTCACGTAAAGCATACCATGGATAACGGGAATAGGTGGCTGCGGTTTCATAATCCAGAGTGATACCAATACGGGGGGAATGGCTGGGCATATTACGTTTAGTCCTTTATTAACGGACGTACCATATAACAGAGAGTATGAACAAAAAGAAACAACAATCACTCACTTCTCTGATTGCTGTCACACTGCGTGAAGCAGACACCTCGTACTTTTTTGAAGATTACACCAAACAGGCCAACGCCGTATTGCAGGCACTTAAATCACAAGGCATTATGTTCGTGCCACTGGAAGCGACCGAAGAGATGATACAGGCAGGTGTCAGCGCCATAGGTTCCGGCAAAATCCGCCCTGAAGACCATGTACGCTACGTCTATACCGACATGGTGAAAGCCGGAAAGAAAGACGCAGCTGTGGTTTAGGAGAGAATCATCTACACGCTTACATGATGCCGATATGACAGTGTAGCTTTTACGAATTGCTAAACTTTGGCTGGTACAGTCACACGCATGAATCAGATACCTTCCGCACCCCTTAAAACGGTTTCTGCCAACCCGCGTGACCGCGCCCATCGTGAAGAGGACTTCATCCCGTGGATTTACGAAGCCATGGAAGCCGCTTATCTGGGAGCAGATGTGTTTGAGCGATATTTCACTATTGCAGGTGAACGTATGTTATGCCGTGTCGGGTTTTACTGGACAGATAAAGCCGACCAAAAACCCCGCATTGGCCGTCTGGAGTGCTTGCCTTCTTTTTTGGTTGAGCAATCGAAAGATATATAACTGCTACTGGCGTATATTCATTTCTGCGCTTCTGGCGGTTTGTTCTTCCTGAACACGATTAGCCCACTTTCCTTCCACAGCAATTCCCCGATCTGCTAGCTTACCTTTCAACGACTCTGCTAGACCTGACTCATATTCCTGATTCATATTATAATGCTTATAATTCTCTGTACGCATTTTTTCAACAACTCGCTCGGCACGTTCGGTCGCTGCTATTTCAACATTATTTTCTACAGCACTTTTCATCCCACCTACAGGTGACAATGCCCCCACGGCTAAAGCACCTAAAGGATTGACCTGCTTATCTTCATGTTTCTCGCCCTTTATTTCTCTAGCAATAGCTTGCGCCAGGATAGCCTCGTCTCTCTCTATAGGATTCATAGAATTGACAGGTAATCCTGCTTTTTCTTCTCCCATGACCATGTGGCGTTCAACCAAGTCTGCGATACGCTCATTTTCAGCATCTCTGCTATGATTCACAATATCAGCATACTGATCTTTCACGCCTCCTCCTATACCGACAGAAGCTGCTGCAATATGTGATGCATGTACTTTAGACATAATTATGTGTACCCTCGTTAATCTTAGTAGACTATTTATAGCATAATAATATGACAGAATCATGACATGCTGGACGTTGTGACGTTATGTTGTTATCAACGTGTATGGAACATTTCTGGAATACCACACCTATTGAGCAAATGACCGATTCACAGTGGGAATCCCTGTGTGATGGGTGCGGCCTGTGTTGCCAGATACGGCTGGAAGATGAAGATACGGGCGAGATTGCACTCTCAAACATTGCCTGTCGTTACCTGAATCATTGCAACCATCAATGTAACGACTATGCGAACCGCCAGCGCAATGTGCCGGATTGCGTAAAAGTTACTCCCGACAATATCCATACACTGGACTGGCTCCCTTATAGCTGCGCTTATCGATTAGTGGCGGCAGGCTACGACCTGCCCGACTGGCACCATTTGGTATGCGGTGATCGTAACCGTGTTCACACAGAAGGCATCTCTATGAAGGGCGAGCTTGTTTCAGAAGATGAGGCAGAGTTTTAAGTGCATTAACGTTCAGTTATATCTGTATCACGATACGAATCAACCTCGCGGCGTAATGTTTCCAATTCCGCATGTGTCAAATCTTGCTTTAAGTCTTTTGTACGCTGATAGTTATAATCTCCACGTTCATTCATAATATGAGCCGTTGCCGCCAATCCAACCAGTGCTGCGCTTAAAGCAATAGCACCATTAACACCGCCAGGAAAATTATTCTGAATAGAATTGAGCATATCGTCATGTCCAAACTGGCTGACATTTTTCACCAGACCCTCTATATGACCCTGCATATCCTGCCATTGCTGAGCTTGACCAGACGACATACCTTCGGTTGTCAAACCCTTTACTTTCTCAAGGATTTCACCACCATTACCATAGGTATGCTTATCTAATACTGCTTTAAAAGCATCTTCATTTATAAACTCGGCAGCATATTTTCTAGCTGCAAACATAATGTCTGAAGCTTTTGACTGGAGTTCCGATTCGGTAAGGCTTTCTTTAATTGTTTCAGCAAATATCTTCAAGCTAATACCAGTGCCAAGTGAACCAATCGCAAATCCACCCAAATCTTCCATCCGGAACTCAGATTGATTCTCTAGCTGCTGCAACTCCTGACGCTTTGCCATCAAACGCTCAGAATGCGACATATCCTGATAGTCTAAATCTTTGCTTTGCAGTCTTAAGCGTACAAAATCTGATGTCATTAGCAAAACCCTTTATTTCATCGCAAATATCGTAACACGCCTTTATGTCAGCTTGATGACAGAATTTCTGATTACTTGCACATCATACCGGAATATGTCATAGCTATCAGCTATATTGAACTGCCAAAATCTATAATAGGAACCTCTTTTATGCATATTTCCCTTTCTCGTTCACTGTGTGCGTCTGCTATGGCGTTGCTGCTTTCCACTGCTCTGGTGTTGCCTGCACAGAGTCAAAACACTGCTCAGACCACACCTGCTGCTGATTACACCATTCTTTCCATTAATGGCGACACCGTGAAACGCTCGGAAGTGGAAGCTATTTGGTCATCCGTATTTCCGCAAGGTACTGCCCCGTCATTTGATGAAGTAGATGACAATGTGAAACAAAATATCCTGCGCGGTATTGTCGGCGAATATTTACTTTTTAAAAAAGCAGTAGAATCCAATCTGGAAACAGATCCGGACGTCAAACGCGCACTTGAGAATGCCCGCAAGAAAACACTGGTAGAAGCGTTCTTAGAGAAAAAAGCAGCAGGTCAGGTGACAAACGCTGCGGTTCAGGCAGAATATGCCAAGCAACAGGCCGCTATTGGGGATGAAATGGAAGTGCGTGCCAGCCATATTTTGGTCAAAGAGGAAGACACCGCCAAGATGATTAAGCGTAAGCTGGACTCTGGTATAGCGTTTAATGTACTGGCAAAAGAACATTCCGTGGACAAAGCCAGTGCCGTGTCTGGAGGCGATCTGGGGTACTTCACCCGTGACCGTATGGTAGAAGATTTTGCTGACGCGGCGTATGCACTTAATGCTGGCGAATTATCTGATCCGGTAAAGACAGATTTTGGCTGGCATATTATTAAAGTTGTTGATAAGCGCAAGCGTCAAATGCCGCCACTAACGGAAGTACGCCCGGCAATTGAAAAGAAGCTACAAGCGAACGTGTTAGCTGAATATATCAATAATTTGGTCGGCAGCGCGACAGTGCATTACTATACGAAAGATGGTGAGAAAACAGAAATTAAAGCCATTATGCCGCCTAAAAAAGACGATACACCTAAAGAATAAGCATGTTTAACCCGTTGCGCTCGGTCGGTCATCATACTCTAACACTTATGCAGTCCATCGGGCGAGTCGTATTGTTTGCGATGGATGCATTGGCTGCGGGCATGAGTGGTCGCTGGTACCTGAGGCAACTCCTTCGGCAAATGATGGAAGTCGGCTATTACTCATTACCAGTGATTGGCCTGACTGCCATATTTACCGGCGCGGTGCTGGCACTGCAAAGCTATAGCGGGTTTTCACGGTTTTCAGCAGAAAGCTCTATTCCCACCGTGGTGGTGCTATCTATCACACGTGAACTTGGGCCAGTGCTTGCCGGACTGATGGTGGCTGGGCGCATTGGTGCAGCCTTTGCCGCTGAGCTTGGCACAATGCGGGTGACAGAACAGATTGACGCTCTCACCACCCTATCCACCAACCCGCTGCGCTACCTAATCTTTCCGCGATTATTAGCTGGATTACTTATGTTACCGATACTGGTGCTAATGGCGGATATTATTGGTGTCATGGGTGGGTATCTGGTCAGTGTACACAAGCTCGGATTTTCTGAAGCGCCTTACCTGACAAACACACTCAAGTTTCTGGAATGGCGTGACGTGATGTCAGGCTTAGTCAAAGCCAGTGTGTTTGGCTTCATTATCTCGCTGATGGGATGCTACCATGGGTATCATTCCAAAGGCGGGGCGCAAGGTGTGGGTGCTGCCACGACCAACGCTGTGGTGTCCGCGTCCATCCTTATTCTGCTAAGCAATTATATTGTCACCGAACTGTTTTTTGCCCTCTAAGTATGAATATCACCTCCCCTACCCACCCTGCTATCACTGTTGAAGCATTGCACAAATCCTTTGACGGACGCGCAGTGCTGCAAGGCATTGATCTGCACGTGATGAAAGGTGAATCACTCGTCATTATTGGTGGCTCCGGTAGTGGAAAATCGGTATTGCTGAAATGTATCTTAGGGCTTATCATCCCTGATAGCGGCAGCATTAAGGTAGGTAATACCTCCACCATAGGCTTGAAAAGCAAAGCGCAGGAAAGCATGATGCAGCGTTTCGGTATGCTGTTTCAGGGCGGTGCATTATTTGACAGCCTGAGTGTATGGGAAAACATCACTTTCGCTGTACGACAACAGCAATCACTGAGCAAACAGGATGCTATTGCTTTGGCTACAGAAAAATTACAGCAAGTCGGCTTAAAAGCGGATGTGGCCATGCAACGCCCGTCTGAATTGTCGGGCGGTATGCAAAAGCGTGTCGCACTGGCACGCGCCATATGCAACCAACCAGAGATCATCTTTTTTGACGAACCAACCACAGGGCTAGACCCCATTATGTCTGGCGTGATTAATGAACTGATCGTCTCATGCTGCAAGGATATTGGTGCCACTGCCATCACCATCACCCATGACATGCATAGCGCGCAGCACATTGCCGATCATATGGCGATGTTATATCAGGGGAATATCATTTGGAGAGGCACACCAGACACGGTCATGGATAGTGGTAATGCTTACGTAGACCAGTTTGTGCATGGCCGTGCTAGCGGCGCTATTGCCCTTTAAACGGAAACATGCCCAATAGAAGACGAACTTACCAGTGTCATAAATTCCTGACGCGTGCGTGAATCGGACTTGAACAACCCGTGTAGGCGGCTAGTAATGGTAGTGGTTGCCGTCTTATGAATACCACGCGTCGTCATGCATTGATGCGCCGCGTCCACGATCACAGCGACACCTTTAGGCTGCAACACGTCATTCAGCGTGTCGGCAATTTGCGCTGTCATGGTTTCCTGTGTTTGTAAGCGTTTGCTATATACATCCAGCAACCGCGCGAGCTTAGAAATCCCAACCACACGCTTATTAGGGATATAAGCAATATGCGCCATCCCAATGATCGGTACCATATGATGTTCACAATGTGACTCAACACGCATATTCTTCAGCAGCACCATCTCATCATAATCTTCCACTTCTTCAAAGGTTTTAGACAGAATTGCTTTAGGGTCTTCGCGGTATCCGGCAAAAAACTCTTCATAAGCCTTCACCACACGTTTCGGCGTATCCAACAATCCTTCCCGCTGGCTGTTATCCCCAGCCCAGGCAATCAGGGTGCGTACGGCCTCCTCTGCTTCTTCACGTGTAGGGCGGGCGATTTGGTCAATCATGTAGTTATGGTATCCTGATAGTTCCTTGAATGTATAGTTATGATATAGAATATTGGTGAAATATTTTCAATATGCAAACGTTTACCTATAGCTGCCACATTCACATTTTCTTAGAAAAATATGCTATACTAATGATATGAATGATTTTGAACGCATGATTCTTCTGGATTACCGACTAACCACGGCAGAGATATTTTATCATATGCCGGATCACCCTTCCCTGCTGCAAAGCTATATCTGGCAGGAAGTAGACTTAACACCAGACTTTCCGGAACTCCAAAAATTCCTGACCTTTTGGGATAAATCACTGGATGGCAAAGTCCACTCGGTCAACATTAGCGCTTGTGAAGAGTTGCGCCCTGCCACGTACCTCGGACGCCCCACATCACTCAAAATGCACTAACGCTGCAACTCTTGCCCCTGTTCTTGCACTCGTCCAACAGGCATAGCAGAAACTAATTCCTGCGTTTCAGGAATAATGGCTGGTTCTTCTGTCTCTTCACGCTTAAAGGCAACAATATTATTTCCTTCTTCAGCCATAGCAGATTGCGTTTGCACTATCTGGTCATTTGTCAATGCTTCTAAAGATTCCTTAGCCAATGCTTCCTGCGGCACCACAATCGCTGGTTCCTGCTGCTCTGTCGCTTGCTGCACGGCTTCGGCAAAGGTGGGTTGCGCTGCCTCTGGCTGCTCTTGCTTGGCAGCAGCTTCTTGTTTGTCCAGCGGTACGTTACCCTGTTCCAGTTGTTCCTGAACATACGCTTCCAGTGCCACCGGATCCATATTCGCAATCTCTTCCAGCTCAATACCGGGCAGGCCTTTTAATCCGTCAATATTACCTGTCACCAGCAAGCTCAAGCGGCTGGAATCAAGCATCACGGGGTCAATATTAAGCGCATCACACATGATGAGTGCTTCATTGCGTTCTTCTGTTGTACTATTTGCATTGGCCAGCACTGCGGCTGCTTTCGATAACATTGCATCAACTGTTTTAATCGCCATTCTTCGTCTCCGATTTTATTTTTTGTACCATCTACTATGCGCGCACCACAGAGTAAACTCAAATAAAAAGCTCCAACCTATGGTGCATCTTCATCTATCTGTCATAAATGCTTCTGCCGTACACTGTAAATCACGCCAGCCACAATACAGCATGCACCAAGCATTGTGGTCAGTTGCACCTGCTCCCCAAACAGTAAATACCCAAGAATAATTGACCAGATAAGATTTAGGAAAAGCAATGGCTGAGCCACAGACAACTCTACACGCTGCAAGGCCTGCCCTACACAAAACTGCACTGCAGCCACAAGAGACGCTAAAATCAACAGATAAGGAATATGCGCGACAGATGGAGACTGCCAAAACGGAAGTGCTAAAGGAAAACTCACCACCGCCATCATCGACAATGTAATAAACGCAATACGCGCAGGTGGTTCACTATGTGCCAACTTGCGAATACTCACCCCACACCCTGCAAAGCATACGGACGCTGCTACAGGCAACAACACCGCAAGGGTTGTGGACTCAGAAGAAGGATTGGCGACAATAATAATGCCAGAAAACCCCATCAACAGCCCTATCCATTTACGTGGTGTCATATGCTCTCCCAACAAATAGACGGCTGCAAATGACGCAATAATTGGTGTGGTAAAGGTGAGTGTGGTAAACATTGCAAAGGGCAGTAATGTTAGCGACAGAAACACAAGACTAAATGCGCTGACCTCCAGCACGGCACGCGTTGCATATAATTTCACGCGCTTAGTGTGCAGCAAATGGGGTGATCGCAGGAATGCCGGCAAATACAACCCTGCTCCCATTGCACTATAAAAAAACACTAATTGAAACGGGTGATAGCCAAATGACTCACTTAACACACGCATTAATGTATTAATCACCACGGACAAAGCACCCGTTAGCACAAACCATCTCATGCCACTATGGCGGCGTTTTGTCGCATCTTTAGGCAGCGGAAATGAGAAAAAGCTGGATTTTGGGTAGGTCATTGAGGCATGGTGCTGTACAGATAAGTTTTTCAATGAACACGGAGTTTTACTAAATGTCAAATGCAATACGTAAAGAAACTGATAGCTTTGGTGAACTAGACGTCCCCGCATCCAGATATTATGGCGCACAAACCGCACGCTCATTGATTAATTTTGATATCAGCACGGAAACCATGCCTATCCCACTGGTTAGAGCGCTTGGTATTTTGAAGCGCGCAGCGGCAGCCACCAACATGGCGCAAGGATCGCTGGACTCGCGTATCGGGCAAGCCATCATGGACGCAGCAAGCGAAGTGGCGGCTGGCAAGCTGGATGAACATTTTCCACTGCGAGTGTGGCAAACGGGTTCGGGTACGCAATCGAATATGAACGCCAATGAAGTGATTGCCAACCGCGCCATTGAAATGCTCGGTGGCTTTATGGGCAGTAAAGATCCGGTACACCCAAACGACCACGTGAATATGGGGCAGTCATCTAACGACACTTTCCCAACGGCCATCCATATTGCTGTAGCACAGGAAATACGACACCGGCTACTGCCAGCCCTTCACACCATACGTGATGCACTGCAAGCAAAATCCGATGCATTCACCGATATCATTAAAATAGGCCGCACGCATTTGCAAGATGCCACCCCGCTAACGCTAGGTCAGGAATTTTCTGGTTATGTGGCGCAATTAGATCATAGTATTGCAGCGTTAGCTGACGATCAGGCGATGCGCGGCATTTATATGCTGGCACAAGGCGGCACTGCTGTCGGCACAGGCATTAACAGCAAAAAAGGCTTTGGCGAGGCATTTGCCGCGGAAGTTGCGAAAGCAACAGACCTCCCCTTCATCACCGCACCCAACAAATTTGCCGCACTCGCTGGGCATGAAGCCATCACCACACTGCATGGCGTGCTAAACACCCTGGCCGCATCACTCATGAAAATTGCGAATGATATACGCCTGCTTGGTTCAGGGCCTCGCTGTGGCCTTGGGGAATTGCAACTCCCTGAAAACGAACCCGGCTCTTCCATCATGCCCGGTAAGGTCAACCCAACACAATGCGAAGCACTCACAATGATCGCCGCGCAAATCATGGGGAATCATACGGCCATTACGGTTGGTGCCAGTAACGGGCATTTTGAACTGAACGTCTTTAAGCCCATGATTGCCTATAACATGCTGCAATCTATTCGCCTGCTCTCGGACGGCATGAAAAGCTTTACCGATAAATGCGTAAATGGTATTGAAGCGAACCGTAGCCGTATTGAGTCTTTGCGCGATGAATCCCTTATGCTGGTCACCGCACTTAACCCGCACATAGGCTATGATAATGCCACAAAGATTGCTAAAAACGCACATAAAAAAGGCATCACGCTTAAGGCTTCTGCACTTGAGCTGGAATTACTGACAGAGTCCGACTTTGATGCATGGGTAAAACCAGAGGCCATGATTTCACCGAAGTAACCCATAGCAGTTCACTAAACCACTACCACAAACGACTCATGTCATTGACAACGCTATCAGCAACAAGCATATTTAGAGGTGATAATGCGATATTGTAAGATGTGGTGGAACACATTGATAATAGAAGCTGAGCTGGTTTTGTTTAAAAATTAGGACAGCTTCAAATGTCAACACATATCGCACATTAGATAACAAAGATAATTCTAATACTTTTTTTATACAATGATGCTAATATTATCTTTAATTATGAATAATTACTTAAAAATACAAAAATCTGGATTTTCATTGGTAGAGCTTTCTATCGTATTAGTCATACTTGGGCTGCTAACTGGCGGTGTATTAACAGGGCGAGACTTAATAAGAGCAGCAGAATTACGAAGCATTTCAACAACAGTTGCTGAATATAACACTGCTATTAATGCATTCAAGCTAAAATTTTTAGCATTGCCAGGAGACATGCCTAACGCATCTGCATTTTGGCCAGAATGTAATTTTACACAAAGTTTCTTTGGGATTACAAATCGTTGTGACGGCAATGGAAATAACGATATAGAAGGAACAGGTAATTATGCATATGAAACGATTAGAGGCTGGCAACATCTGGCACTTTCTGGGTTAATAAACGGATCACATAGCGGGCGGGTTAACGATGGTTGTAGCACTATATTTTGTCCAGGGATCAATGTTCCCGCTGCAAAAATTGACCCTAATGTTGGGTATGAAATTCATGATAATATAGTGCTGCGCATGGGGAAAAGAAATGGTATTAGTAGTAATCTATTGGGTGGATTTCTTGTGCCTGAAGAAGCATGGAATATTGACAAAAAAATGGATGATGGAAAGCCACTTACAGGTAAAGTTACTAGCACTCTTTCTATTAATCCAGGGTTTGTGATATATGGTTGCAGTACTTCTGCAACTGTCCCAAGTGATTATAACCTGAGTTCAGACAATCAAGAATGCAGAATGGAATTTGAGTTTTAGACCGATAGATAAAATTTTCATGAAACAAGAGGCGAACTGCGTCTTTTTAACATAATTATTTTTAGATACTGTAGGTTCTGTTGAGTTTTTATAATTTATTGTGTATAATGGATAGAATTGAGGAGGTTTTATGTCTTATACACAACGAATTGGTCAGCATCAGTGGGATTCTATCTACATGTATCTAAACGACATTGAAAACATCTATACCAAGAACGAGGCCAATTGTCGTCGCTTTGTTGAAGCGGTGTTTTGGATGGCGCGTTCGGGGTCGCAATGGCGATTGTTGCCGCCAGAATATGGCGCATGGAATACGGTCTATCGCCGCTTTTCGGATTGGGCAAAGAAGGGCGTATGGTATAAAATGATGTATTATTTTCAGAGTGATAGCGATATGGAGTACATCATGATTGACTCCACTATTTTGCGTGCCCACGCTTGCGCCAGCCCTTCAAAAGCAAGCAAGATGATGAAGGGCTAGGGCGATCCTGCGGCGGATTCTCCACAAAAATCCACGCCGTTTGCGATGCTTTGGGCAACCCACTTCGCTTTATTATCACGCCAGGTCAGCGCCACGATGTTTCACAAGCTATTGATATCATTAGTGGAATTATAGTGCTTTTTATTTTTATTTACGCATTTTATGCGTTTTTTAAAATAAAAATAAGCACTATAATCTTCTAAAATATAGCATATTTTTCATTTTTCATAGATCAGCAACGCTGATCAATTAAAACATATAATTCTTCGACTTTCTGTAAAAGTTTTTCTTGTTTGTCCTGCTTTTCTTTAAATCTTTGTTCACGTTTAATGCGAGATAACTGAAGCATATGGGAACCAAAGGCTGTGATCAAACCGGATATTATTGCAGTAGAAGCTGTTATCAGCGCAATTTCAAAGTTATCGTTCATTTGATGACTTATAGAACGTTTTCGTAAGAAGCACTAGAAAAACATCATATGTCAGCACTTCATTAACCCACTCCCCGTTGCTGGTTCGGTTCCGAATGTATCACCTTCACTGCCAAACCAGCCTTTTTACTGCGTTCCAACGCTACTGGCTGGTGAGTCATATATAAAGACTCGCCATGAAAGTCCGGCCCTACGTGTATTCTGCCTGGCAACATCGTAATCAGCCGTTCAGGCTCTTGTTGTCGTTTCAAATGATGGCTTTGTTCAACATTATCAGGGAAACCGGAAAGTTCAGGGTCAATTTTCATCTCATAGCCTGTAAATAATCCGACAGCGACCGTCTTGCCACTAGGATAGCGATGGAAATTCTCTACCATCAACGATTGGCGATCTGTCTCAGAACCATGACGCAGTAACGTAGCCATAGACTGCAAACGTGATAGCCCTACTGGCATGCGATCATTATCTTCCAACGCCTCATAGGCACCCAACAGTTTTTCACGTATTTCGGGAAAGAGTTCTGTATTGCTCTCAATGGCATTGCGTATTACGCGGTGGTCTGGCTTCCTGCCATTAAACAGGGAGGTTACGTGTTCAGGATCATTGAGAAGAATATAGATATCGTCTTTTGGCGTGATACCTTCCGTATTAGCCAAATCGTGCAAGCCTGAATAATGTACTTCACCACTAGCCGGAGTATAGACCTCCTGCAAATCAGTCATCGCTGTGATATTGGGTTGTTCTGTGGAAGTACGTTGTGGTTTAGTCTCATGAAACCATGGAAGTTCCTGTAATGCTGCTTCCTGCATCTCAGGCGCTTGCATCACATGACGCTGCCAGTGTATGACCGCCTTTGCTGCATTCATACCAACTTCAGTATCCAGTACCGGGCCACCCGCTTCATAAATACATGGCACAGATTCTAACTGTTCAATGGGCAACAGTCGTGAAGCAATAGAGCTATGCGCGTCCATAAACACATAATTAGCAGGCATATCCGACATTAAAGCGGTTAGGCCTTCATGTGTATCAAGCACCTTTTGCATGTCTTCGCATTTAATCAGACTGCCCATATCGCTAACTGAAGCATCGGAATCCTTGATGCATGGTATGAACATAGATGGACCTGACGATGAATAGCAATGCAACCCCATTACAGCCCCCTTAGTTTCATTCAAAATAGGCAACAGGTCAGCAGTGCGTTGTTCGTGAGGGTTCTCGAAACACGTTACACCGTCTGCTAGCTCATCACGAAATTGCTGTGAAAGACGGTTATAATTGTAACCATCCTGCGTTACACGCAGCTTACATAGCGCCGTCAGGTCAAGCGGCACATCATATGAACGCGCCTCTTCAATAACATCAAACGCTTGCGCAATGCGGCTTTCTTCTCCCCCTAAAACAAGATACACTTTACCACAGGGCGGTCGTACACCACGCTCCCATAACTCCATAAATGCCGCTTGTCCGGCAAGTCCGTCCAGTTCATTCATGTGCGTACAGCTGATAATTGCGGAAGCACCACCTTTCTTGCCCGTATCAAAACACAAAACACCACTTAAAGGCTGGCCGTCTGCGTTCAATATGCGAGATATTCCATCCTGCGCCTGCCCATCTGAAACTGCTGAAATACCTTGCAAAGTGTCAAACGTTCCACGAAGCAGGTTAACATAATTGCTTAAAGAAGCAGGCCATAATTCCTGTGTTTCGGATTTAGAAGATTCTGTCATTCAGCTTACGAGGGTATTAGGCATGTTGATGAGATCATAGAGGACTAACATAGAAGCGATTTTGCCGTTTAACAAGTCCTACAATTTTTACCGTATCACCAATGATAGGGTATATATCGAATAGTTACCACACACGCTGCGACGATAACCTGCACCATGTAATCTGGCAAGGTTCATCTCACGAAAAACCCAGCATTTCACGCTTTTCTGCGTCACTTAAAAAATCCGCATCCTTTACCTGATTCCACAAGGCCTGACGTTTAGGTGCCAGCGCAGACAATTTGTCCATGTCCACATCCAGTCGGCAATCAGTACCTAGCAGCGGATTTAACCAGCGGCATAACTCGCCGAGAATCAAGTGCGACATAGGCAAAATGGTTTGCTCCCATAAGGCAAGGCGGGCTTCTGCCAAATTCGCGTATGTGTTGTCACCTGGAATGCCCAGCAATTGCGGTGGCACACCATAAGCCAGCGCAATATCGCGTGCAGCGGAATGCTTGATATTGAGAAAATCCATGTCGCGTGGGGTCAGGCTCATTTCTTTCCATTCCAGCCCTCCTTCCAGCAATAAGGGTTTACCTGCATTAGACGCACCAGTAAATTCCGTATCTACCTGTTGTTTCAAACGCGAATATTGCTCCTCACTCAAGCGCCCGCCCTGCTCTGTCATTTGCATCACCAGCGCACCACTTGGTCGCGCGCCATTTTGCAGCAAACCCTGATTCCATGCCGCCGCCTGATTATGCTGGTCAATGCTATAAGCCGCTGCCTCAGACGGTGCCTGCCCATACCAGTCATGCAGTGGGTGAAAATGCCGTATATGTAAAATACGTGACGTACCACGCAGTGGATCTACCGGAAAGGTCATTTCCTGCTGGTCTACAGTATATATATACCCCGCAGGCATCCCCTGCTTGCCGGCAATCACTTTCACTCGATCAGGACGCAGCAAATGCAGTTCACGCGGCACTTCACCTGTAGCACTCACAGCTTGCATGTACGCATTACCAGAGAGCAAATAATAACTAACCAGCGCTTCCAGAAACGTGGCTTTTCCTTGTTGCGGATTCGGATGATTTAACAAACGCAACAATGGATGCTGCGGCATTTTCTGCCCGGCCTCATCATATGCCAGCAACGTATGGCTACCGATTCCCTGTGCAATCAGCGCAATTGCCCGGTAAGCCACCACATTACGCTGATATGCTTCCTGCGCAAATTTTGCATAATCCCGCCCCGACCACACGGCTTTCCCTGCCGGATGCATATAGGCTTGCAACCCGCCATACCATGATGGTGCGGCCTTATGTTGCACTTCCTGCTGCTTGCCTGAAAATACGCGCTGCAACCAGCTACCGGATGAAGAGAGTGATGTTGCCATAAATATAAGTTCCTCTTTGATGATGCGTGAAAGAGGATACTATACGGACAATTATTCTACCGCCGGAAGCGACATAGTGCATCTTAGGCTACGGAAGAAAACACCGTCTCTATTGCTTCTGGCTTATTGATAGTATGAGACGTAATGCTTCGGTCAATGCGACGGTTTAATCCACTCAGCACTGTGCCATGGCCAATTTCCATCACATCACTCACACCTTGCCGCACCATATACGCTACAGACTCGCGCCAGCGCACACGCCCCGTCACTTGCTGCACCAATAATTTACGCATGACATCAACATCCGTCACCGCTTCCGCTGTAACGTTAGCAATAACCGGTACCGTTGGTGAATGCATCGCCACTTCCTGCAACGCCTCATCCATACGTATAGCCGCATCCTGAATAAGTGAGGAATGAAACGGCGCACTGACATTCAATTCAATCGCACGTTTGGCACCTGCCTCTTTTGCGGCTTGCATCGCCGATTCCACCGCCCCGCGTTCACCACTAATTACCACCTGCCCGGGTGCATTGTCATTCGCCAGATCACAAACACCATCCGCCTGCGCCAGTAATGTTTCCACCTGTTCAATCTCTAGCCCTAGCAACGCCGCCATCGTTCCCGAGCCTTTAGGAGCCGCTTCCTGCATGGCGCGACCACGCAAACGCAGCAAGCGTGCCGTGTCGGATAAGCCTAACACGCCTGCTGCACATAATGCACTATATTCGCCCAGCGAGTGACCTGCCGCGTAAGCTGCATTACTCTTTATGCTGAAATCAGACTCTGCCTCCAGTACCCGCAATATAGCGATAGACGTACACATAATGGCTGGCTGTGCATGTTCCGTTGCTGTCAGCGTATCCGCGTCGCCTTCAAACATAATGCGTGACAAATGCAGACTTAGCGCATCATCCACCTCGTCATAAACCGCTTTCGCTACCGCAAAATTATCGTAGAATGCCTTACCCATTCCCACTTCCTGCGATCCTTGCCCCGGAAATACACATGCCAATTTTTTCATTCAACCCATTCCTTATATCTGGTTACTTTATGCTGCGCACTATAGTGATTTTTGCTTGCATGTCAGCTATAATTCTGTATGGTGTCACGTCTTGAATATAAATTAATGTATAGATGAGCTGCCATGTCGTGCTACGAACTTACTTTTATCCTGCGTTCTGATTTAACGCCGCAGGAAGTTGAAACCCTTACCGCTGAAATGGCCTCCATTGCCAAGCGTGAAGGCGCAACCATGGTAAAGCAGGAAAACTGGGGATTACGCAAACTAGCTTATCCAATTAATAAATCTCCTAAAGGGCATTACATGTTCTTCGGTCTGGAAGCAGAACCTGCTGCGCTTACAGAATTGGAACGCAACATGCGTATCAACGAAGATATTATTCGTCAGCTTACTGTTAAGGTTGATAGCATTGAAGAAGAACCATCCGCCCCTATTCGCGAAGAAGATGAACGCGAATACGACGCAGCATAACTACCTTATATTTGAAAGAGAGATTACCTCATGAATGATTCAACTACTGCAAAACCTGAACTGAAAACCACCCCATTTAGTGGTAATGCTAACCGCAAAACATTTATGCGCCGTCGTCGTTCATGCCCATTAAGTGGTAGCACGGCTCCTGTTGTAGACTATAAAGACGTTAAGTTACTTAGCCGCTTTATCTCTGAGCGCGGCAAAATCTTACCAAGCCGTATCACGGCTGTTAGCGCCAAACAACAACGCAAACTCTCTACCGCTATTAAGCGCGCACGTAATCTGGCGCTGCTCCCTTACGTTAGCCAGTAAGTAGAACAAGAAACTCCTCACACACTCTTGACCTTTCAGTCATCATAGCGTACCCTGAGATGGCTTTTTAATTATAGGTTTAACGCCTATCATCTTATTATGGGCTGGGGTTTTCCTAAGAACTACGTTAATGCAGACAAAAATGCGCCACAAAATACCCAACGGTACTGCCGGAAGTGCAGACAGGTTGTTTGGGTCGGAGATTATTGTACAAAAACTCATTGCCCAATATCCACTCGTGTTTTTCAGAATGTATACGAGAATTTAGAAGAACCTAAAATTGATTAGACCAACTCCATGACAGCTTAGCCTGTCATTTTTTTATGGCCTTAGACTGCCCCGTACATGCTCTAGCACAATAGACGGTGTTAGCAATTGGGGTAACACGATAGGTGCTTCCTGACTAGACGGGTAATACAGATATAGCGGCACACCCGCACGCTGATTACGTTTCAAAAAGCGTGTAATCACCGGATCATGGTGCGTCCAGTCGGCCTTCAACACCATCACATTATGCGCGCGGAAATATTCTGTCACACGCGCACTGTTTAGTGCAATGCGCTCATTAACCTTGCACGTAATGCACCAGTCAGCCGTTGCATAGACAAACACCGGTTTGCCTGTACGCTGCAAATCTTCCAACAACGTTTCTGAAAAAGGCTGGGTTTGCTCGTTTAACGCGCTAACTGCCTGCAAGCGTGCAATGCTATCAAGCGACATTATCGTAACCATAATCAGCAACGCCCATATAGCGATGCGCGGCATACGTTTGGTTATCCAGCTTAAAGCCCAGATGCCAAGCAACACCCCAATGGCTAACATCAGCCATATCAATAGTGCCATGTCACCAGACTGACGCGTTAACACCCACACCAGCCACGCCGCAGTGGCATACATCGGAAAGGCCAGAAACTGACGCAAGCGCACCATCCACACCCCCGGTTTCGGCAAAAACCGTTGTAGCGATGGTATCAGCGTAATCCCTAAAAATGGCGCAGCCAGGCCTGCTCCTAGTGCTATAAAAATCAATAGCTGATACAGTATAGGTTGCGTTAATGCATATCCCATAGCCGGTGCCATAAATGGTGCTGTGCAGGGTGTTGCCACTAATACTGCCAGAATCCCTGTAAAGAAACTTCCTGACGGCGTATGTTTTGAGGCGAGATGCTGCCCGGTATTGCCAAATAACACAGGCAATTCAAACATCCCTGACAAATTCAGCCCAACCAGCAACATCATCATCGCCAGCAATGACACGACTACCGGAGACTGCAACTGAAACCCCCACCCAATTTGCGCGCCAGCCAATTGCAGTGAAATAAGCGCTACCGCAATCATTACAAAACTCGCGATAACACCGACAGTGTACGCAACACCATGGTGAATAATCGTGCGCCGCTCATGCCCGTGCATGGTCGTGAGTTGCAGTATTTTTAATGACAGCACCGGCAAAACACACGGCATCAAATTTAAGATTAGCCCACCCAAAAATGCCAGACCCAAAGCCATGCTAAGTGACAACCCGGTATCCTCAGATATTGTGTCAGAATTTTTCAGAATTTGCTTATTAGGATATTTAGGCACGACCATGTCCAACGCATGGTGCAGACGTATATAGGACGATACACCCGATCCGTCACGCCACAGCAGCTGAATACTATCCGGCAATTCTTTAGAACCAGCCAACTTAAACCGCACAAACCAACGATTTTTTTCTGCATGAATTTGCGGAGTGGCATTATGCACAATGACATCAGGATCAACCATCATCCATGTGTCAGAATCAGGCAGGGTATCTGCCAGTCTGGGCAAAGAAACATATAAATATTGCTGCGTGACAGTATACTCACCGTCCGTTCGCTGTGATGAAGGGATGTCTAGCAAACGCTCATGAAATATCGGGTCAAGTGATGCGGGAACCTCTATGACTGGAACATAAAGCGAAAGATCAGCTGATTGAGGAATACAGATATCCTTACATGTCAACCAATCAGCCCGAACCGTTACTTCTATTTTATCATCTTCAATTATGTCGGGAGGGGTGACTTTCATATAGTGCCAAGCATCATGTGCATAACCATAACTGGTTAAACCCTGCATCGTAAATGCTTCAGGTGCTGGCCATACGATATCGTCATGCTTAAACCTTTCAGGTAGCGTTATATCCATGGTAGTTGCATATCCAGAGTCACCCGGATTGCGCCAATAGCTATGCCAACCTTTATCCAGTTCAATGTGCAATGCTACCCAAAACGAGGTGCCCGGCGTGATATGACTACGGTCGATCACCAACTGAGCGATAGAGGGATCACTTACTGCGGACGCAGCACAAGCGGTGCCGCTGATAATAGCAATACATAGCATAATAATGCTTAACATAATACAGCGTACGTGGTATGTAATCATTTAGTCATTATACCTTATAACTCAGCCTACAGTCTGAAAAGATTGTCATGATAAGGTGAAAGCAAATAAATCTGGCTAGCGATAAATAAAAAGTTGATTTTTATTTAAGTGATATATATTATTTAATTCTATATTAACTAACTACCAGGATAAATCATGAGCGACTTTAATTTACAGAGCTACTTAGACAATTTACCAAACTATTCGAACTTCGATCTGCTACAAGGCAATGAGACTGTGGTCTTTTCGCCTGTAATAACAGATTTTTCATCATATGAGCCGGACTATAATTATTCCTCTAACACTGTGAATAGCAGTGGATCAGGCGAAAATTACAGTTATAGTTCAAGCAGCTCAAGCTCTGGAGAGGGCTTTGCCTCAATATCAGTGAACGCTTTTGCGTTTACAGGTGGTGACTCGGGGAATGACTCAGGCACTTCAGTTAGCGTAAGTTCAAACGGCGGATTCACTCAAAGCACAATAGACGCTAGTTCTGGCGATGGATTTGCTTCTGTTTCTGGTAGTATCGTAGCTTTTTCAGATGATTACGCAGGGCATAACGTGGATATTAACCAGTCTAACGATACTGTTGTGAACTCACTACCGGTTGACTTTAGCTTACCAGACTCTTTTAACTTTGACAGCTTCTCTGTTTTACCTGTCGTCACAGAAGACACAACCGACTTAAGCTTCTTACTTAACTTAGGCAACACGGATACATCAGAGCCGGTTATTGATACTACAGTTAGTGATTTCTCATTTGAAGAAGTAGTATTCACCGCATCAAATGGTGAAGAACTCGACGTTTCACTATCATTTGATGGCTAGAAAGTCATTATTTCACACATAACGAGTGGCGCGCTCTTACAGGGCGCGCCACTTTTTAAGGGTTAAAGATTGAAAAATGCTAGCGAAACTTCAACGGTGCAAACTATTGAGGTGGATGGAATCAGGTTTCAGCAACAATTCCCGAGTGCCATTAACACTTTATGCGATCTAATGGCACTCATTTTTTGGTGAAGCTAAGCCACCTGTTTCAATGCTTTTGCACGCTCTAACAGCGGCTTAAGATATTCACCAGTGCGGCTATCAGTACAATTTGCCACCACTTCAGGTGTGCCAGCCACCACCAGATGGCCACCTTTATCACCACCGCCCGGACCAATATCGACCACCCAGTCAGAGGCTTTCACCACGTCCAGATTATGTTCAATAATCACCATCGTATTGCCCTGATCCACCAGACGTTGCAACACATATAGTAGTTTACGAATATCTTCCGAATGCAGTCCCGTAGTCGGTTCATCCAGAATGTAGAGTGTCCGTCCAGTCGCACGTTTAGATAATTCTTTCGCCAGCTTGATACGCTGCGCTTCACCGCCAGACAACGTTGTAGCCGATTGCCCAAGCCGGATATAACCCAGCCCCACTTCCTGCAGTGCCTTGCACTTCTCCTGAATGGAGGGTTGTGCGGTAAAGAACTCCACCGCCTCGTCAACCGTCATATCTAACACATCAGCAATGGACTTGTCTTTATACGTCACTTCCAGCGTTTCACGATTATATCGCTTCCCCTTACACACATCGCACGTCACATACACATCTGGCAGAAAGTGCATCTCAATTTTAATCAGCCCATCACCCTGACACGCTTCACAACGCCCACCTTTCACATTAAACGAAAAACGACCGGGCTTATATCCACGTGCTTTTGCATCTGGTAATCCGGCGAACCAGTCACGAATAGGGCCAAATGCACCAGTATAGGTCGCTGGATTAGAACGCGGCGTACGGCCAATAGGAGATTGGTCAATCTCGATCACTTTATCCAGATATTCCAATCCGGTAATGCTCTTATGCTCCGCTGCATGCGCTTTGGTATTCATAATCCGACGACTAGCTGCTTTATACAGCGTCTCAATCACAAAACTGGATTTTCCTCCACCAGACACCCCTGTCACACACGTCATCACGCCCAATGGAATTTCCACATCAATATTGCGCAAGTTATTAGCCGTACATCCGGTGACTTTCAATCTTTTATGCTTTGATCCTTTACGGCGTGAGTCCGGCACCGCAATATGGCGCGTACCGTTTAGATATTGTCCGGTAATGCTATTTGTGTCCTGCATCACTTCTTGTGGCGTGCCTTGCGAAATAATCTGCCCGCCATTCACACCAGCACCCGGGCCTATATCAATCAGCCAGTCAGCACGACGCATCGTGTCTTCATCATGTTCCACCACAATCACCGTATTGCCCAAGTCGCGCAAATGCTCTAGCGTGGCAAGTAACCGATCATTATCGCACTGATGCAACCCAATAGATGGCTCATCCAGCACATATACCACGCCAGACAAACCCGACCCAATCTGTGATGCTAACCGTATCCGCTGGGCTTCCCCGCCGGATAGCGTACCGGAATACCGCGCCAGCGTCAGATAATCCAGCCCTACATTCATCAGAAAGCCTAAACGCTCACGTGTTTCTTTCAACACTTTTTCACCAATTTTCTGCTCATTGGGTGTTAAACGCGGCTCCAACTCACTAAACCATTGTGACGCCTCTTCAATCGAGAAACGGCATATCTCACCAATATGTTTGCCACCCACTTTCACGCACAAAGCCTCAGGTTTCAGACGATACCCGTCACACACACCGCAAGGCGCATTATCCATATATTTCTGCAAATCATCACGCACTCCATCACTATCCGTCTCACGGTAGCGACGTTGCAAATTAGGCAGTACCCCTTCAAACGGTTTCTGGCTTTTATAGGTGCGTACTCCATCATGGTAATGAATTTTGACTACCTCGTCGCCAGAGCCATGCAAAATCACCTGTTGTATATGTTTCGGCAATTCCTCAAACGCTTCATGCACACTAAACTTATAATGAGTAGCCAAGCCATCCAGTGTTTGCAGGTAATACTTTGAACTACTTTGCGACCATGGCGCAATCGCTCCATCATAGAGTGTTTTGGACGGATCAGGAATAATCATCTTCTCATCAAAATACATTTGCGTCCCAATCCCGTCACAAGCAGGACATGCACCAAACGGACTATTGAACGAAAATAACCGTGGTTCAATTTCTTCCAGCGTAAAACCCGACTCTGGGCAAGCAAACTTAGAAGAAAGCGTAATCACATCCTCTGCTTTATGGTCTGTACCATGGTCTTCGGGCAGACTCACAATCTCAATATTGAGCAACCCGCTACTGATGTTAATCGCCGTTTCAATACTATCCGCCAAACGATTTCCCAGATCATCGTTCACAGCCAGTCGGTCTACTACCACTTCAATGGTATGCTTCTTGTTGCGTTCCAGCTCTGGCAATTCTTCCATCGTATGGATTTCACCGTCAATCTTGACACGAGTAAAACCACGCCGTTTCAGATCAGATAGTTCCTTCACATGCTCGCCCTTGCGCCCACGCACCACAGGTGAAAGCAGGTATATCTTAGTGCCTTCAGGCAATTCCAGCACTTTATCCACCATTTGACTCACCGTCATAGACGTAATTGGCTTACCTGTAGCCGGAGAATATGGCACCCCTATGCGTGCATAGAGCAAACGCAGATAGTCATAAATTTCCGTCACGGTTCCGACCGTGGAACGCGGATTTTTAGACGTGGTTTTCTGGTCAATCGCAATCGCAGGTGACAATCCTTCAATAGATTCCACATCCGGCTTATCCTGAATATTCAGGAACTGGCGCGCATACGCGGACAGGGACTCCACATAACGCCGCTGCCCTTCTGCATAAAGCGTGTCAAACGCCAGCGAGGACTTCCCCGAACCAGACAAGCCCGTAATCACCACAAATTTTCCGCGCGGAATTTCGATGGAAACGTTTTTCAGATTATGTTCCTTCGCTCCGCGAATAGAGATGGTGCCGTGCGTATGCTGCATAAGGGTGATGTATCCTGTTAGATGACTACTTAGGGGCATTGAATATAGGACAGAATCACAGGATGTGCAAAGCCTAATTTTTTGTACTGTTGCGCTGCGGCATTTTCATCGCCTTCTTTGTTAAAGCATGATACAATGAAAGCTATTGTTTAGTTTTGCTGCTTTTTCTACGAAAAAAGCAAGCGCCCATGTAGTTTAGTAAGTAATAGTTTTATTATGTCACCTTGGAATACGCGTCACAATCGTGACGAGCAAAGACGCCAAGACGAAACTCGCCTTTACGGTGAGCAGAAAAAGCTTGAAGTGGGGGGCAATGGCGTTGGAAACACTCTTTTCAACATGTTTATTATTGTTGCTTTAGGCGCACTATTGTTTGGAGCCTTAAGCCCAAACAATAGCACCCCACCCCCGGTTGATTCTGGCCTACCCAGCCAGAACAACTAAACCTCACCCAGCCACTTAAACCCTAAGTCGGCTGGGCTTTTTTTATGTTGTGCATTGCATTCACAGGTCGTCATGGTAAACTGAGCCAACTAAAAGATAAAAGAATTAAGGAGACATATTCATGCAACATATCGCAATGATCGGGTGTGGAAAGATGGGGCAAGCCATGGTGTCACGCTGGCTGGAAACAGACACGCTGACAGGTGGTCTGAGCATCATCAAACCTTCCCCGCCTCCTGAAATCATAGATCGACATGCTAACGTGTCATGGAAAAGCAATATCATTGCTTTATCAGACGAAAAGCCGGATTGCATTATTTTAGCCGTTAAACCACAAATGATACCCGAGCTTCTGCCACAAATTGTAGATTATGCACCTGAAACGAAACTATATATCACTATTGCAGCAGGGTTGCGTATAGCGTTCTATGAGCAGCACCTGCCACAACAAGCAACCATCATACGCGCCATGCCTAACACTCCCGTAGAACTGGGCAAAGGCGTCACCACCTTAGCAGCAAATGATGTACCTTTTAATAAAGACGCCATCACCCCCCTATTTTCTTCGCTTGGACTGGCCTGCTGGCTGGATGATGAAGCACAGCTAGATGGTGCCACTGCATTGGCTGGAAGCGCACCAGCCTATATGTATCTGTTTCTGGAAGGGCTGGTAGAGGCCGGCATAGCGCATGGGCTGGATGAGCAAACAGCGAGGTTGCTGGCCAGCCATACCATGCAGGGGAGCGCGGCTATGGCACTGCATCACAACAGTCACAGCCTAGCTGATTTACGCGAACGTGTCACCAGCAAAGGAGGTACCACCGCCGCGGCATTAGACGTATTGATGCATGAAGATGCGTTTAAGCGTTTACTCAATGTTGCAGTGAATGCTGCGGTAAAGCGTGCCAATGCTCTGAGTGGCTGACCCTTACTTCAACACACCGCAAGCTACTCGCGCACCCGCAGCACCACTCGGCTGGCTGGCGTAATCATCGGCTTTTTCATGAATAATGACCGCGGCACCATCTTCATCCATGATGGCTTCCAGTGTCGCTTCCGGCAAGAAATAATCTGCACGCGCGGCACCTCCATGATGCACCCAGATATTAGGCATATCGCCAATATGGTACGCCTCGCTCTCTAAAAAGCCATGATTCTTCCCGAAATGCTGATGCGTGTGATTTGCTTCTTCACCAGATGCATGTCCACCAGCAGACGCGAACCCGTCTGCGTTACAATTCCCCGTTTCATGAATATGAATGGCGTGCCACCCCGGTGTTAATCCCTGCACATCAATATGCGCTACTAACCCGGCTTTCCCCTGCTTCAGGTTAACCTGCCCTACCACAGTTCCTTGCGCATTAGCCATAGGTGCCATCACGCGCGGATACCCATCGGCCTCACCCGGCATTGCAGCACTCACGTATGAAGCATTACTCATACAAAGCACTATCCCTATCATGATATGTTTCATGGTCATCTCTTCAAGCCTCACATTATACGGTATCGCATGTCATACCCTACTTTCCCAATAGACACTAGTATAATATGCTTTCTCTTTATCGTCATATAATCTTCATATAACACTATAAAAACAACTGCTATGATTTACAGCTATGGAAAATGATAATTCAAATCGTCCGTCATCCCCAATGGGCACGATTCTCGCCGGTGCTGCAGCACTGGCCGGTGGCATGTTCATATTAACACAAAATTCAGACGGAAAACAGGGCGGCATATTACAATGGCTTCAAGGAATTGCTCAAACATTTACAGGGTTTGTATCAAATATTTTTACACAGAATGATAGCAAAACCGGGGAAACGCAGCCAGCACCTTCACAGTTGCCAGATCAACAACCAGATAAGACTGATTCACCTGAACATAATATACCGAAAACAGTTCAGTCAGAGGCAAAACAGGCAGTCGAACCTATCAAGGTATCTAAAAATATAGACCTTACCAACCATGTGTCACTTGCAGATACATCACAGAAAGATGTCTATCTGTCATTTGATGATGGCATCATGGGAAAAGGACGTAGCGGAGAACATGCAACGGAAGAACTACTGGACGTCTTGAAAGAACATGGTGCAAAAGCCACTTTTTTCATCACCACAGATACGATAGATAACCCTCAAAAACAGGCACTAATAAAACGGATGGTGCGTGAAGGACATGAGGTCGGAGTACATTCTACCAATCATGACTATAACCTACGAAACCAGTCAGATGACGCTATTCGTACAGATGTCAAAAAATCTAAAGCGTTTCTGGAAAATATTATTCAAACAGAATTTCCAGACTATCATGTAGCACTCTTTAGGCCACCTGGTGGATTTATCCATCAGCGATACCAGAAGATTTTGGCAGAAGAAGGGCTAGCTATTGCCATGTGGGATGTAGATACGAATGATTACGATTCTGCAAAATGGGTTGGTGGAAACGAAGTAGCCAATCAGATTCGTTCAGGCAGAAGCAATGTGTTGATGCACAACGCTGACTTGCCTAAAGACGATCCTCGTTTTCCTATTGTGATTGAACGAGATAAGTTATTGCGCGGTGATGGCGCAGAGCTAAATATTGCAGATAAAGTAAAATCCTTTTTGCCACAGCTCACATCGGAAGGATTTACATTCAATACAATCAGTGAAGGATTGAAAGAAGATGGAATGGACGAGATAGCGAGCGGCACTATCATTGGGTCGGAAGCTACCCATGGACTTGTTCATTCAGGCACTAAAACAGATCCTCTTGGAAAGCAGAGTCAATATAGTCAGGTATCCTGAGACATAATACCCGACTCTGTTTAGAGTATCATAGCCGCCTGTCCAGCTTCCATCATACGTATCGGCGGCACCATATCGCGGATGATGGTTTGTGGTATGGCGTATTCCTGATTGCGTGCGATAATGTCTTTAGTAATGTCGGAAGGCGCCAGATGATATGGCAGTTCCAGCGTTACGCTAAGGCGGCTTCGGGGTTGCACTTCTCCGGCTTCGTCCTTTACCTCAATATCCTGCACCTGCACATCCGGAAATGGCAAACGCGTAGCTAAGGGTGTAAACTGGCTTTGCTGTAATATTGGTGCCAACACGTTATGATCGCTTAACTGCGCATACAACTCTTCGCGCACCTGCTCCGGCCTTGCGGCCAGTGCGTGCAATGTTGGGGATATGTCCGTTAAGGCATCACACATAGCACCTTCACGCACACGATCTGGTATATCCGCCAGCGGATTACCACCGTCAAAACTAACCTCAAGCTGCATCTTTTGTGCGTCTGCATGATAGACGAGTTGCGGGTCAGACATGGTAAGCATTTCCTGCAACGCAACATAAGGCTCCCCCTTTGCATCATGCAATTTCGTCAAATGACGCGCCAGCCCTTCCTGCAATGCGGCTTCCCGCCCCTGTAATTCCTCTATAATCTGGGGTGCATAAGTAGCGGACTTTTCATCAAACTGCATAGATAGCACCGCAATACTGCCACCTGCACCACTATGGGTTTGCACCTGCAATGCATCTGCCGTATTTTCCAACCCCTGCCATTGCAAAAAACGTTGTTGCTGCTGAGCGTCCATGCCCTCTGCATTCATCACTTCTGCCAATGCAGTACGCACTTCCTGAGCAGACGCTGTATGCGTCTGGCGGGTAAAGTGGCTGGCAATCGACGGAATTTTCATTAAGCTGGCTTCCAGCTCCTGGATAGCCGCACTCTTGTGTTGTGGCGCAATCGGATCGCTAGACACACTGATCTGGTACGTTGATACCGTTGCATCTGGCTGCCACGCCGCATCCTTTTCATTCACCACCACAGAATCCGGTCGCAAAACACTCGCTTCCTGCTGCATCTGATGCAGCAACTCGGTTGAGGCATGATCCATTCTGGCTTGATCGGCTGGATGTGACATAAATTATACCAATGTAAATATAGACGATACTATAACTTATAGTCTCAACTAACACAACATAATGATTAAAAACACCTATTCTAAACTAGCAGTATTTCGAACCCTGAAGAGTAACAAGATTGTTCCTATTTTTTAGGTTCTATTGGTAGTTTCTCACAGTAAAGAAGCGCAACATTCTTAGGTCTTGTTTCATCTGCATATCTAGGATTTCCATGTTCATGAGTGATGGGCTTCATAACACGAAAAGTTTTTCGGTTTGTATAAGCCGCTCTTGCTGATCGCCCAAGCTTACCTCCCCCCTGTGAGCTGTCTTCCAAACCGGGGGAACCGCCTGCATCCATCTCATGGCGATGCCCCTGAAACGCATCCGCTTGCAGCGAACCAGAACTTCTTTGTCCATCGGTGTCAATATATTCACCTGATTTATCAATTCCTCTGACAAACCGTCCATATGCAGGCGAAAACTCTACCCATCCTAGTGGACACGTCTCTTTGTTAAACGCCAATACTGCACTTTCAGGAATTAATCCTAATATAGGGTCATTATCCACATTCTGCCTAAAGTTTGTCAGTGCAAGATTTAACTTATCAAGTTGAACAGTGTCAATGTTACCTTCACCATCAAGCAGACTACTCTTTATATCTTTTAATCCATCAGTTATTTTCTTTAAATCTTGCTTCTGCTCTATCACTACGTCTTTAAGATCAACGACCTCTTCGCTCATCTCTGTCAATTCATTTTTCTGTGTTTTTATATTTATAGCATTTTCAACAAGCGAGTCCATTTGTGATTCGGAAAACTCAACCACCGAAAACACAGCGACAGCACTAACCAATACCCCAGCAACTAAACCTATCGTTCCTTTTCCAACGTCTCTTATCAGGTCGGCCGTTACTTTATCCATCTATAGAACCATATTTTAGAAATGCTTGTATGGCAAACAACGAACCATCTAATCCTTACGATGTCAAGATTTTATCTTAACTACCCCCGCACCGCATAATCGCTATCCACGACATACTTATAGGTAGTGAGTTGCTGACATCCTACAGGTCCCCTTGCATGTAAGCGGCCAGTAGAGATGCCTATTTCTGCGCCCATGCCAAACTCGCCACCATCAGCAAACTGGGTGGAGGTGTTATGCATGACAATGGCGCTGTCCACCTGCTGTTGAAACGCTTGTGCTGTCTCTACCTCCTCTGCCATAATCGCATCCGTGTGATGCGAGCTGTAATGATTTACATGGGTAATGGCTTCTTCCAGCGTATCAACGGTTTTCACCGATACTATGCGATCCAGATATTCCTCTCCCCAGTCATCCTCATGCGCTGCTGAAATGCGGCTATCTGCCTGCATGGCACGCGCATCACCACGCACATCTACGTCTTCCAACACGTCCAGGATGGCTGGTAATGCCACGTCTGCAATCGAAGCATCAATTACCAGTGATTCGGTCGCACCACAAATGCCGGTACGCCTGAGCTTAGCATTGCGTATCACCTGCGCCGCTTTCTCAATGTTTGCAGAATGATGTACATAAATATGACAGTTTCCATCCAGATGCTGAATGGTTGGAATGCGGCTGTCACGTGCAATACGCTCGGTTAATCCTTTGCCACCACGCGGTACAATCACATCCACATATTCCGTCATTTGCAGCAATTCCCCAACAGCGGCTCGATCCCGCGTAGGAATCAGTTGAACCGCTTGTGCGGGCAACCCTGCTGCTTCCAGCCCTGCATGAAGACATGCGACAATAGCACCGGAAGAATGTAAACTCTCCGATCCCCCACGCAAAATAGCAGCATTACCAGACTTGATACACAAACCACCTGCATCTGCAGTCACGTTAGGACGAGATTCATAGATTATGCCAATAACGCCCAGTGGCACCGTTACCTTACGAATATGAAGGCCGTTAGGTTGCTCACTTGCTTCCAGCTCACGCCCCACAGGATCAGGAAACGTGGCAATCGCTCGCAGCCCCTTTGCCATGCCGCTAATGCGCCCCTCATCCAGCATCAACCGATCCAGCATTGCCTCAGATAAACCCTTCTCGCGACCAAACACCATATCTTTGGCGTTTGCCTGCATAATAGCGTCTTGCTGCGCTTCCAACGCATCTGCCGCCGCATGTAATGCCTTATTCTTTGCTGCATCTGTTGCAATCGCAAGCGTGCGATAGGCAGCTTTTGCGTCTTTGCCCATGCGCTGCATTAAGGCAGCTATGTCGTCAGTGTTATGTGTAGAGGGGGTGGTGTGTAATGCGTAATTCATGCTTGGCATCATATCAAAGGTACGACCTATACGTCTACTTATAATCACCTTTTTACTTGGCGACCTTTCCAGCTATTGATATGCTTCATCGCTATGACAATTCACAGGCTCTATACCACAGAGACATTATCTGCTGGTCAATCATGCAATACAGGAGACAAGCAGGCGCATTACCTGCAACATGTGCTGCGCTTAAATGTTGGCGACCATGTATTGCTGTTTAATGGTCGTGATGGTGAATGGCAGGCGACACTAACCCATTGCTATAAGAAACACGTTACCTTGCAATGCCAGCACCAGACTCAACCACAGTCAAGCAGCCCAGACATCTGGCTGGTCTTTAGCCCTATTAAGGCAGGACGTATTGACTTTCTGGTACAAAAAGCAACAGAATTAGGGGTGTCTTGCTTAGCACCAGTCAAAACGGAACGCACCATTGTTTCACGCGTTAATGAAGACCGCCTAAGAGCCAACGTCATGGAAGCAGCAGAGCAAACCGGCAGGCTGGATGTGCCGGATATTTTGCCTTACCAACCATTAGCTAGCTTGCTGGAACAATGGAACCAAGAGCGCCCACTGATTTACGGTGACGAATCCGGCAACGGTTTGCCCGCACCCATATTACTTGACAACAAAGCCCCACCACTGGCTGTGTTAGTGGGGTGCGAAGGCGGATTCACGGATAAGGAATTCACTTTATTTCACCAATGTAACTTCATGCATCCTTTGTCACTCGGGCATCGTATTTTGCGAGCCGACACTGCCGCCCTTGCATCTCTTACCTTACTACAACTATATTGTGGTGACTGGTATCCTCCATCCACACCACAGCAAACCGCTTAAATCATATGACACACATCATCACCAGCCTGAATGAACTCTACTCGCAACGCAAGAGCGAGATAGAGGACTGGTTTAAAGCAGCATATCAAAGTGGTGTGACCCCTATTTACAGCTCCGTCGATATTCGCAATGCCGGTTTTAAGCTGGCACCAGTAGATACGAATCTGTTTCCGGCAGGATTTAACAACGTCACTGAAGCAGGCAGAGCGCGTGCAGTTACCGCATTAACGCGCTACCTCTCAGAGTTGCCTGATGCCATCAAACGCATCCTGATTATGGTCGAAAACCATACACGCAATAAACCTTACATAGATAATGTCGCTGTCATCCGTAGTATCTGTGAGAAAGCAGGCGTAGAGGTTGCTATCGGGCGTTTTGACCTGCCAGAAGGCGAAACCTTTGATCTGGAAACAACGCAAGGTGAAATCATCACCGCACACAGCATTAAGCTGGACGGCACCACATTAGTAACCAATCATGGCTTTGTCCCGGACATGGTATTTGTGAATAACGATTTGAGCGGTGGATGCCCGCCCATTCTGTGCGATGCCAGGCAACCTGTTTTCCCACCTCCCGGTGTGGGGTGGTATCGTAGGCGCAAAAGCGTGCATTTCACTGCTTACAACCAAGTGGCACGCGAATTTGCCAATGCGTTTTCGCTAGATAGCTGGCTTATTTCCACCACCATTCACCATTGTGGCAAGATCAATTTCAAAGAACGCAAAGGGCTGGAATGCGTGGCTATTGGCGTAGATAAAACGATCCACGCCATTCGTCAAAAATACGCAGAATACGGCATTGACCGCGAGCCTTACGTGTTCATCAAAGCAGATAGCGGCACCTATGGCATGGGCATTATGACAGCACACAGCAGTGACGACGTGATGGACGTGAATAAGAAAACCCGCAATAAGATGAATGTCATTAAAGAAGGCATTGCCAATAGCGAAGTCATTATTCAGGAAGGCGTTCCTACCATAGACACGGTTGAGCATCACGCGGCAGAACCAGTGGTGTATATGATGGGCGGTGATGTCATCAGTACATTTTGGCGTATCAATGAAGGACGAGGAGATGAAGCAAGCCTGAACGCATCCGGTATGAAATTTGAATCCTTCAATGAAGAGGCTTTTTCCCATGCAACTGGCATTGGCTTAATTGGACGACTTGCCACGCTAGCTGCGGCCTATGAGCATTACGAAACCGATTACACAAAAGACATACGGGAAATATAATCATGAAGATTGCCATACAGATGGATCACCCCTCAGTCCTGAATCCGGCTGGAGATTCTACCATTGTACTCATGAAAGAAGCGGTCAAACGTGGATATCGTTTGTATTATTACCATCACACCACCTTATGTTGTCAGGATAATGCCGTGCGTGCTACCGTGTATCCGCTAACCCTGACTGGTAAAAACGACCACTGGTATCAGTTAGAAGATGCACAGCCACACACAGCACTCTCTGATATGGATATCATTTTGATGCGGCAAGACCCGCCCTTCGATATGAGCTATATCACCACCACGTACCTGCTGGATCGTGTTGGCGGCAAGACACGTGTGATTAACAACCCAACAGCTGTGCGCTCCCATAGCGAAAAACTGTTACCACTCGATTATGCTGACGCTATGCCAGCAACCCTCATTTCTGCGGATTCGGATGATATTCTGGCGTTCTTGCATCAACATCACGACATCATCATCAAACCACTTTATGGATGGGGTGGACATGCAGTATTGCGCCTACGCAAAGGAGGTGACAATACACAAACCCTGCTTGAAATGATCCGTGAACGTGACAACTTACCACTCATCGCCCAACCGTTTTTACCAGATGTTGTGTATCAGGATATACGGGTAGTCATCATTCACGGCCAGATTGCGGGTGCCTTCACCCGTACCCCTGCTACCGGAGAAATACGCGCCAATATGCGTGTTGGCGGCATCCCCATCGCTCACACGTTGAATTCGGTACAGCAAGCCATTTGTGAACGCATCGCACCAGATATGCAACATAAAGGCTTACATATTGTCGGGCTGGATTTAATCGGAGATAAGTTAACCGAGATTAACGTCACTTCCCCCACTGGCCTGAAAACACTGGAACTGCTGTACCAAAGCAAACCCGCCACATTATTCTGGAATGCACTACAGCACTAATTTATACTTGATAAACTATAAAGATATTGATATATGTAAGCTATTCTTTAGTTAAGGCCATGCGCCTCAATATTTATGCAGTATATCACTTTTTACGAGTGGGATCAGTTAAACAAAAACCTTCAACAGCAAGTGCTGTCACTATGGCAACATTGCTTTGGCACCCATCACATTTTCCCTAACATCCTCCTACAGGAGGATATTCGCCGTAAAGCGATCAAGCTATTTGAACACGGGCAGATGATTATGGCAGTAGACGATAATACTGTAGCCGGAATTATCATATACTGTGAAACCCTAACTTACCCTAAAATTACATTTAGTAACTATTTATGGTCTTTTATGGTTTCACCAGCATACCGCGGCCAAGGACTAGGCAAAATTCTTTTGCGAAAAGGTGTTGAAATATCCAGTCCGAAAGAGGCCATCGGATTGATAACGTGGCACAACCGTATCAATGGTGCCATTGCTCTTTATAATAAGGCAGGGTTTAAAACGACTCATGTCATGACACTACCTAAGTATGATCTTTCTGGAACAGAAGGATTGCTTCAATATCGTAGAATGCAAGGTTATAAAGAAGTCATTCTCTATAACCTTGCGCAATCATCCAAACTAAAACAGGCTTAAATTAAGCCTGTTTCTTTTTATGTCCTCACCGCTTCACCACAAAACTTCATCGACAATATCTTATACGCTAACTTAGCCGCAATAAAGTCGCAGGAATGCATGCCTTTGATAGGTGCTAACTCATTCACATCTGCTCCCACCACATTACACACTTTCATGGCTTGGGTAATAATCGTCATCGCATCATGCCAAAATAATCCCCCTGGCTCTGGCGTACCGGTGGCAGGCATTAAACTGGCATCAAACCCGTCCACATCAAAGGTTAGATAGACAGGCCGCCCTTTCAGATGAGACACAATTTCCGTGACATCCCAACTATCCATATCCTTTGCCCAGTATATATGCACACGATCATGATTCGCGTCGTAAAACGGCACTTCTTGCGCAGAAATATTGCGAATACCGCACGATACCAGCGTAATGCCTTTCCCCTGATTCGCCACAGCCTCATCATCCAAACAGCGCCGCAATGCCGATGCGTGACTGTAATGCTCCCCCAAATACCCGTCACGTAAATCTGCATGAGCATCAAAATGCAATATAGCAAGGTCGTTATGACGCTGTGCAAACGGACGAATGGTTGCCGCGGTAATGGAATGCTCCCCACCAAATGTCATGGGAAACTTGCCATCACGCAGCACCTGCTCTACCAAACCCTCAAGTTGCTCTAGTGCATCAGGCAAGATGGGGGCAATATCAGGCTTGGGCAATGTCACCAGCTTGATGTCATGATAAGGCTCACACCATAACACTTCATCAAACAGTTCCAGTTCCGGTGATGCGTCAATCATCGCTTGCGGCGCACATGCCGTACCGCTGCCATAACTCACAGATGCTTCCAACCCAAACGGAATAATCACCGTACGTGCTTCTTCGTAAGTTACCGCTTCATGTGCTGGCAACTTCAGGAATCCTTGCTCACTTGGTACAATCTGCATAACGCCTGCTCCACTGTCTCATTTTACCCACTAATCCATAACGCAGCTGCAGCATAATGGCAACAGCCAAGCGATAGATAAACGTCTTCTTACATATTCAACTTGCGTCATGTACCCCAAACCACTAATCACTCACGGCAACATTTCACACATTATAGACAGGTAACATTGCCATGGCAAACCAGACATCATCCATGACAGAACAGGAATTTTTCAACGAGCTAGAAGATAGTCTGGTCGTGCTGGTGACGTCTTCGCCAGATAAACGCTCACAATACCGCACATTATTCAGTACGCATGACTCACCCCACCATGAAGGCGGACAAGGCGTTAATTTCCACTTCACGGATTCTGGTGCTTTAGGCATTGCTCCTCGCAAAACACCGGAAAAAGAAAGCGACTATAGCGCGCATGTACAAGAAAAATCCTCTGCTTCCCTAGATTTGCTTCGTTCACAAAACACCAGCATTCGCAACAAGTTACGCCAGGGCACGCTGGACAACCCAAACGACATCCCCCTAGTGGTGATGACAGAAGATTCAGGCTGGGAACTGACCTTCGATCACCTCACAGGTACAAGTGACGAAATAGAGCAGCAAAAGTCCATTTTCTTCGCGGACATTGAACGGCAATTGCAAGACAAATTCCGTGACTGTGACAAAGAATGGCTGTGTCAGAAAATCGACACGTCTTTTCCGGGTGCAAACATCAAACCATTCATGGAACATCTGGAAGGTGGACTGGTGGAACTGATGGATATCATCTATAACGCCGCAGAAACAGCAGGTATAGAGGAATTACATAGCGAAAATACTTACCGCTACTCATTTGCCTTCGATGAAAATAATAAGGTATTTGAAAAAGAGTTTAAGAACCAGAATATTATTGTGTCACGAGAGGATTTTGCCAAACTCACAGAACATCCAGCCAATGGCAAAGCAGTGTCATTGGATATGATTCAGATACCTTACCAACAGGAACTTAACGAAGATGGTGTACCTGCCAGTCGTGTTTATTCCGAGATTAAACCATCCATCCTCTCACAATCCTCCACTGACTTTCCTTCCAGCTCAGGTATTCGTGATGTTACTGAATGGTTGCAAGCCGGCATTGGCACACGCCAGTCAACACAAAAAGAGCAACAACAAGACATTCACATAGCGTACATCAGCCCTGCAACGTTGCAGGGGGAAGAGCTTCCCTCACCAGATTTTATCCAGACCTTACAGGAAGATAACTACACACTCACCTACGTGCCATCATTAAAAGAACTATCGCGCTTCCCAGACATCAACATGCTTAACGGTTCAGATATGTTGGTGCTAGCATCTGACCCCATAGAGACAACTCCGGAAGGGCTGATCTGGGATCCTAACCTACCCATGCTTACTTACATGATGATTAATGTTGATATTGATCCTGCATCTATGACGACTCCTATCATCTTAGATAATCGCACAGGTGGCTTCGATCACACGTTAGACATGATGCGCCAATCCAGCAAATCAGGACGCCTTATTGGGGAGTTTTCCTTCATGGTCGCTGAAACGACAGAAGAGCTGGAATCTCTGCTACACGAGCAACGCACCGTGTTAGAGCAACGCGCAGTGCCGGGATCATCCGCACAAGTAAATCCACTACCAGACGATGACATCATGAATGTGTTTGTTGCCGGTGGGCATAATAATAACAGCCGGCAAGATTTAGAAGAAGCCCACCAGCTAGGATATTTTCTGGCAGAGCAAGGGATTCGTATCGTGTCAGGTGGCGGGCAGGTGGAAGGTTCTATGGGTGCCACCCATACAGGGTTCATCCAGTATCATTTAGATCAACTTATGGAACATGGTGATATGTTTGCTGGGCTGCCCAAATCCCTGCAAAAGGAACTGCGTCAGCATCTCTATTATGACACAGACAAGCAATGCATGGGATATAATGCCGAAGCGCTCATCACAGATCATTCCGATGTGTTGGATAAACTGACCGAGCGTCACATTATTCCAGCGGATATGTTCCATAGCTACAGCACCGAAGCACTGATTGAAATGGAAAGTCCCAACGGCAGGCCTCCTGCCGGATCAACATATCAATCAGCAGGGAACCGCATCCCCCGGCTGGATGCACTGCTTGGCGCACATACCAAACTTTTCATGCCGGGTGGCATTGGTACGGATGAAGAAATTTTTGGTGCTATTTCACTGCAAATGGAAGCACTAGGCAACGTTGCTGCAAATGATAATGGTGAGACTGAGAAGCCAGAATTGGACAAACTCATTATCTATAACCGCAATCATCAGATTGATACGTTTCTGCAAGGTATGGGACTGATGCACGAAGATGGCAGAATGAATCAGCAGGCATTGGGTAAGTACAATATCGAAATTCTGGGCGACACGCCATCCATTGAAGCCAGCCTGACAGATCGCTTAAACACCAAAGATAGCTGGCAGGATCGCATACGTAGCCAACGTGAGAAAATAGAGCCAAGCCTTAATTTAGCGTCTTAGGAGCCAGTTTCGAATATCCATTCATTTAACACTCAGGCACCATGATAATACACCCTGCGTAAACAGGCTTTGTTATCATGGTGTCTTTTTTTGTGCCTGGCTGATAAGCCATATGCCAGACCACAACACCATCATAATCATCAACCATAATGGCCAGAGCGCCAGTCCGTCCGATACGCGCAGTTGCTGACCATAATCTGCTTCAATCTGTAATACAACGTCTTGCACCGTCATGCCCTGACGTATATACTCGCACACATCCTGCTTAACGGTCAAAGCAAATGGTGCGTTCGAGCTATCAATGCGCTGCCCATCACATACAGGGCAACGTAATTGCTGCGTCGCACTCACGTAATGTTCATAGTAGGGCGTGGACGCATCACACCGCATTTTAAGGTGTCTGTTGCAAATGCGGCAACAGTTTTTCACGGATGACGTCAGGCACTAAAGGCCCTCTATGCGTCACAATCACTTTACCATTCGGTGCCACCAAAAAACTCTCAGGTAGTGCCGCCACCCCAAACGCATAGGCTGACGTATCAAGCGTATCTATCCCTACATAATTATACGGGTTACCATGTGTGCTTAACATCTTCGAGATGTTCTTGGCAGAATCACGCCAGGCAACCCCAATGATTTTCAGATCATAATCTTTGGCAAGCTGATTCAAATATTGATGCTCAGCCAGACAAGGCGTACACCATGATGCAAAGAAATTTACCAACACATACTGATATTTGAAGACAACCGCTTTGCCGGGAATCTTTGGTAGCCCCTCAATCGGCTCAGCATAAATTGTTGGCACTTCCTGCCCAACCAAATTGCTACCTGCTTCTTTTGTGTTTTTTTGATAGACACTGAAAAACAATACACTAATAATTAGCAGAAAAATAAGTCCGGGGATGGCTTGACGCATGGTGATTAACTAAGCGCTTTTCGTGCATGTTCAATAGCCTGATTCAATTGAAGCAGTTTATCTTCATCGTGCGCCACCAACTTTGCGCGATGACGGTAGATAGCATTAGCGTCCTGCACTGTCGCAGTTTCACCAAGACCCAGATAATTCATCCATTCGGGCAACTCCTGACCCGAAGCGGTTGTCACTTTTGCTGATGCCTTATGTACATACGTTTCCGCACGATTAAACATTTGCAGCATATAATCAGCCGAAGCAATACCCCATTCTTCAAACATATGCATATGCCGCACACCTAAATGCAGGGCATAAACATTCTGAATAACAGATTGCCATTTATCACAAGCAATATGCGAAGAAATGTCTCCCTTTTGCATATGCAACGCCACACCCTCTGATTGTCCGCGTTTACCCTGCTTACCCGGACGATCCAGAAATTCATAGTTACTACTGATGATAACACGCTCAACCTTCAAAGCCGTCAATTCATCTTTGAGATACCGTAGCGCGTCTTCAATATCCATATTTTTGGCAAATTGGTGGCTATACTCCGATACTCCTCCGGGCGTGCGTTCCCATCCATAAGGAAAATCCACTGGACACTGATATTGTATATGCATGAATTTATCTACGCTTCCCTGTATGTCTTGTCATTGCCGCAATCACTCCTGATATCCCTGCTAATAAAAATCCTGCCCATATCCAGCTTATAGCCGGATTAACATGGAATTGTAAGATGAACTCCGCTTTATCCTGTTGCAAAATCTCTGGTGCCCGCTTTAACGTAGCATATAAGTCATGTGTTACAGAAGATTTAATCGCCGTCTCTGCGCTGAACTGTTCTTCAATAGGGTAATAACGTTCCTCCGGATGCAACGTTACCACAGGCTCGTTATCCTGCTGTATGTCCACTTCACCTGTTTGCGTAACATAATTCGTACCATTTCCATAAACCATGTCTTTCAAATGCAAGTCGTAGCCGGCAAATTTCTGAGACTCACCGGGTTTCATGACAAAATCGCTATACTGGTGAAAACTGCCATACAATGTGACAGCAATCGTAAAGGTGCCAAGCGCCAGATGCCCCAGCACCATCGCTGCCCACTGACTGGCCGGAATACGCAAACGGATATTGTTTACCATTTTCGCTATATTCGCCAGTATTACCCACAATCCAGCCACCAATCCGGCACATGCCGGTAAAGATAGCGTATACCAGCACATCGCAGCAATGCCTATCACGCCAGAGACAATAAAAGGCCAAAACGTTCGCCAGTGAGGAAAGCGCGTACCGTTCCACAGTACAATGGTACTAAGCGCACATAACAACAGCAACGGAACAGACAAGGCTATCATTACATGATTATAGTAAGACTCTCCAATGCTAAGCAACGTGCCTGTCACTGCCTCCACCAACATCGGGTAGAGCATCGCCAGCAAGATCGCCACCATCATGGCCAGCAATAGCAGGTTATTACACAAGATCAGTGTTTCTTTTGACCATAGCTGCATTGCACCTGTAACGCGCGGAAGAGAAGTATAATAGCGATAATACACATAGAGCGCATAAGCAGTAATCACTCCAATAATGGCCAGTAACATCACCCCACGCTCGGGGTCACTGGCAAAGCTATGCACAGACGTTAGCACGCCAGAACGTACCAGAAACGTACCCAGTAAACTGAGCAAAAACGTCACCACCGCGAGTAGCAATACCCAGCGATGCAACGCACCCCGTTTACGCATCACTACATTAGAATGAAATAACGCAGTAGCCGTTAGCCATGGCAGCAGCGAGGCATTCTCTACCGGATCCCAGAACCACCAGCCGCCCCAGCCCAGTTCACGATATGCCCACCAGCTGCCAAGCCCAATACCCAGCGTCAAAAATGCCCATGGCCACATTATCCATGGATGCAGGGCGCTACTGAGCGCTTTATCCTGATGCTGCGTCACCACACATGCAAGAGACAATGCAAAGACGGCAGCAAATCCAACATACCCCAGATAAAGCATTGGCGGGTGGATTGCTAAGCCTACATCCTGCAATAACGGATTAAACCCCTGCCCCTCCACGGGCGTTGGAAACAGGTAAGAAAAAGGGTTCGAGGTCATCAGCGTATATGCTATGAAAGCCGTTTGTATACCACCAAGTATGTGCAACGCATGTACTTTTACAGGCAATGGGATAGCGCGCGCCCTGACTGCCAGTATCATCGTATAAATGCTAAGCACCCAACACCACAGCAACATAGAGCCTTCATGGTTTCCCCAACTCGCTGTTGTTTTATAGAGCAGCGGTTGTAACGTATGAGAATGCAGATAGACCGTAGAGACTGAGAAATCAGACATTACAAACGCAGCAATCAGCACAGCAAATGCAACGCTGGTAATCAGGCTTCCTGTAATTGCTAGAGCAGGGACAATCTGCCAGTAAAAAGTGGTTTTTCGCAAACAACCTGATCCTATAAGCAGCAAACTCACCATCATAGCAGCAAACAGTAATGTAGAACCCATATCAGCAAGCATGTTACTCTGCCTCCCGGTGACCAGCGTCCTGTAGCGTTTTGGCAACTTCCGGCGGCATATAATACTCATCATGTTTGGCAAGCAATGTATCTGCCTGCATCACGCCATCACGGTAATATCCTTCAGCAATAACCCCCTGCCCTTCACGAAACAAACTCGGCAGCACGCCGCTATAACGCACAATCAGCTTCTGGCTATTATCCGTTACGGTAAATACCACGCCCCCGGCATCGCTTTTCACACTTTCATCCACGACCAGACCACCAATGCGGATATAGTCCTGCTCAGGTGGAGGCGATGCCATAATATCCGATGGTGCATAAAAATAGACCATATACGAAGACATACTGCTAAACAGCCAATACGCCGCACTACTAAGCATACAAAGTGCAATCAGTGCTAACATGAGACGTCGGGATCGTGGCTTCATTAATGTTATGTCTTATCCTTTAACTGAAACAGCTGACGATTCACCCGCCGATGCTTCAGCCAGCTCATCCACCATAACCCGCCGGGCAATGCCAGCGCAGCGGCGTAAGACAGCCACACAAATAATTGTGCATCCTGAACAATTCCTGTCATGATTACCCACCCAACGTAAAATAATACATTGTTATACGCGCATATACGCCAAATGCCAAGCCTTCCTGTATCGTAGCTTTGCCTTTACAATCACAGGCTCGGTTTCTATGATGCCGTCATGTTATCCAGACTTGATCGCTTAGAAGCACGCAGCATTCACATCTTCCGCGAAGCTTACCACACCATAGACCAGCTCGCTATGCTATGGTCATTTGGCAAAGACTCTACCGTTATGATCTGGCTGGCGAAAAAAGCATTCTTTGGCCATATCCCCTTTCCGCTCATTCATTGCGACACGTCACTGGAAATGTCTGAGGTGTATGCTTATCGTGACACATACGTCAATGAATGGAACCTACCCCTACTTACGCAACCCTGCCCCCCTATCGAAGACACAGACCCGTCTTTGCCACATGACACACGTGTTGCTGCACGCAAAACGTTAGGGCTGAAACAGGTGATTGCAACCCATCAGTTTCAGGGCATTATCGCAGGCATACGGCGGGATGAAGAAGGCACGCGAGGTAAAGAGCGCGTCTTTAGCCCACGAGCGCAAGATGCCAGCTGGGATGTAAAAGACCAGCCCGCAGAATTTTGGGGACATTACAACACAGACTTCCCCCCCGGCACATCACTACGTGTGCATCCGCTGTTGCACTGGTCAGAGCTGGACATATGGGAATATATATCTCGCGAATCCATCCCAGTAGTGCCACTCTATTACGCCAAACCCTACCACCATTTTGAAGGGCGCGAGTTTCACGGAGACATGATGCGTTTTCGTTCACTGGGCGAACGTGGCATCACCTGGCCAGTCCCGAGTGTTGCCACAACGCTGCAAGAGATTATCGACGAACTTCGCACCACCACCACCTCAGAACGCGCTGGCCGTCCCATGGGTGCAGACACCGATGAAGCCAGCTTCGAAAAATTACGCGCCAGCGGGTATATGTAAAGATATAGGAAGGCAACACGCGCCTTAAGCACATACCCTTTACAGCCACTGCCCACTACCGGGAACAACCCCCTGCCAGCCATTAACACAAAACTGTAGCGTCACTAAACCACATGGCGGCAGGGACAAAGACGCATGGTTTGCACTTAGTAAGCTGGCCAGCTCCTGCAAGCCGGGATTATGCCCTACCATCAAAATAGTGTGATGAGCATCAGAAAAGTGATTGATTTTATACAACAAGTCACCCGTACTCGCCAGATATAGCATATCATCATAAGTGACGTTTTGGGGCTTAACGCATTCACCCTGCAATAATTGTTGCGCTGTCTCACGCGTACGCACAGCAGTCGAAACGTAAGCGACATCTATGCCAGAGGTAAGCTTGCGAATATTACCAGCCATCGCATAAGCCTGTTGCTGGCCTGTATCTGTTAGCGGGCGATCATAATCCTTTACCTGCTCGGTCGCATGTGCTGCCTCGCCATGGCGCAATAGGTGAAGAGTACGTGAGGGAGTGTCTGTCATAATCAAGCCATACTATAACAAATTGCTTATGTCATTCCTATGGTTTTATATAGTGCGTATTGATACTTGCAGGAATTGCAATGCTACGCTTATCACCTTATGCTACCTGCAACAACCAAACTGGATTAAAGGAACGCGATGAAAAAAATTGAGGCCATTATTAAGCCATTCAAACTGGATGACGTGAAAGAAGCATTGCAGGATGCCGGCGTGCATGGAGTTACATTGATGGAAGTACACGGCTATGGTCGCCAGCATGGTAACACCGACAGCAGCAAAACCGTGGAATATGTGGTGGATTTTTTACCCAAAGTGAAACTGGAATTATTTATCGAGGATGAGGACGTAGAACGTCTGGTAGACGTCATTCGCGAGGCCGCCTATTCCGGTCGTATTGGGGACGGCAAAATTTTCGTCCTGCCTGTAGACAACGTGATTCGTATTCGCACCGGAGAAGAAGGAAGTGACGCACTGTAAGGCAGCAATCATGTAAACACTCTTGACAATGGGTGTGGAATCACGCAGCTTACGGAGATTATTATCTGCGTATTACTTAAACAAAGGAGCCATACATTATGACATCACCTCAGGATATTCTGGATCTTATTCAGAATGAAGATATTGAATTCGTAGATTTTCGTTTTACTGATCCACGTGGAAAGTCACAACATACCACGTATTTTGCCGAAACCGTGGATGAAGAAAAACTCAGTGACGGCATCATGTTTGATGGCTCGTCTATTGCTGGTTGGAAAGCAATTAATGAATCGGATATGATTCTGAAACCAGACTTAACCACGGCATTTGTTGATCCGTTTGCCGCTCAGCCTATGCTGGTGATCGTCTGCGACATTCTGGAGCCGGAAACAGGCCAGCCATATATGCGTGACCCGCGCTCTACGGCAAAACGTGCGGAAGCGTACCTGAAATATTCCGGCATTGGTGATACGGCCTTTTTTGGCCCCGAACTGGAATTCTTCCTATTTGACGATGTACGCTTTGATGCCACTGCCAGCTCTGCTTTTTATGCACTGGATTCCAGCGAATTTCCGGAAAATTCCGGCACCAGCTATGAAACCGGCAATATGGGACATCGCCCGAAAGTGAAAGGCGGATACTTCCCCGTATCACCTGTGGATGGGATGCACGATATACGCTCGGAAATGGTGTCCACGCTAAAATCCGTGGGTATCGAGCCTTACGTGCATCACCACGAAGTAGCACCTGCACAGCACGAAATTGGCTTTAAATTTGATACATTGACGCTGACGGCTGATAACGTGCAAAAGTATAAATACATCGTCCAGCAAGTGGCAGCATCTTATGGCAAAACAGCTACCTTCATGCCAAAGCCAGTCGCGCAGGATAACGGATCAGGGATGCATGTGCATCAGTCTATCTGGAAAGGTGATAAGCCTCTCTTTGCCGGAAACGGATATGCGGATTTGTCTGAAACCTCCCTCTATTATATTGGTGGAATTTTCAAGCACGCAAAAGCCTTAAACGCGTTCACAAACGGTAGTACGAATAGTTACAAGCGTTTAGTGCCAGGGTTTGAAGCACCGGTATTACTGGCGTATTCATCGCGTAACCGTTCAGCATCCGTGCGGATTCCATATGTGAATAGTCCGAAAGAAAAGCGCATTGAAACACGTTTCCCAGATAGTTCAGGTAACCCTTACCTGATGTTTGCCGCATTATTAATGGCTGGGCTTGACGGTATTGAAAACAAGATTCATCCGGGTGAAGCGATGGATAAAAATCTGTATGATCTGCCGCCGGAAGAATTGAAAGATATTCCAACCGTAGCCGCATCGCTGCGTGATTCACTGGCCGCACTGGACGCAGATCGCGAGTTTCTGACTAAAGGTGATGTGATGAGCAATGACCAGATTGATGCCTATATCGCATTGAAACTGGAAGAAGTGCTGGCCTTTGAACAGGCACCGCATCCGGTAGAATTTCAGCTTTATTATAGTGTTTAGCCGTTAAGCACGATTGCTAAAAAAGAACCTCCTTTATCCCTGAGAGGGGTTAAAGGAGGTTATTCAGGAGCAAAAGCTTAGGGCATTGGCTGGTCGCACTTTGGGCAACGATAACCGTTGACCTCAGCTGTTTCCATATCTATGTCCCCATCACAACCTACTGTGCCAGAGACACATATACTAACGTTAGGGTTATCTTCAACGAACTTGTCCAGTTGTTTGTCAGTCATGCCTGCTACCGACACGAGGTCAGGCACAATAGATTGAGAGTCGTTATTATTATCACTCGAAGTTGACAAATTAGAATTGTTACTCATTGAAAAATGTCTAAATAAAGTACAGCGACATTATACCATAGTTCAGCCCAGACGTATACTAAAAGGTTTTCTCTTAGGCAGGTTAACGCGCGGCGTGGGCGGCTATGGCGGGTTCTTGCTCTAGCGTTTGAGCGAAGGACTGCGCCTCATTGCGGCTGTTAATAATGCCCTGAATGGTAGCACTATCTTTTGCAGGATTATACTCTGTTTGAGGTGTTTGAGGTGTTTGAGGTGCTTGCGCCGCAAGTGCGGGGGATGCGCTTAAACCCTGTGTTGGCTGCAAGGTTGGCTCCATGGCAGGGGATGACTGCTCACGCTGATTCGGCTCTTTATCACCAGATAGCCATGAAACTGCTTTTTCAGCATAAGCTGTCCTTAAAGAAACGGTTAAAGCAGCTGAAGACACCACTGAAGTCGCCACTAGCGCAGCCATAGGTACGGCGATTCCAGCTAGCATCATACCACCCATGGCAACCGATGCAATTATGCCTCCCCAAAACACCTTATCGGCAGCATCTTGTATCTTATCAAAACCTTTCATAAACATAATTATACAAAAAAAGTGGCTTCCTGTAAAGCAGAAAGCCACTAGCCTGACGATTAGCTATTAGATGTTAGCAGTTCTTCAATAACTTTCTTGAAGAATCTTACAAACTCTCCTAAAGTAGTATTCTCCGCCGCATCGTCTTTCCCAGTATGGTTAGTACCGGAAAAACTGCTATCAGTTTCAACAAACCGTATGTACGCAACCTCAATGGAGGCTACACGCAATGAGCCATTGAACCAGAGTGGTTCGTCATCTTTCACTTCGCAAGCGCGATAGTCAAGCAGACCTTTATACCACTCCTGATATTGAGAACAAAGTGCCTTTAACGGCTTGCGGTCTTCGTCACCGCGCGCCAGCAGGCGCACAGTGCCGTATACCTCCACTTTACACGGACGCCAGGAACATTGCTCCATGATGACCGGTAAGTCTTCTTGTGAAATCGCATCTTTTGCAAGTAACTGGATAGGGTTATCCAGCCCTTGAAAGGCTGTGGAATCATTATTGCTATAACCAGTCAGGTTGTATGCCCGACGAGGTGAGCCAAGTTCCAGACCGCTGGAATAGTCCCCTGCTTTGTCCTTATGGACGAACAGAGTGCCATATACAGCAATGTCTTTTCCTTCCCATTCATCTGGGGCGGTAGCTCCCAACTCCATATGTTCACGGGCGATCCGGTTCAGCAACTTCTGATGTTCCACCACCAGATATTCATTGCCCTTCACCTTCACTATACGCGATACCTTCATCCCAATGTTTGGCAGATGGCGTAATTGTATTTCAAAGAAACACAATGATGAACAGAATGTATATTATTGTTTTGTGCAGCTAATTTCAATGACTATTGATGCTCCGTCATCAAACCTTAATAAACTGATAGTGTCTAATCATCATATACCCTAATACTGTCACGAAACCTTTATACAACTATGCCATAATATTGGTATCATACTGAAAGCATAGAGAAATACTGAAACCAACCATGCAAGATACACCAAATGACACTCAAGGAAGATATAGCATTGTTGCCTGTCAGGCACCCATCGAGATGGCGCAAACGATTCCGGTGGGGAAAGCGTTAAGTCCGGGACATTTATATCTTCAGATTCGTGACGAGCAGGAGAACACCGTCATCATGCAAGTGGATGGTTTGCCGCAAAAGCCTGATGGGAGTTACGCCATGGTGGGAACAGCGCGCGATACGTTGCAGGCTGTCATCACCGATGAACAACGCTGGGGAAATGCTGCGCATCACAAAGAGCATGTTATTTACGCTACAGATGATAAAGCGCACATTAATGACATTACCACACAAATAGAAACGATGGCGAGTGAGATTAACAGCCAGCAATTGCGCTATACCATGATTCCTACGCAATCAGGACACGCCAATAGCAACACGGTATTTAACACGATTATCACCGATCTTCAAGCAAGCCAAACAGCGGAGATTACACCAGAAAATATGGACAATGCACGAAAGCTGGGTGGGGTGAATCCCGGCGCTCACCGAACCATTGATCTGTCACAGCAACCGCAGCAATCCGACAAAGCAGTATTGGGCGAATATACGTCACGGGTGCTGGAACAGCAAAGCAACCAGCTAAGTTTAAGCTCACGAACGCCGTAAACGTTTCGCGTTCGCTTGTGCTTTGGTGCGAGTGGGTTTTAAGCCCGCATTATGTAGCGCATTCGTCTGAGTTAATGCAGATTGCGCAGATTTCCAGAAATCATTGACGTTGTATGAGGGTGAGGATACGGCTTTCACGTAATGCTTTTGCCATTCCTTAAACATGGCCACGTTACCATCTATTCCTGCCTGCACTTTCTCTAGTCCCATACGGGAGAATTCAGGATGGTTTAGGGGAATTGTTCCCATGCTTGCAGCCAACATCATGTTGGTGCGGTGTGTAATGGTTTCTATAGCTGACAGGCTAAGTTGCATAGTGGCAACGGATTGTTGCCATAGGATGGTCTGGTATTGCTGAAAAAATGCAGTGGGCATAAACATAAGGGAAGCTCTTTAGAAAGTTTAAGTAGTCGTGTAAGACGATATTATGATATATGGAGGAAATGACATCATTATTCCATGCGATTCATCATACAGCCATCATCTGTAGCGATTATGAACGATCCAAAGTGTTTTACACTGAATTGCTAGGCGGTGTCGTGCTGGCGGAAACATGGCGAGCCAAGCGGCAGTCATGGAAGCTGGATATTGCCATAGCTGGCGGCCAGATTGAGTTATTTTCATTTCCAGATGCGCCACCACGCCCTTCCTGGCCAGAAGCGTGCGGGCTAAGGCATTTGGCTTTTGCGGTGAACAATATTGAGGAATGTCGACATTACCTGATGCAACACAACATTGCGGTGCAACCTATCAGGTTGGATGAGTTGACGGGTAAGCGGTTTTGTTTCTTTGAAGACCCTGACGGCCTGCCGCTAGAGGCATATGAAGCTTAATGGTCAATGACTTCCTGTATGATTGCTTCAAACGTCTGCACCATAGCATCGTCTGAAAACAGAGCGCAGGCTTTGGTGTGTCCGCGTGCTGCCATGGCTTGTGCGCGCTCATCGTCACTTAAAACACCTCTAATGGCTTCAGCAAGCGCATAAGCATTACTCGCTTCAACCAATAGACCATCCACGTTATGGTCAATAATTTCCAATGCTCCACCAAGATTGGTGGCAATCACCGGTTTCTTTGCAAACATGCCTTCAACAATCACTTTGCCAAACGGTTCGGCTTCCACGGATGCATGTACAATAATATCTGATGCCGCAATAAGTGTCTGCACATCCTGCCGATGCCCAAAGAAATGTATTAGTTCGTCAAGATTTGAGCTACTGACCAATACACGCAAATCTTTCTCATATGCCCCTTCATTAAAGAGCGCACCACCAATAACTCATCCTTTCACTTCAGGAATAGATGCAAGTGCGCGTATAAAAATGTGCTGCCCCTTCCAGTGGGCTAATCTCCCCACAATAGAAACAACTTTTCCGCCATCACTATGTGCTTTTCGCAATGCAGCGACTGCTTCATCACCTACGGCATCAAAAGGCGCACTCTCTACACCAGGGTACATAATACGTACCAAGGAAGGGTTGCCGCCAGAATGTACAAAGGCTAGCCGCGCGGCTTTAGAGTTAACAATCACCCTGTCACACGTACGGTTTGCCAGATTCACAACTAGCTTAATCAGGTTAGGATTAAAATGTTCGGTTGATAGAATGTCGTTAAGTGACCAGACTAAGCGCTGTTTTTTCCTTATCAATCCAAGAATCGCACATAGCACAAATGATTTTTGGGAAAAAGGCACTAATATCTCGCCAGCAGAACACGCATTACGAAGTTTCTTTAATAAAGTGAACCAGTGCGGCAGCGTCAGCACAACATCAAATAACGATGATTTTCTACGAATATGACGTGATGCAGCATTCACACCAATAATATTAACGTCGCAACCCTGCTCAACCAACGCCTCTTTCAGATCTCCATCCTTAAACAACACGACATGATGAGGAAAAGAAAGCTTCTTTATCAGCGTCAAAAGCTTGATTTCTGCTCCGCCTAACTCCGCAGTATGCGAAACAAACATAATCTTTCTGTCTAACATGGCGCTATTGTACTTAACAAAAGATGTTGCTCAAGTTAAATATTTATGAACTAGCTAATATGTCTATACATATTTATAAGTACGCCATGATAAAAGTTATCTAATTTAGTGCTAAGCCATTGAAGTAAGTTAGATACAATTAGTTAAGCAATGCATTCTCCGGCGCTTTCATTCCCTGAGTACCTCCAGCAGCCTGGGCTTCCTGTTGTTGCCTACGGTGATAAATGCCCAGAAAATCAATTGGCTCCAGCACTAATGAAGGAAATCCGCTATCACGGGTAATGTCAGACACGACACGGCGTGCAAATGGGAACAACGTAAACGCACTATCCACCACCAGCACACGATCAATCGCATCTTGTGGAATATTCACCAGTTCAAACACGCCAGCATATTTCAGATCCATGATGAACAGCACGCTATCCTGAGATTTTGTCTGGATATTGAAATTCATTGTCAGCTCATACAATGTCTCCTGCACCTTGCGTGCTTTCATATCCAGATGCATATCCACTTTCGGTGCCTCTTTCTGCCCCATCAGGCTTTGAGGTGCATGAGGGTTTTCCATAGAGAGGTCTTTGATATACTGCCCACGTAAATTAAAGCGTGGTGCAGCTTTTTTGTTATCGTCAGTGGTATTAGAAGGAGTGTCAGTCATAACGTAAAATACTTTTGTTAGTGTGTTTAAAAGCAGTACATTTACTTTATATATTCAATGTACTTACAGTAGTTGTGCGACACCATCACGCATCCGCACACGAAAATCCAGCTTTTTTTAAAATAATCTTCCCTATTTTCAGGAATCCTGCCTTCACACATTGACAGATGCCGTAATTAGCTTAAGTTAGTTTATTCATTAAACCTATTGTGCTATAATCGGTGTTATTATGTCAGCAGATCTTATCATTCTTGCGGCGGTGGCCGTTTTCATCCTGTTGCGCCTGTATGGCGTACTCGGTCAACAAGTGGGTCGTGATGAGTCGCAAACGCCCCGTGACACTAGCTTTGACAGCAATAGCAAGGTGATTGAACTGACGCCTAAGCAACTGGAACGTGCAACAACGCAACCCCCTGAAGAAGATACGGGCGACGAATTATTGCCTGATGATGTGAAGGACGGTGTGACATCTATTCGCAAACATGATGCACAGTTTCGTATGGATGAATTTTTGGAAGGTGCTAAAGTAGCTTTTGAAATGGTACTTGAGGCCTTTGCAAAAGATGACCAACCCACATTAAAGTCTCTGCTTTCCAAAGATATTTACGCTGAATTTGCCGAAGCCCTAAAAACCCGCAAGGCACAAGCTACTTACACAGAAACAACGCTTGTGTCCATTTTGGAAACAACGCCTAAATTCGTACAGGTGAAAGACCGTAAAGCACAAATTAGCGTCTTTTTCCTGAGCGAACAGATACAGGTAGAACGCGATGATAAAGGGGTAGCGGTAGAGAACACAACGTCTGCTATTGAACAGGTGGAAGATGTATGGATATTCCAGCGTGACTTGCGATCAGCCAACCCTAACTGGCAGATCATTGACACCTAATGCCCAGAGGCTTGCATATACTGGCTGCAACCATCATGATAGGTTTCATGACCGCGTGCAGCACCACCACCCGTGATGAATTATCACTTACTCCTGTAACGTTCAATGACCTCCCCGAATGGTCTGACGAACAGGCATCGCGCGGACTTCACGCATTTCGTCAGTCCTGCACCGTAGCAAAACAAGCTCCACTTCGTGCTTACAACACGATGATTTCTTTGCAACAATGGTGGGGATTGTGCAAGGAAGCGCAGTCCACGAAAGATGCGTTGGCAAAAGCATTCTTTGAAACGTATTTTGTGCCACATCGCACCATGGTTGATGGTAATCATAGTGGATTACTCACAGGGTATTACACGCCCCTATTGCAAGGGAGCCTTACCAAAGACGCAACGTATAACACCCCCATTTATCGCCTACCCGACCATTCTAAACAGACGCAACATACTCGCTCTGACATAGATGATGGTGCATTAGCAGGTAAAGGACTAGAAATCCTCTGGCTTGATAACCCGGTCGATGCGTTCTTTTTACATATTCAGGGTTCAGCCTACGTGAATCTGACTGATGGCAGCACACGCAAGCTTGTCTTTGCCGGACGCAACACACACCCCTACACGGCTATTGGTCACCATTTTATTGATCGCGGAATCGTATTGCCCGAAGATATGTCGATGCAATGGCTAAGACGCTGGCTTGCGCAGCATCCTGATGAAGCAGCAACCATCATGCAAACCAATGCATCCTACATCTTCTTTGCGCTTGAACCAAATGCCCTGCATATTAAAGGTGCAGAAGGTTCAGACCTAACGCCTATGCATTCCATTGCGGTTGATCCAGTCTTCCTCACCTATGGTATCCCAATATACCTTCACACCACAGGTGGTAAGCATAACCTATCTGAATTGACCATTGCACAGGATACAGGTAGCGCCATTAAAGGGGGCTTGAGAGCAGATTTATATACAGGCATTGGCGAATCTGCGGAAAATCTGGCGGGATCATTAAAAGCGCCTGTATCGTTTTATACCTTCCTGCCACGTCCACTCTAAGCTATGGAGCGGTTCGAGCTTCCTCCGCCCATTGATCGCACTAAGCAAATCCGAACTCCCGAAGATGTACAGATATGGCGCAGTGAAGTAAAAGACGTTGCACCGCTTTATCCCTCACCCCACATTCCGCCTAAGCCACTGCCAAAACCCGAGCGCATCACGATTCGTCATCAGGCATCCGGGGCATCATCACTGACCGCACTCACCACCCAGCAACCTAACCATGAACATGCCTTTGACACGAACATATTGCGCCGTATCAAGCAGCAAAAACTTCCGATAGAGCGGACGCTTGATCTGCATGACATGACACAAGCCAGCGCGCACGAAACGTTTCGTCACTTTATTATTCAGTGTGCGGCACAACGCATCAGGCTAGTACTGGTTATCACAGGTAAAGGGGGTGTCAGGCATGGTGGAGTGCTACGTAACGCATTGCCACACTGGTGCGCCGCAACAGATATCAGCCCATACATTATTGGCTTTCACCCTTCTCAAACACAGCATGGCGGCCAGGGCGCATGGTATATCAGGATACGCCGCCATGGGTGATGATCTGTTACCCACCATTACACATCTGCTCATTGTCGATGACGATACACGATTGCGGAATCTGCTGGAGCGTTATTTAAAGCGCCAAAAATGGATTGTCACCGCTGCCAAACACGCTAAAGAAGCACGAGATTTTTTGCGCTATTGTAGCGTGGACTTGATTGTGCTGGACGTCATGATGCCCGGCGAAACCGGACTGGAATTTGCCAAATCTCTACGCAACGCGCAAGACACCACCCCAATTCTGATGTTAACTGCCATGGGGGAAGGCCATCAGCGTATTGACGGGCTGGAGTCAGGGGCAGATGATTATCTCACAAAACCGTTTGAGCCACGTGAACTTGTACTGCGGATTGAACGCATCCTGCAACGCACTAAGCCGTTAAGTCTACAAACCAGCGCCATCCATTTTGGTGCTTGCGAACTGGATATAGAACAGAAACGGCTTTTGCAACAAGGGAAACCACTGCACTTGACAGAAAGTGAAATGACCCTGCTTTGCTACTTAGCCGAGCATATCAATGAAAGTGTTTCACGTGAAACATTAGGGCAACTATTAGGATCTGCCGAAGAAAACATCAATTCGCGTAGTGTTGATGTCATGATTACCCGCATCCGTCGTAAAATTGAACCAAATTCCTCTCGTCCAACGTATCTTCAAACGGTTCGTGGACAAGGGTATATTTTGCGATCCTGATGTCGTTTCATCTGTCGTCATTACCGCATCATTATCTTGCAGCCATTAAGCGTACAAAAAGTCTGCTGCCCAAAAGCCTGTTTGGTCGGGCATTGATGATTCTGGTCTTACCAACTATTTTAACCCAGATTCTGGTGATTACTATTTTTTATGACCGACACTGGGGGAATATCCAGCGGCATTTATCGTCCTCATTGGCAGGTGAAGTTGCTGTTGTCATAGACCGCGCCACTTCCAGCCCATCTATTCTTCGCAAGGAAGCGCTAGATGTCTATGCCAGATCTATGGATATGGATATACATTTACTCCCTCTTTCATTACGTCATGACTCGCCCTCCCATCACGAACGATTCGCTCAATATGTCGCAGAATTACGCAAACGTATTGACATCCCCTTCAATGTTTACGAGCGCGAAAACCACGAGGCAATCCGCACAGAAGTAGTGCTGGGCGATGAATTAATTCAAATTGATGTGGGCATTAAACGCTTAGAAAGTTCGACTACGTATATTTTTGTTTTGTGGATTGTCAGCTCAGCGGCATTACTCACCATCATTGCCAGTGTTTTCTTACGCAACCAGATACGCCCTATCGCACGACTAGCTTCAGCCGCAGAACGGTTTGGTATGGGGCAGGATATTGGGAATTACCGACCTCACGGCGCGCAGGAAGTTCGCAAAGCCGGAAAGGCCTTCATGGTGATGCGCTCACGGATCATTCGCCAGATTTCCACACGTACCGCCATGCTGACCGGTATTTCCCATGATCTGCGCACTCCTCTCACCCGTCTGCGGTTGCAACTAGCCATGCTTGGGGAACATGAAGATATTCAAGCAATGCATGATGACATTACTGAAATGGAAGTGATGCTACAGGAGTATCTGGACTATTCCCGTGGTAATGATGACGGGGCAATAGATGAAATTGTGGATATGGCAAGCTGGATGCGTGGCATTATTCAGGGCTTCACCCATACAGGCATGGCCGACATTACTTACAGCCTGCCTGAAACGATTGAACTGGCCATTCGTCCATGGCAACTGAAGCGCGCCATAGAGAATGTTATCGGTAACGCACTAAAATACGGCCATCGCTGTCATGTATCCATGGAACGTAGCGGCTCATGGTTGCTGCTTACTGTGGAAGACGAAGGCAATGGTATCCCTGAAGATGCAATGGAGGATGTGTTTCGCCCATTTACCCGGCTAGATGATTCCCGCAACAGTGACACTGGTGGCACCGGGCTGGGGCTGGCCATCACGCGCGATATTGTGCAGGCACATGGCGGCAGGATTCAAATGCGTAATCGCTACGATAGTCACGACCACATCACAGGACTAAGCGTAACAATCCTACTGCCTGTAGAAACCCATTAGATATAATAAAAAGAAAGCGCCTTTAGGGGCGCTTTTAAAAAAGAAATGGAATTAGATACTTGGATAATCTTCGTCGAGTTGTGCAAGGCGCAACTCTTGATACTCAACACGCTTCCGTGCTAGATCATCCTTTATCTTTTGGAAAGCTCGGAGCTTTACTCTGATTTCAAACTTCCGGTTTTCACTGGAAGTTGACATGAACTCTTTTTCCAAAGCAACCTGATCAGGATAATTTTCCTGACAGGTGTTTTCCATTTCACGAATTTCTTTGTTTAACTGATCCATTTTGTTATCAGACATTTAATTAATTTCGAATATATCGAAAGAAAAAGTACATAATTACTGTACCATATATATATATTAGGGTCTAGACCCTATATTATTAGTCAACAATTAAATCGCTAGTTATGTTAAGCATATTGCTTCACCTTCAATCCCCATATCCATAAAACCAGTCGGTTCTATTGTGCGGGATGTTGTGCTGGGTTGTACTTTAATATGTAATGCATCGACAATACGGTGAATAAACTGATATTGTCCGCTTTGCTCTTCCACCGCACCCACATTAATGAAATAATCGCCTTTTTCCATTACGCAGCGAAACTGAAACGATACATCCAATTGCGTACCGGCTGACACTATGTGTGACGCATCGCTTTGCACATGTTGCAGCGCGCCTGCCAGCTCTATGCCAGTCAGTGTTTTTACCATCATGGAGCAACGCAAATGCTGGACATCACGCTTAAGGTGCAATGTGTAATGCAGCGTATAGGTTTCGTCTGGCATAAGTAGCGTGACAGAATGCCCATCTGCATCACATAGTTTGACACCCTCAATATATCCACCATTCGTTGCATATTCGGTGCGGGTTTCTGGCGCGGCAGCGCTTGCAGGTGCTAAGCGTTTATCGGTGATGGCACTGCGGGCGGTGGCGCGTTCTTCTTCAGGAGCAAACAGCATTTTATGGTAAGATGCCACCACTTCTGAAGGGCTGCCCTGCATCAGCAACTCCCCCTGATCCAGCAAAAGCGCATGATCGCATAAATCGACTATAGCGCGGGCAGAATGAGAAACAAACAGGATGGTTGCACCCTGTTCCTGTAATTGCCGTATGCGCGCAAAACATTTGCGTTGGAACCCCTCATCACCCACAGCTAGTGCTTCATCGACAATGAGAATGTCGGGGTTGACCGCAATCGCCACCGCAAATGCTAACCTGACATACATACCACTGGAATAGGTACTGACAGCCTGTTGCAACATACGAGGCTCCAGTCCGGAAAACGTGACAATATCTGCATATTTGGCATCAATCTCAGCGCGTGACAATCCCATGATACTGCCATTGAGGTAAATATTATCATGCCCGCTATAGTCAGGGTTAAATCCGGCTCCAAGTTCCAGCAAAGCCGATACCTGCCCCTGCACATGAATGGTGCCGCTAGTCGGGGTAAGTGTGCGAGTGATAAGTTGAAGCAAGGTAGACTTGCCTGACCCATTGCTTCCAATCACACCAACTGTTTGCCCTTTTCCAATGGTTAAGTCTATCGGATGCAGTGCCGTATGCTCGGTGAAATAATGCTTATGACCACGCATGAAGGATTGCTTCAGGCGGTCTGCCGGATGGTCATAGATACGGTAGACTTTCCCAACACCACTTAGAGTAATAGCTTCATGATAGTTCACATCAGGCATAGCCTTGTCCAATACTGCCAGTGCTTCCTGACTCACGTTAGCGACGTCCAGACAAGGTGTCTAGCTCAGCTTCCTGCTGACCACGCAATTTGCGATTCTCTGCCAGTTCTTCTGTCAACATACGTGCTTTCGTTGGTGACATTTTGGCTAAAATAGGCGCAGCGCGGCGCTCTGACATACGATCCACTACCAACAACAAAATCGTCATACCCATTTCATCAAAAATACGGGCAGCTTCTTTAGGTTTCATGTTTTCATAAATTTTCACCAGACTACGAATTTGCGCTTCTTCTTCTTTGTCATATGATTTTAGCAGATCACGCACCGTACTTTCCAGCGTTTTAATCTGCGATATTTTATCATCCAGCCGCACTTCTGTTGATTCCAGCAAATGCTCTTTTAAACGTACTTTTTCTTCCAGCGCGTCCAGTTGCGTGCGCCGCTTGGACAGGCTTTGCAAAATATCGACTTCAATATCGGAAAATTGTTGGACGTTCATGGATGGTCTAGCAGATTGTTCTGTCGTGAGAACAGGCTCAGTCGCATCTGCCGGATCAATGGATGCGACATCCATCTCCTCATCGGCCTTAGTATCATCAGTATCAGCTTCCTGTGCGTAAGCAGAATACCCTAACACTATACGGGAAAACTCATTACCCTGATGATAAATATCCACCATTTTGGCAGTTAGCAGTAAACATAACGATGTAATCGTTAGTGGCAGCAGGCGTACCCGTGTGAAGCTGGTTAATGTTGCCATACATCCTTACCCCTTGCTGCTTTCACGCTTTAGTGCTTCCATCAAATCCTGCTCTGACTTGCTACGGCTGCGATTGCGGGCACGTGAGGAATTGCGAGACGCGACACTGGCGGCGGGTGCATTGTCACGCATCTCGCCAATACGCTCCATCATTGCCTCAATGCCTTTCTTGCCTTCCGGCTCTGCTGCATTGCTGCGTTGCGATGCTTTGCGCGTTGCATCCACATCCGCTTTCGTGCGATCGCGCAGGCGCGCGGTGGTTTCTTTTAAACGCTGCTTAGGGTTAGCAGGTTCATTAGCTGGCGTTGGCATATGTTGTTTGATACCATCATGCGGTGCAACACCTGTATCGTTACTTGCTGCGATACGTCCAGGCGTGACATGCTTTTCGATCCGGTCGGCGCTTTTATTGGCGCGCTCAATCATGAACGCTAAATCATCTGCAAGGTAATTCGCTTTATCCAACTTGCCCTGAATATTCTCATTGATCTTTTTGCTTGCGCGGTGAATATCATTGATGCTCACGGTTGCCTGCTGCATAGATTCATCAAACTGGGTGATGAGTTGCGCTAAATCAGATTTAGAGTCCTGCAAAAGCTGCACTTTTTTGTTTAGTTTGATACAATAATAAATCGTGATGCATAGCATAGCTGCCACTGATACATCCAGAAACATTTTAATGATAATCTCGTTCATGCGTTTCTCCCCATACGTGCGCTAACTGATTCCAGTAACGACACAGCAATTTTATCTCCAACACGTCCAAGACGCGCCTGACCCAACACAATGTCACCGCATTTAACAGATACGTCATCATTAGGTTCTTTATCCAGTAAAATCGTGCTTCCGACCTGTAAGCGTGCCAGATCCCCAAGCGACACTTCTTTCTCATCAAGCAATGCATTGACTGACACAAAGGAGTTTCTCAACTCCACTCCCATATGTCTCTCCCACGCCGTGTCCTGTCCAAATTTTTCGCCAATAAAAATTTGTGAGAGCAACTCACGGATAGGCTCCAGCGTCTCATGTGGCAGAAGCAACTCAATAATCCCGCTACGTTCATCCATATCCACCTGCAACTTCACCAGCAACGCGGCATTATTTGGGCGGGTAATAGTAGCAAACCGGGGGTTAGTCTCCAGCCGTTCAAACTGAAAGGCTACGGGTGAAATAGGATCAAACGACTGGCTCATATCATGTAGCACAATATCTACCATCGACTTCACCAGATCCTGCTCAATCGTGGTATAGGGGCGCCCCTCTACCCGCACACCACGGTTCACTTTTCGCCCACCGAGCAGCACATCCACCATGGAGTAAATCAATGAGCTATCCACTGTGACAAGCCCGAAATTCTCCCACTCAACCGCGCGGTACACCACCAGCAATGCTGGCAATGGGACAGAATTGAGATATTCATCAAAGCGCAGAGACGTCATGGATTCAATGCTGACATCCACATTGTCGGAGGTAAAATTACGCAGCGAGCTGGAAAGCATTCGAACCATGCGATCAAAAACAATCTCTAACATTGGCAGTTTTTCATATGCCATGCGTGACTTGCCTAGAATAGCATTCAGGCCAGTGTTGCTTTCTTCATCCTCTGCTTTCGCATCGAACCCAAGCAACAGGTCAATTTCATCCTGATTGAGAACGCGTTCTTCCTCTTCGCCTTCTCCCTCACCTGCTTCATCGTCTCCGCCATCCAGCATGGACGCCCATTCATCTGCTGCCGCGGCGTCGTCGATTGGCTGCTCATTTTCATCTGCCATTATTTACCGTCCTTCATTACTGTATAATAGAGTGCAAAAACATTGATACGTGACTACTGTATTAAGAGTTCTTCAAATAACACATTATTGATTTTATCCGGCGCAATTGCCTTGTTGATTCGCATTAATAACTCATCACGCAAGCGATACACTCCGGCAGAGCCTTTCAAATCGCTAGGGCGTAATTCTCTGATGTATGTGTTAATGACATCACGGATTTTAGGCTCCACTGCCTGAAACCGGATAATTGTCTCCTCGCTTGGCGCTTCCACCGTGATGCGAGCTTTAATGAAACTTGGGCTACCGGAACCGGGGTTCAGGTTTGCCACAAAGTCCGGCATGGTGTGATAGACCATTGGCGCCTTCGTTTCCCCTTCTTTCGCATCTGTTCCGGCCTCAGAAGCTTCAGCACTGTCAGCCTCACTGTCTTCTGCCACATCTTCAGTTTCCGCGGGAGGTGCGTCAATCAAATCATCTAAAATCCCGCTAAAATACAGGCCAGCCCCTGCGCCACCCAATAAAAGAACCAGCAGGATAATAATAATTAGGCCTTTCTTGCCTTTCTTAGGGGCATCATCGTCATCCAGTATTTCATCGTCTGCTATGTCATCCGTAGCCATACTATTGCATCCTTTTCGTGAGGTAGTCTGTGTTACATTATGTTGAGTGTAAAATACTCTGCTATTAGATACAACATAGAGTCCTTACGATTCCGTTACTGCTACCAGATTATCTTTATGGTGTGATAATGAGAGTGATAGCCAACATTCAAATACACATAAATGCTAACTATACGTTAAATAGCAATGGTATTTAAAAACCATTCATGCTAAGTTTATTATATAATAACGAGATTTTAGGACATGCACTATGGATCAGGCAGAATTCGACACATTAAACGACGATGTGTTAAAAACATATCGTGAGCATCAAGCTTCTTCACCGCCGTATAACGAAGATACGCCATACAAACCACCGATGAGTCAGGAAGCGTTTACACAGTTACAAGACCAAACGTTACAAACAACGTTAGATATTCAGGCTTCTTCACCATCTTATAAGGAAGACACACCTTATAAGCCTAACATGAGTCAGGAAGCATTTGATGCATTAGATCAGCTAGTAGCCCAAACGCAGCAGCGACTTGAAGCATCCGCACCGCCTTACAAACAATCTCAGCAAGAAGAACTTGGGGAGTTAACACCGCTCACCTTCCGTGATGATGCAGGCAGCTCCTCTGGTCGGGAACGTTGATACATATCAGCTTTTACTTGCTATATAAAAAGAGCAATGAAATGATAGGTAGCTATGACGTTACCTCACTGCTTTGCCCTGTCTGCATCACTTGATCGCTTTAACGTTTATGCTAACCAATATATAGAATGCGAAGACAGGAAAGCGGTTTGGCAAGCTGATACGGCGTTGCAGGAATGGATAGACAACTCGCCTTGCCTAAAAGGGTTTATTGCGTTCATCACGGATTATTCGCCATATCTCTCACGGCTCATCACTGCACACCCTGAAGTAGTAAAGCATTTTCTGGAAGGCCATGCAGATACGTATTGTACCAAGCTTATCGCCACGATTCACAATATTCCTGGTAGGTTACCCTCTTACAGTCAGGCGCAGGCATGGCTAAGGATACAAAAGCAACGTATCGCGCTAATGGTAGCGCTGGCGGATATTAGCGAATATTGGAACACGGCAACTGTCACAAGCACACTTAGTCATTTTGCTGACGGGTGTGTTGCATATGCACTGCATCATGCGTATCTGCATACTCTGCCTGCATCCATTACGCGCCCGCCTTCCATCACCCAAAGCGGTATCACGATTTTGGCACTTGGCAAGTTAGGGGGATATGAACTAAATTATTCCAGCGATATTGACTTGATTGCCCTGTATGATCCCGAAAAACTAGATATGCTGGCACCCGCCGCGCGCAATCAGTTTGCGGTGCGGGTGATTCGTCATCTCTCGGGGTTCCTGCAAGACCGTCAGGAAGAAGGGTATGTGTTTCGCGTTGATCTGCGCCTGCGTCCTGACCCTGCCTCAACCGGACTTGCCGTGGCACTGGGTGCGGCAACGCATTATTATGAAAGCGTTGGCCAGAACTGGGAACGCGCCGCCATGATTAAAGCGCGCCATATCGCCGGTGACAGCGACACTGCCCAGCATTTTCTAACCGCACTGCAGCCCTTTATCTGGCGCAATCATCTGGATTACGCCGCCATTGAAGACATCCTGTCCATCAAGCGACAAATGCAGGCAAAAGAAGAACCAGACATTTCTCTGCCGGGACACCATATCAAAACAGGCTATGGCGGCATTAGAGAAATAGAGTTCTTAGCACAAATTCATCAGCTCATCTGGGGTGGACGCATTCCGGCACTCAGAGCTAAAAGCACATGCGAGGTGCTGGCATTATTAGCCGATCACGATTTATTAGATGCCGATATTGTCCATGATCTAACGCATGCGTATTACACTTACCGCATGATTGAACATCGCTTGCAAATGCGGCTGGATCAGCAAACCCATCGCTTGCCCTCATCACCGGAAGGCATGGACAGGCTGGCACAGTTTTGTCATGTTTCTAACACCGGGCATTTCACCAAAGCGTTGCTGGAACAACTCCATTATGTGCATAATGTGTTCATTCATACCTTTCATGAATCCACACCGCTTGGCTACGCAGGAAAATTGGTTTTCACAGGCGTCGATCATGACCGTGAAACCATTGATAACTTGATGCGCATGGGATTCTCTAATCCCAAGGCCATCTCTACCATCATCCGACAGTGGCACACCGGAGATAAACGTTGCACACGTACCAAGCGCGCTCGCGAATTACTCACCGAGCTTGTGCCAGTCATCTTGCAGCACCTCGCAGAAACCGCTGATCCGGATCGTGCCTTTCGTCAATTTGATGCCTTTCTGGACGGATTACCTATTGGCGTGCAACCTTTTTCTCTGTTTCAGTCACACCCGCATTTGCTTTCCCTCATTGCTGATATTACCGGCAACGCACCTGTACTGGCACGTAAACTGACCTATTACCCGTATTTGTTGGATTTACTGGTCGATCAGCATCTGGATATTAGTAGCTGGGGTGCTAAACATGCCTACACCATGCTGGATGAACAGCTGACATTAGCTCGTGATGAAGAAGAAGCGATTGAGTATTTCTGTAACTTCAAGTTAGAACGTGAATTTGCTGCTGGTATCGCATTGCTGCGTGGCATCTTGTCGCCACAACAAACATCTACCTACCTGACACGGCTGGCAGATAGCATGGTGATGAAAGCCGTGGAGCTGGCAAGATCACAGCTGGAACATCGCAATATCATTAATGATGACCATCATTTTGCCATTATTGGTTTGGGGAAATTAGGAACGCGCGAGTTGATGATTGGCTCAGATCTGGATGTGATGTGCATCTATAATATTTCAGATGAGTGCAGCCCTGAAGATCAGGAACACTGGAAAGATTACTATAAACGCCTAACCACCCGCGTGATTCATCTGCTCTCATACCCTACCAAAACAGGGGCGCTCTATGAGATGGATACGAAACTCCGCCCCTATGGTTCGCAAGGAGCGCTGGCAGTGGGGCTAGATACCTTTGCCACTTACTACGCCAGAGATTCATGGATTGTAGAAAATCTGGCATTATTGCAGGCACGTATTATTTATACGTCAGATGCGATAGCAGGCACCATGGAGCAGGCATTATGTCAGGCACAGGATATTTCCTTTACCATGAATGAGATAAGCGACGCTATTTATGACACACGGCGCAAAATCAGCGATCAGTATTTTTCATCCAACCCGTGGGACATTAAATATGTATGGGGTGGCATGATGGATTTACAATGGATTGTGAAAGCCTTGCTTGCAGATCAATATCATAACCAGCATTACCATTTGCACAAACCCTCTACGCTGCATCACCTGCAATGGCTGTATGAACAGGAAATACTGGATGAATGGCAACATGACATTTTGCGTGATGCATATCAACTCTATCATCAGGTGTTAAGTTACCTGCGTTTGTGCCATGAGCAACTGCCCGATGACAAAAACCTGACCAAAGGCTTGCAAACCTTACTTGCACGAGTGATGCATACCCCAAACTTTCATCATTTGCGCCAGCAATTACTTAGAGCGCAATCGCAGGTCTATCATCTTTATAAGAACCTCCCCTATATGACAGGTTGACTATTGATTCGTTGGCACGTCTATTATATGAGACATGATACAGGAGCAATATACATGACATTAGACACAGGCCAGCCAGCACCGGATTTCACACTTACGGCACATGATGGCAGTGACGTATCACTCAAAAAGTTTGCGGGTAAAAAACTGGTGCTATATTTCTACCCCAGAGATGACACACCGGGATGCACGACAGAGGCCAAGGACTTTACTGCACTGGCGGATGCGTTTGCGGATGCTAACACGGTAGTGATTGGCGTATCCAAGGATTCGGTAGCGTCTCATGTGAAATTCATTGACAAGCATGAGTTACGTGTAACTTTACTGGCAGATGAAGAAACAGAACTGTGCCAGCGTTACGGCGTATGGGTAGAGAAAAGCATGTATGGTAAGAAATATATGGGCATAGAGCGCGCGACGTTCTTAATTGGCGAGAATGGAACCATCCAACAGATATGGCGTAAAGTGAAGGTGAATGATCACGCTAAACAAGTTCTGGACGTCGCTACGTCACTGTAAAGACATAAAAAAATCCCCTCTGTAAAGAGGGGATGTGTATTAGTCTAAATTAATGTCAAAGCGCTCTATGTAGTCTTCACAAAACTCTATGGCCTCGATAAATTCTTCCATTGTTTTTGCTTTCACTATCAAAATTTTGATGTTAGCGAAACGCTCGCCAGCCATCTCTGCGGCATCCGGAAGATTTTGGTAACGATACCATCGCTCTTCCTGTTTAATCAGAAACATTCCTAAAGGAAAAGTAACGAGAAGTACTCCCCCATAGGACACCAACGATGCAAAAACGGTTACAAACAATATTGCTTTCGCAATCTCACCGCCAAGCCGTAAACCTACAGGCTTACTTAGGAGCTTTTCAAGCCTCGCCTCTTCCCTCCAGCAATCTTCTAAAACACATTTTTCAATAAATCTATCTACGTAGTCAATTAGATAGTTCAACAGATAAACTTTTACTAATACGTCAAGCATAAAGAAATGAATGGGGTAAATGTACAAGAACAGTGCGAACACTGTTCGATGAAGCAGCATAGCACCTTAAGCACTACGCGAAGCTAACTACTATATTAAGCAGTTAACGATATAACGCCTTATCTCTAGCAAAAATAGCCCAATAACGCAATAGGTTTCAAACAAAAAAAAGGCCAGCAAGGTGCCAGCCAGTGGGTTTTAGGTTAGCAGGTGTACAATGTAGCCTAACCCTGAACCAGTGAAAATAAAGAAGATGAAGATGCCAGCGCATCCATCACCTTTTTCGCCGGAACTCTCTTCTTCATATTCCTCAAGATCTTCTGGATCCTCAGGAATATAACGAGCATCATTTGGATGAATATTGATCTTATCTCTACCCATAATTCCATATCTAAAGTATAGATTGCACAAGTAACAGAATTCAAAAAGTTTGTCACGACATATTTTCTACGCTATATACGTAAAATCTAAGAAATTCTCACCAAAAAAAAAGCTGGCAAGGTGCCAGCCGGTGGGTTTTAGGTTAGCAAGTGTACAATGTAGCCTAACCCTGAACCAGTGAAAATAAAGAAGATGAAGATGCCAGCGCATCCCTCTCTCCCGTTGCCTTCTCCCCGTTCAGAATAAGATTCCCAACCACCATATTCGCTTTCCCATCCGTCAGAGTCATTTTCCCTTTGTTCAAGCTGTTTTCCAAAATTATTTATCTCTTCAGGAGTAAAATCCTGATTTTCCGAATTGTCGTTAGTCATAGCTCTGTAACAAAAAATACAGTTTAATTTATATTAAGTCTTGTCATGATTGTCAAGACATTGTTGCGTGTGTTTAAGCATATTTATTAAAAATAAGTTAAGATCATACTACATTGCAGTAACTTACCTCAATACCTCATTACCTATCAGAAAATCGCAATCCCCCTTTTTTTGCCTAATTCGCGACATATTCTAATGCTGCCCTTATGTCATCCGGTAGCCTGACAGGGCGTATGTCACGATTAACGCAGACCAGTACGATTTCCATGGAAGCAAGTAACATATCATCACGCCAGACCTGTTGTTTCATGACGAAGCTGCTGCGTGAAAGCCGTGTGCATTCGCACGTGACTGCAAGCAAGTCATCCAGTCTGGCGGGCAGCTTATAATCTGTGGTGCAATGCTTCACGACAAACCCCACATCGTGGCTCTGCCATAATGCGTGCTGATCGTAGCCCATTTTTCGCAACCATTCAGTGCGGGCGCGCTCTGCATATTTCAGGTAATTTGGATAATAGACAATACCCCCTGCATCAGTATCCTCATAGTAAATACGCACCGGCCATGAAAATGTCATTACCATTCCCCGGATAGATCAGTTTGTTCTGGTGGCGTTATGCTGACAGGTGGCTGCAACCCTAAATGCGCGTAAGCACTAGCTGTCACGATACGCCCGCGCGGGGTGCGTTGCAAAAACCCTAACTGCAACAAATAGGGTTCAATCGTTTCTTCCAGCGTGTCACGTTGTTCGGATAACCCCGCAGCAATCGTATCAATACCCACGGCTCCGCCCTGATAATGCTCGATAATGAATGACACATACCGCCTGTCTGCGCTATCCAACCCTATAGCGTCTACTTCCAGCATGGTTAATGCTTCATCTGCAATGGCGCGGGTGACGGTTGCGTGAGAGGCCATTTGGGCAATGTCACGTATACGTCTAAGCAGCCGCACCGCAATACGCGGCGTACCTCTGGCGCGTTTTGCCACTTCCAGCACGCCATCTTCTGTCATAGGCATTTGCAACAATTGAGCAGCGCGCAGCACCACATGTTGCAACTCTTGCGTCGAATAAAATTGTAACCTTAGCGGAATCCCGAACCGATCACGCAGCGGGTTAGAGAGCAGCCCTAGCCGCGTGGTTGCTCCCACCAGTGTAAATGGCTTTAATTCAATCTGCACCGTGCGTGCAGCAGCCCCTTCTCCAATGATAATATCCAGCCGGCCATCTTCCATCGCAGGGTATAAAATTTCTTCTACCGCCGTGTTCAGGCGGTGGATTTCATCAATAAACAACACGTCACGCGCTTCCAGGCTGGTCAGAATGGCTGCTAAATCGCCGGCTTTACTTAGCAAAGGGCCTGACGTTGTGCGGATACTTACCCCCAATTCAGCCGCGACAATACTGGCAAGGGTTGTTTTCCCCAACCCTGGAGGCCCATGAAGCAAGGTGTGATCCAGCGCTTCAGACCGCGCTTTGGCAGCATTGACAAAAATAGCTAAGTTAGTGCGAATATGCGATTGACCAGTAAATTCAGCAAATGAACGTGGGCGCAAGGCTTTGTCGGGTTGTTCGTCAGGCAAAGCGTGCGGGCTGGAAAGACGTGACGTATCGCTCATATATTACCCTGCCAATTGTTGCAGGCTATGGGTGATAATCTGATCTAATGCGGCATCAGGGTGTTGTTGACGCACCATAGCAACCACGCGATGCGCATCCATACGTGCGTAACCAAGCTGTTCCAGCGCAAGCAAGGCATCCTGTATGATGGTATCAGTAACATCACCCATAGATGGTGCTGCACTGGATGAACTTGCAGAAGATACTACTGGTAGTGCGGGCAGCTTGGTTTTTAATTCCACCACAATACGCTCGGCAATGCGTTTGCCCACACCACTCACGCGTGTGAAAGTAGCCGTGTCCTGTGCCATAATGGCGTTGTGAATATCGGTTGCGCTAAACAGTGACAAGACGGCCAGTGCCATCTTATTGCCTACCCCCTGCACAGTTGTCAGTAACGTGAAACAGTTTTTGTCTGCCACATCAGTGAAGCCATACAAGTGAAAATGATCTTCACGCACATGAGTGACAATATAAAGCATCATTTCTTGCCTAGGGTTTCGGGCAACAGCATCTTGCGTGCGTGTGGTGACAAACACATGGTACCCCACCCCCTGCACATCCAGCAACACACTATCATCACCGTAGCGCTCTGCATATCCTCTAAGACGCCCAATCATGAGACCAGCGCCGCGTATTTATAATGATGGGCATGTGTCACCGCAACAGCTAGAGCGTCCATTGCGTCCGGTGACGTTTCGCTGTCACAAGCAGGCAGCAAAATACGCATCATATGGCTGATTTGCTCTTTACTCGCGCGTCCGGCACCAACCACGGACTTTTTCACCAAGGTTGCGTCATATTCACTCACAGGCAGATGATGCAGTGCCAGCGTCAGCAATAAAGCCCCACGTGCATTGCCCAGCTTCAGTGTGGATGCACCATTTTTACTAACAAAAGTTTGTTCAATCGCCGCCATATCTGGCCGGTATTGGGTAATCACGTGAGATATACCCTCATGCAAACAATGCAAACGCTTTGACAGATCATCCATCACTGGCACATCAACTACGCCACTGCCAAGGTACGATAACTGACTGCCGGTGATACGCACCACTCCCCATCCGGTATGGCGCAGTCCCGGGTCAATGCCTATACATATGTTGCTGTTCATCCAAAACATCATGCTAGGCAATATCTGACGATGCAAGCAATTTATAGGGTTTACTGTCATCATCTTGTCATATAGTAGTGGTATTATATAGTTCATAAAAGATTAAAGGGAAACATTATGGCCAAAGATGGCGGACGGGTAAATGTACTGGGAGAGACAGCGAAAGGCGCGCTGAAAGGTGCTGCTATTGGTTTTGCCGCTGTGTTGCTTGGCGGAATAGCAGTAACAGCGTTGGGCGTTATGTTAGGTGCTGCTTCTATTTCTGCATTTGGCACTGGCACTCTTGGAACCGCACTGGCTGGAGTATTCGCTGGATCAGGGGTGGCAGTTAGTACTGTTGGGGCGCTAGCTACAACAGCAGCGGCTGTGTCTATTGGTGCATCTGTCGGTGGCGGTTTAAGTGCAGTTAATTCCATTGAGAATAATCGCAATGTTGGCGCAGAAGAACGCTCAGCACAGGCACAAATTGCCGCAGCACACCCACAAACCATTGTTCAGCAGCATCCTGTCATAGCAACAGTACCGCACCAGCAACCCGCATTGTCAGCGTCACCGGCTAAAGACAGCCCTACCATACAAAAGATTCTTCAGCAGCGTCCGGCCAACGGGCAACATCAGTCTTTTGCGGAAACCTTAGAAGCATCCCGCGCTCATCCTTCAAACTTTAAAGGCGTATAACGGGTTATCGTAACTTACCTATAGCCACCCAATAGTCTGGATAGCGGTCTTTCATTACATTATAAGCTGTCTCTGCATCTATCCGATGCGTAAATAATCCCACACATGTGGCACCACTACCACTCATACGCGCACATAGCACCTGTTTCTGAGAATGTAACGTCTCTAGGATATCTGATATTTCAGGACAAAGTGCTATTGCTACCCGGGTCATATCATTATGCATCAAACGAATAGCGTTCAGACTCAATGACGGCAGAGGCATTACGTCATCATATCCTGTCATATCCTTCGTCTTTATCTGCGCAAACACATCCGACGTAGCAATGGATTGCAATGGATTAACTAATGCAGCATATAACTCGGGCAGATCAGGCAGCGGGGTTATCTTCTCCCCCATACCTTCCATATAACAGGCACGTCCATGCAAACATACCGGTACATCTGCACCAAGTGTCATACCAATGCTCGCTAATGCACGATCATCCAGATTACATTGCCAGAGATGATTCAGGCCACGCAAGATTGTGGCTGCATCGCCCGAACCACCTCCAATGCCTGACCCAATGGGCAAGTGCTTTTCCAAAATAATATTCACCCCGTTCAAAGGAGTGTTTGCATAAGACCGCAAAGCATTTGCTGCCTTCAAAACCAAGTTATCATCGCTTACGTGAGACGACATCAAATCACCCGCTTGCTCACCCGTTACTTTCAATGATAATTCATCAGAGGGCGTAAGGTGTAATATATCTCCCACATCACAAAATGCCACGCAACTTATCAGCTCATGGTATCCGTCTGCCCGCTTACCACGCAGCTGTAGTGACAGATTAATCTTTGCAAAACTATGGAAACTCTGTTGACTATCCTGCTTATCGAACATCGCTATGGTGCGTTTCACGACCTACGGGAATATCCATACCGTAACGCAATTTGTGCATAATGGCCTCTTTTGCGCCATCTTCGGTTGGCTCAAACAGCAAAGCGCGTTCCCAATGATAGGTTGCTTCTAACTTTCTGCCATTCTTCCACAAAGCATCAGCGTAATGCTCGTTTACTGTGGGGTCTGCCGGAATGATGGACAGGGCTTTCTCTAATATCCCCAGTGACTTATCGTACTTACCCGTCTTAAATAATGCCCAGCCATAGCTGTCGATAATTTGTGCATCATCGGGGTTTGCCTGCAATGCTTCTTCCAGCATTGCCAATGCCTCATCCAAATGTTCGCCACGCACCAGCCAGCTATAACCCAGATGGTTCAATAATTGTGGTTCTTGAGGTGCAAGCTCCAGTGCCGCCTTTAAATCTTTCTCGGCTTTCTTCCATTGTTTATCCAGATCATACATGATGGCACGATGATACAATATCGGCCAGTCTTTGGCTGTTAGTGTGCCAAGCATATCTATCGCTTGCGTGTGATAGCTTGCTGCTTTGCGATAGCGTTTTTCCACGCGTTCAATATCAGCCATCATAACATACAAATAATAGGAAGCTGGCTTACCATTTGCATGTAGTTCGTCTAACAATTCCCGTGCTTTAGCCGTATCGTCTGCTGCCTGATATGTGCGAGCCTGATACAGGGTTGCCAATGTGCGCAACATGGACGAAGCCTGAACGTCGCTATAAAGTGCGATTGCCTGCTGATAATCACCGCTACGCTCCAGCGCTTCAGCCAGCGCCATTGTCACAAGTGGCGTGTCGGGGCGAAGATACCGGGAAAGCTGCAACATAATAATCCCGTCATCCTGCAACCCTTCTTCAGTAAGCAACAAGCCAATATCTGCCAGACTTTGGGCAAAACCATCCGTTACAGACTCAACCGTCAGTAGTGGCGTTTCTTCCCACTGCGTTAGGTAGTCTTCAGCTATACCTAGTTGCCAAAAAGCGTCTCTACTATGCTTTGCTTGCAATGTTACCAGCAACGCTTTTGCCTGCTCTGTATAATCATGTCGGATAAAGAACTGAATCGCGGCCACACCCAACGAATCAGGCATACTGTCCATATCCTCGGCAATATTTTCGTATAACTTGCGCGCCTTCTTAATATCTCCCGACAATTCATGTTGCAATGCCCGATGATGTTTTTGCACCATATCATAGGTGTGATGCTCAAACCCATGCACTTTCTTCACAGAATGGCTGCTACCAGAATCGCTATAGTCTGCCCATCCTTCCAGCAAAGGAGACAGTAATTGATATACGCCTACCAGTTCCATGTCCTTCACACGCTGATGTGCCTGCTCCACGTCCCCTTGCTTCAATGCATTTACCACCAGCACCAGCTCAAGTGGTCGTAAGCGCTGCACATGCTTGACTTCTTTTACCAGATTAACTGCTTTATCCACTTCACCTGAAACCAGATAATGGCGAATAGCCAGACCTGCAACGTAATGACCATCTTTCGAGTCACCTTTGACAACTTTTTCAAGATAATATGCAGCGCGTGCATGATCGCTATTTAAGCTGGCCGTGCGTCCCGCTAGGTAGTGTCCACTCAAGCTGGTCGTGTCCAGCGCATCGGCTAATATGTCATTGGCTGCAAATGTGGGCGGTGTATCACCTGTTTGTACCTTAGTCGCAGGAACCTTGGCTACCGGTGCAGCAGCTTGTTTGTCTGGCAATGATATTTGTGATAGAATGGCGGTGCCAACAATAAAGGCGGTGCCACAAATGATAAGAGTGCGATGCGATCCGGACATGCCCGCATCATATCATGCTTATGTTAAGGGTTGCAATCACCTTTATTGTGTTGTATGTGGAATGTCTGAATAAATGTAGATGATGTAACCATAAAGGCGAGACAATGAGTAGTAAGAATAACCCTGAAATGCGTGGCCGTAAAACGGAATATCCTAAAGTAGATGGCAAAGAAGTCAGACCCATTCTATATATCAATATGGACGAAAAAGCACGTTACATGGCAGCAGTGTTTGAAAGCGGCGATCTGGTGATTGGATCAAACGGCAAACCAACGCCCTATCAAAGTATCTAGAGCGTATTGATGCTCACGGGTTAAGCTATACCCTTCCCTATATATTCCATATAATAGGTAGGGTTAAATGAGTATCTGTCTGTTAGTTTGCTGAAGTTCTCGGGTATGACACGATCCTGAGCATCGTGTATCTCACCCGAAGCGATGCCTCCTGTGATGAGTAGCGAGTCTATTCCCTGACTATCAGCACCGCGAATATCTGTTTCCATATTATCACCTATTGCAAGAACAGATCCGTCTAGGGGCATATCAAGCAGTTCAGATGCTTTGGCGTAGACTGTTGGGTAAGGCTTTCCAACGAAGTGAGTTTGCCCGCCAATGTCGCGATAATAATTCCCAATGTCTCCGGCGCAACGATAGACACTTCCATCCTGCGTAATAATATGGGTATCCGGGTTTGCACATATCATTGGCACATCCAGCCAGCACATCGTCTCTAATGCCTCTTTCAACTCATACAATGGTTGATTTTCATAATAATGTGCCGCAACCAGAATAAAGTCTGCATCATCGGGCTGCTCTGTTAGGCGAACCGGCATATGTTGCAGTAATGCTTTATCGTAGCCAGAGCCAATAAAGTAACATTTTTTGTTACGGCGTTTATCTGAAATATACTGATACGTCACTTCGCCTGAGGTGACAATATTGTGGTAAGACTCACGCGTAATCCCCATATCTTCCATATTCGCGATGGTTTGTGCAATGCGTCTGGGGGCATTAGACAACAGCACTGCTCGCTTGCCTGACGACTGAATCAGACGCAGCACCTCATCAACTCCGGGATACGCCATCGCGCCATCATGAATAACGCCCCATAAATCAATCAAAAATCCCTCATAGCGAGGAAGCACATCATGTATAGATTCCAGATACTTCATTATTTAATGATACACCGTAACAGTTAATGTTGTAATGCTGTTTATCATAATAATTCATAAAAAATAACCTCATTTATTCCATAGGATTGCAGTTGTATCGCATGATGCAGTGCATTATAATCAATAGGTAATCTTCTACATACGAGCGCGCCAGACATAGTGTGAAAACAGCTGATGATATTATCAACAATATTCGCTTATACGATCAGAACGTACATGCAGACACCATCCACACGGCTTACCGCTTTGCACGCAAAGCGCATGACGGTCAGACACGCGCGTCAGGTGAACCGTACTTTATTCATCCTGCAGAAGTCGCCTATTACCTGACCACATTAAAACTTGATACCGCGTCGGTTATTACGGCTCTACTGCATGACACCGTTGAAGATACTGACGCAACATTACAAGACATTGAGCGGCTGTTTGGTTCAGAAGTAATGGCACTGGTAGACGGTGTCACCAAATTAAACCGGTTGGAGATTCAGTCTAAGAGTGCGACTCAGGCGGAAAATTTCCGTAAGCTTGTGCTGGCCATGTCAAAAGACCTGCGAGTGCTGGTGGTCAAGCTTGCTGACCGGCTGCATAACATGTCCACTATCCACCATATCAAACGTGAGGATAAACGGCAGCGTAAAGCACGCGAAACATTAGAGATTTATGCCCCGCTAGCCGAGCGCGTAGGGATGCGTCACATGAAAGAAGAATTGCAGGACATGTGCTTCAACGTGCTTTATCCCGATGCCAGAGAGTCCATCATGAACCGGATGGAGTTTCTGCGTCAGGAAGGGTTGCAGGAAGTGCAACGTACAGAAGAAACCATCACCAATTTGCTGAAACAACATAACGTTACGCCGGTTGGGGTTAGCGGCAGACAAAAACGCCCCTATTCCATCTGGCGCAAAATGGAATCAAAGAACGTGACGTTCGAGCAACTAGGTGACGTGGTAGCATTCCGCGTTATGGTGCATACCATCCCCGAATGCTATCAGGTGCTGGGCGTGCTGCATAATGAATTTCACACCATACCCGGACGCTTTAAAGATTATATTTCTACTCCCAAAGCCAATGGTTATCAATCCATCCATACTGAATTAATTGGCCCTGACCGCCAGCGCATAGAAGTGCAAATCCGCACCGACAATATGCATGAAATTGCTGAATACGGGGTGGCGGCACACTGGGCGTATAAACAAGGTGAGCCGCAGCTTTCTATGGAAGGCAAGCAGTTCCAGTGGATGCGGCAATTGCTGGAGATTCTTGAAAAAACCGAGGATGCAGAAGAGTTTCTGGAAAATACGAAGCTGGAAATGTATCACGATCAGGTGTTTTGCTTTACACCTAAAGGGGATATTCTAGCCCTGCCACGCGGCGCTACGCCCGTGGATTTTGCTTTTGCCGTCCATTCCGGTGTAGGGTACCGGTGCGTCGGTGCGAAAGTCAATGGGCGTATCATACCCCTGAAAACCCGATTGCAAAATGGCGATCAGGTAGACATCATTACATCCAAATCGCAGCACCCCTCCCCTGCATGGGAACGGTTCGTTGTCACGGGGAAAGCACGCTCAGAAATACGCAAATTTATTCGTACCCAACAGCGGCAGGAATATATCACGCTTGGGCAATCTATTTTAGCCAAAACATTTAAGAAAGAAAGCCGTGAATTCAGTGAGAAGATACTGGAAAAGGTGCTGGATACGCTGAAACTGCGAACCGTAGAAGATGTGTATGCTGCTGTTGGGGAAGGCGAATTAGGGCGCAATAAAGTCTTTGAAGCCGTGACGGGTATTGTTATCTCCGCTCCCAAAGAAAAGCGGCTGAACCTGCTGCCTAAACTTCGACGCGCGCGTAAACGAGATGACTATAGCTTGCCCATTAAAGGCTTATTGCCGGGTATGGCAATTCATTTTGCCGGATGCTGCCACCCGATTCCGGGTGACAAAATTGTGGGCATTGTCACCACAGGCAAGGGCATCACAATCCATACGCTGGATTGTGACTCACTGGAAAATTACAGTGATTCCCCTGAGCGCTGGATTGATGTGGCATGGGATGCTTCTGATGGCGCACAATCTTATATTGGTCGTATTAAAGTGACGGTTAATCATGAACGTGGCTCTATTGCAACGCTCACTAGCGTCATCAGTCAGGAACAGGGAAACATCAATAACCTCAAAATCATTAACCGTACTGTAGATTTCTTCGAGATTCTGGTTGATGTGGAAGTGCGTGGTGATACGCATATGAACAATATTATCTCAGGCTTACGTGCTAAGAACGTTATTCAGGCAGTAGAGCGCTACGTTGGGTAGACCGGAAAACGCTAGACTTTAGGCGGTTAATCTTTTATAGTAGTTTCGTTGTTTATTATAAAGGTTTTTCGACATGTTCGGAATCCTAACATTAGCTGGATTGTCTTTCATCGTAGCTTGTATTGCTGCTACTATTGGTGAGCGATATGAATGGCGATTTACCAGACTTCAAGATTCTAAAGATAGAAACTTAGAATTTTTCTTCAAAGCATTGGCAATATTGCTGTGCTTTATAGGGTTTGGATTGCTGATAAGTATCACCTTCCTATAGACCTATTTTTACCATCACACCATACTGGTTGATGGTTTTCTTTTGCCCAATATCCTGCATTGACATTACACGCTTCTCACTTCATAATGAACATGTTGCTTTGTGCAACTATGGTAATACACTGTGGTTTGGAATAAGCGAACTGGACCCGGGGGCAGTACCCGGCATCTCCACCTAAGCCTATAACGTATTTGTAGGTTTTGGCGGGGATGACACAGCATCGACAGGCGTAATAAAGAAACTTTGGTTACTCGGCATTGTACCGCCGTAACGGACTACATTTTATAAGTGCAAACGATAATATCGCACTTGTTGCTGCTAACGACAACAGCGTCGTAGCGGCTCGCGCAGCTGCCTAATTAGGTACGCGTGAGTTCCAGCAGTGAACGCGGTTTGAGGGTACCGGGCAACAGAAACCCTCGCTTAAACCAGATTGATATTTATCAAAATTTCTTCGTCGCAATTAAAGTGTTGTTCTGCATGGGGTCTCTTTAAGATGCCTAGCGTCAAACTCAGTACACGGCCATTCCGTAAAGAACTACTACGCAGGTATATTAGTGAACGATACGTTTGACGTCTTTAGCGGCAAGCTGCAGCAGAGAACTATCTGCGTCTTTTTGTAATGACTTAGTAAGCACGGATTCTGCAGCCGCAAGTGCCGTATCAACCACACGCTTTTGGACATCCTGCAATGCCATTTCTTCCGAACGACGAATCTTGCTGTGAGCTGCTGCCAATCGTGATTCGACGGACTTTTGCAACTCATCATTTGCCTGAGCAATGATTGCATCGGCAGCTGACTGAGCGTTTGCCAAAATAGTGGCGGCTTCCTGCTCAATATTACGATACTTCCTTTCATATTCAGACAACATGAGCTGTGCGTCATCACGCAATTTGACTGCGTCTGAAAGTTCTTTCTTAATACGGTCTCCACGCTTATCGAGTGCTTCACCGATAGATTTTCTGACTGAAGGGTGAAAATACATGAACAGCACGAAGGCTAATGCTGATAGAAAATAAACGAACGACTCATCCATATTATTCTAACTCCTATGATGTCATGTGGGCAGAAATGAGTTGCTTAGCGTCTGCATCAGGAGCGGTACCAGACAGTTCCTTCACTAGCGCTAGTGCAATATCCTCACCTACTGAAAGCAGTTTATGCTGTACTTCCAAACGCTGGCTAACTAAAGCCTGTTCTGATTCGGATAGCATGGCAGAAATTTGCACATCTGTCTGGTTATTGCGAGCCTCTTTATTTTCTTCTGCTTGCTGTAATGCCTGACTAATCAATGCATCAGCTTTGTCGCGCGCATCCTGCTGAACCTGAATGTAAGACACTTCAGCTTTACGTGCATCATCAGATAATTGTTCTGCTTTTTGTATATCGCGTTCAATGCAATGCTTACGTTTGCTCACTACTTCATGGATACGAGGAAGCGCACTACGTGAAACCAGCAGATACAGAGCAGCAAAGGTCAGGACTAACCAGAAAATTTGCGATGAATAGGTAGACACATCCAGCTGCGGCAAAGCAGAAGGTTGTTCTACTTCTATCTCCGTTTGATAGACGGCAGGATCAACATCCCCCATTTCAAGGGAGTTATCCATAGCCTTAATTACATCGTCTATTGTCTGGTTAGCTGACACAGCAAATACCTCAGCGCTGCTTTACGCAACAAACAGAATCAGAATGGCGATGATGGCAGCCAGAAGCCCCATAAATTCTGATAGTGCCGCACCAATGATGAAGTATTTTGACAATTTTGGCTCCGCAGACGGATTGCGGGCAATACCGTTTAACAATGCTACAAAGATATATGCCACACCTAGCGCGGCACCTAGCATAGCGAATGACGTTAAACCAACACCCACATATTTTAATCCTTCCATTTCCATAGTATATCTCCTTTAAAATGATATTCAGTCTGTTAGTAGTTTAGTGCAAGTGTAGCGCATCATTCAGATACACACACGATAACACGGTAAAAATATAGGCATGTAATATAGCAATCCCGATCTCAAATCCAGTCAAAAGCACCAAAAAAACACCTGGAAGCACACCAAATACGCCCATTAATAAAGCAAAACTTGCCAAGACTTTTAAAATGGTATGTCCGGCAATCATATTTGCAGCCAAACGTATCGACAGGCTGATAGGACGTGCCATATAAGCAAACAATTCGATAATATACATTAGTGGCGCCATCCACCAGGGAGTTCCAGCGGGCAAAAAGAACGTCAAGAATTTTGAGCCGTGTTTGATAATGGCCACCAGCGTAACGCCAACAAACACAAAGGCTGCTAACGCAAATGTGACAATAATATGACTGGTCGCAGTGAATGCGTAGGGCAACATGCCAATTAGGTTACACATCATGATGAACATGAAAAGCGTGAAGACAAACGGAAAAAATGGCCTGCCCGCTTCTCCTGTGTTCTCTTTCAGCGTGTTGGAAATAAATTCGTAGGTCAACTCAACCATAGACTGCATACGGCTTGGCACCAATGCACGTCCCATACCAAAACGTAGAAACCCGTAAGCGGCAATGACGGCAAGAATCATAGCAACAGATGAGTTAGTAAAGTCAATATTATACCCACCAAGCTCCGGTAGCCGGGCGATGGTCATAATCTTAAACTGTTCTAATGGTGAGTGGATTTCGGCCATAGGTGCGTATGAGTTGTTATTTGCTGATGCTATTTACGCAAAACTGATACATTTGTCCAGCATTTCATGAACTTTCAAGCATATTTTTCTAACTTTTTTCCATATGCGCTTTATTCACCCTTAGGATAGTCATGAAACCGGCACCAAAACCAAATAACAAACATATAATCAGAAAAACCGGTGAGGTATCTAACCATTCATCCAGATAATATCCGGCAAAACCGCCAGTGGCCAATGCACAAAGCAATTCAATGGCCATTTGCAACACAACACTATACCCTGATTTTGCCCTTGGTTCGGCTAGAGTCTCCGGTTTTTTCAGTGCATTTGCGCGCTGTTGAATGGCTTCTGGTGTTAGCGGATTATTGTCCGGCAAGATGCTTATCTATAAGATCAAAGAACGTTTCTTTGGATGCACTTCCCTGTAATCTTTCACCATTAATAAACGACGTTGGTGTCGCTTCAATCGACAAAGCTTCAGCAGCAGTACGGCGTATTTCCAGTGCTTGCTTTTCCAGCTCTTCATTTGCCATACATTCGTCAAATGTCGTTTCAGATACTCCTCCGACTCTGGCAAGTGTCTTCAAACTTTCCATATAATCCAGTGACATTGCCCATTTTGATTGAGTTTTATATAACACTTTCAAGAATGGATGAAACTGTTCCTCATTGACGCACATCGTGAGCATAGAGCCATGCAAGGCGGGCGCGTTGGTCGGGAAATTACGAACAAGCAAGCGTACTTTGCCAGTGTCTACATACTTCTCAATCAGCTCCGGCATCACCTCGTTATGCACTTTGGCACAATGTGAACAGGACAGAGACGCGTACTCTACCATAGTTACTGGCGCATCTTCATTACCAAGCGGTCGGTCATATGGCTGCACTTCCAGTAACTCATGCTCAATAATCACCGGAGTTTCTTGCGCGTGTAAAGGCATTGCCAAGATTGCAACCAGACAGAGTATTGCATAAAAGAATGATTTCACAGACATGTTCAATGCGTCCTTATGTTTGATTTTATGCTCTCAAGTATAACGCGATTACTCAGCTTTTTCCAGCGTTTCTTCTTTGGCTATAATCGCGTCCATTGCTGCAACGGCTGCCAAATTAATAATGTCAGAGACAGAGGCGTTCATATGCACCAACTGCACTGGCTTATCCAGCCCCATTAATACAGGCCCTAGCACCGTACCATTCCCTAATTCCTGCATCATGCCAGAAACAATATTTGCAGAATGAAGTGCAGGCATTACCAACACGTTAGCGGGAGCAGAGAGGCGGCAAAAAGGATAGAGGGACATTAATTCCTGATTAAGCGCCACGTCGGCACTCATTTCTCCGTCATATTCAAAGTCAATATCTGTGCGTTTGTCCATTAAGGCAACAGCTTCACGAATACGCACGGATTTTTCACGCATAGGGTTCCCAAAATTAGAAAATGACAGGAACGCCACGCGTGGATCATGCCCAAAGCGTTTGGCTAGGGTAGCTGCTTGTACAGCAATATCCGTCATATGTTGCGGATCAGGCAATTCCTGTACCATCGTATCTGCAATAAAAGTTGTACGGCCTTTAGCCACACAGACCGATACTGCCATAGGGAACTGGCCATCATTCACGTCAATCACACGCGTAATGTTATCTAATGCACGGTTATAACTACGTGTTAGCCCTGAAATCATTGCATCGCCATGGCCGCATTCCAGCATACAGGCAGAAAACGTATTTCGGTCATTTTTTACCATACGCACAATATCGCGATACAGAAAGCCACGGCGTTGAAGCTTAGCATATAGCATATCAATATAGGCATCCACATCCTGACTGATTGCCGCATTGGTCACTTCAATACCATCGGTATCAGCCACTCCCATACGGTGCATAGTATCGCGAATCTGTTTCTCTCGCCCAACTAAAATAGGCATACCATACCCGTAATCACGCCAGTTAACGGCTGCACGTATCGTTTTCTCTTCCTCGCCTTCAGCAAAAATCAGGCGTTGTGGAGTAGAGCGTACTTTATCAAAAATACGGTTCATCGTGTTCACCGTAGGGTCAAGACGTGCTTTCAACTCCTGCTCATAGGCTTTGAAGCTCTTGATAGGCTTACGTGCCACGCCCGTTTCGGTTGCTGCTCTTGCCACAGCCATCGGCACTTTATAGATTAAGCGCGGATCGAACGGTGTAGGGATAATATAATCTGTGCCAAAGCGCATAGTACGCCCTGCATAAGCACTGCGCACCTCATCTGGCACTTCTTCACGTGCCAGATCAGCCAATGCCTGAGCTGCAGCAATTTTCATTTCTTCATTCACTTCTTTCGCACGCACATCCAGCGCACCACGGAAGATGTAGGGGAAACCCATCACATTATTCACCTGATTAGGAAAATCCGAGCGACCCGTTGCAACAATGGCATCGGGGCGCACTGCTTTCACTTCATCCGGCATAATTTCAGGCACCGGATTAGCCATGGCAAAAATGATAGGCTGATCTGCCATCACCTTGACTAAATCAGGCGTTACTGCACCTGCAACAGACAGGCCAATAAATACATCTGCATCGGTCATGGCGTCTTTTAATGAACGGCGATCCGTTGCAACTGCATGTGCGGTTTTCCACTGATTCATGTCACCGCCTTCACGGCCTTCATAGACCACACCCATACGGTCACACAGCAATACATTCTCGTGTGGCACACCTGAGCGCTTAATCAATTCCAGACACGCAATGCCCGCCGCACCCGCACCATTCACCACGACTTTCAGTTCTTCAAACTTACGCCCTGTCACGCGTGCTGCGTTCATTAGTCCTGCAAGCGTAATGATAGCGGTTCCATGCTGATCATCATGGAACACCGGAATGTCCATCAACTCACGCAATTTCTGCTCAATAATGAAGCAATCTGGTGCGGCAATATCTTCCAGATTAATGCCACCCCAGCTGCCACCAAGCAATTTCACGGCATTGATGAATTCTTCTGCATCCTGCGTTTCCACTTCCAGATCAATGGAATCAATATCAGCAAACCGTTTAAACAGAATGCTTTTCCCTTCCATCACAGGTTTGGACGCCAGCGCACCCAAATTCCCCAGTCCAAGCACCGCTGTACCGTTGGAGATAACCGCAACAAAATTTCCACGCGCGGTATAGTCGTAAGACGTATCCGGATCACGGGCAATTTCTTTGCAGGGAACCGCAACACCGGGCGAATACCCTAGCGACAAATCACGCTGAGTGATAAGTGGCTTGGTTGCATGAATAGCAATTTTTCCGGGCTGACCACGTCGGTGAAATTCCAGTGCTTCTTCATCGGTGATTGGTTCATTCTCTGTTGCCATCATGCATCTCTTTGCTATAGTACTTTACGATGCGGCACATATCCTGTTGAAAACGAATGATATTGCACCGCAACATGCTGATATTTAATTAAAATTTGAGTAAACCATTGCAGACAACCCCTATGAATGCAAGCAAAAATATGCCTGACACAGCGCAAAAGACAACAAAAATGTCACCCCGTGCTATTCCGCCCGGAATGCAGCAATATCTTGATCTCAAGGCGCAGTATCCTGACTATCTGCTATTTTACCGTATGGGAGATTTTTACGAGCTGTTTTTCAGTGATGCCCATAAGGCTGCCGGCATACTGGATATTGCCTTAACTAAGCGTGGGGAAGTGCATGGGGAAGCCGTACCCATGTGCGGCGTGCCATATCATGCAGCAGATGCGTATCTGGAGCGACTCATCACCGCTGGTGAGAAAGTCGCTATTTGCGAACAGTTGGAAACACCACAGGAAGCAAAGAAACGCGGCCATAAAAGTGTGGTGCATCGTGATGTGGTACGCATTGTCACAGCAGGCACCTTAACAGAAGAATCACTACTCACCCCCAATCAGGCGAATTACTTAGTGTCGCTAGCGCAGGAAAATGGTCAGCTTAGTCTGGCATGGGTGGATATTTCGACAGGTGAGTTTGGCACGATAGATACTTCACTTGCCAGCCTTGCCATAGATATTGCGCGCTTCCAGCCAAAGGAGTTGGTCATACCTGAAACACTACAGGATGACGCAGCCATTATGCAGCAATGCCATGAATATCGGCAATACATCAGTACACTACCAGCTAGTCGTAGTGATGCCTCCCACGCCAGACGCAGCTTGCATGACTATTACGATACTACCAGTCTGGATGGGTGGGGTGACTTCACCCTGTCCGATATTGCGGCGTGCGGGATGCTATGTGACTATATCCGCGTCACTCAAAAGGAAGCAACGCCACGACTGGACACCCCACGCAAACAGCAAGCCATGCATCTGATGCAACTGGATACCGCTACACAACGCAATCTGGAACTGCTCACCACTCTGTCCGGCCAGCGCAAAGGTAGTTTACTGTCTGTCATAGACCATACCGTCACCCCCGCAGGAGGACGGTTGCTAGCCACCCGCCTATGCCAGCCCTTAGCTGATAGCACGATGATAAATCAGCGACTGGATGCGGTGGAATGGTTTATCCATTACGGTGATCGCGGTCATTTACGCGAGCAACTCAAAGCGTGCGGGGATCTGGAACGCGCTATAGGACGTCTGCATGTAGGACGTGGAGGCCCCCGCGATATGTTGGCTATTATGAATGGCTTATGTATCGCCTCACAGCTTTACGGCACATTTATTCCATTACAACAAGAGAATACACCCGCAGAGATAAAGCAGATGATTGCCGGGCTGGGCGATTATTCTCCTTTAACGGCGGAACTGTCTTGCGCGCTAAAAGATGAGTTGCCCTTACTGGCACGCGATGGCAACTTTATTGCCGGTGGGTACCACGCTGCACTGGATGAATTCCGATCACTGCGAGATGAATCACGCCGCGTGATTGCCGCAATGCAGGCGGAATATGCTAAACGTAGCCATGTACCAACCTTGAAAATTAAACACAATAATGTGCTGGGCTATTTCATTGAAATCACTAAGCGACATGAAGCGCAAGCCTTGCCAGAATTCATTCATCGTCAAAGCATGAAAGATGCCCTGCGCTACACCACCGTTGATTTAGGCGAAACAGAACAAAAGATTTTACGTTCTGCGGATCAGGCCTTAAAGCTGGAGCTAGAACTTTATGACACACTTCTGCACTTAATTACTGCACAATCAGAGCGCATTATTCGCACCGCCAGAGCGCTGGCATTAATGGATGTGTATAGCTCACAGGCAGAATTGGCGATACAGCATGATTACTGCAAACCATCTATGGATGATTCCACCTGCTTTACCATTGAAGGCGGGCGGCATCCGGTAGTGGAGCGTTTTAGTGATGCGCCATTTATCGGCAATCATTGCAATCTGGATGCTAAGGATAGCAGGCTTTGGCTGCTCACTGGCCCCAACATGGCAGGGAAAAGTACGTTTCTGCGCCAGAATGCCCTGATTGCACTTATGGCACAAACGGGCATGTATGTTCCGGCCAGCCGTGCATCCATTGGCGTGATTGATCGGTTATTCAGCCGTGTTGGCGCTGCGGATGATCTGGCACGTGGTCAGTCTACCTTTATGGTGGAAATGGTGGAAACAGCGGCTATCCTGAATCAGGCCACCGCTCGGTCATTTGTGATACTGGATGAAATTGGTCGTGGCACCGCAACGTATGATGGGCTTTCCATTGCGTGGGCAACGGTGGAACATCTACACCATACTATCTGCTGTCGCAGCCTGTTCGCTACGCACTACCACGAGTTAACCCACCTGCAAGAAACACTCAGCGCATTGCAATGCTATTCTATGAAGGTGAAAGAATGGAAGGGAGACGTAGTGTTCCTGCATGAAGTGATTGCTGGCAATGCAGATAAATCCTACGGAATCCACGTAGCGCAACTTGCTGGTTTGCCCGCCAGTGTGCTGGAACGTGCCAAAGCATTGTTGCAAACGCTAGAAGCGCAAAAGCACAACCCGGCTGATTCTCTGACAGCTGATATATTACCATTATTTACGCAACACACACAAGCATCAGAGGTGACAGCGCCGGAAGCACACCCCGCCATAGATGTACTCGAACAGATTGATCCAGACAGCCTGACACCAAGAGATGCTCTGGATGCGCTCTATCAGTTGAAAAGTTTGATGTAACATAAAGAAAGGGCAGCACCATTATTATATGGTACTGCCCTTATATCACGCAAAGTATGCGAAAGTTGCGTTAAGCAGCTTTCTTCGTGATTTGTGCTGTTTCTTCCATTGCTTCAGCTGTGCGCTTATTGATTACGTCAAACGCTTCAAATGCTGACTTAGACGCCATTTCAGAAATCTCACGTGCAGAGTTGATGTATGACTCAAACACATCTTTAGCAATGTCAGACTGCTTTTGTGTATTCACGTCACTTGCATTAGCACTGCTCATCAGGTCACGAGATGCGCTCATGCATTTTTCAGTGTTGTGTTGAATCACTTCAGCACTACGCTTATTGATCGCTTGCATACCTTCAAGCATTACCTGGTTAGCAGCAGAATAAGCTTCAAGGTTACGACGTCCTACATTCATGAATTCGTTTAAGTTAACAGATGGCGCGGAAAAGTCGCCGAAGATTTTATAAAAGTTTGCTGTAGATGCATCAGACATAGGATAGTTCCTCCAATAGGAAATGTTGGTTTGGTTCAAGTAATGTACAAGTATTGCACACACCATTTGTAAATGAATATGCATGACAAACCACCCTGTGTCAAGGGGTTTTGTGCGCTGCACAATAAGAATGTGTCGTTTTTTAAACAAAAAAAACACTGGCTATGTGCAAATGCAACATAGCCAGTGTTTGTAAGACGTTAAAGCTTATACAGCTATCGCAGAAAGATAGGCACCCATGACAGAAGCAAAGGCACTGACAACAGCGCTGGCTACTAACCACCATGAAGCAACAATTGCATTTTTGCGTAATGTCTCTGATGCAATCACCGCCTTGCGACGCGCCATCTGGTAACGTCGATTCACTTCTTTTTGTACGCCATCAATCGTATTCACAGCGTTATCTTTCGCCATTAAGATGTTATCGGCAATAGATTCAGCCTGTTCTTCACTGATACGGGAATTACTGGATAGCAGGCTAATCACCGCACCCTTATCCATTTGTGCAAGACGATCACGCACAACTTGCGGCGCAGAAGTTGGCTCTTCCAGAATATGCTGAACGTCGCGTCTAATGCCATCATATTGTAGTGAAGGCTCACCTAGCCCGTCAAAGTACGTAGCAATACGTCCCTCAACAGCAGCAGCAATATCAT